>JAILMS010000057.1 GCA_024692385.1 Prevotella sp. | reverse complement strand
GGTTAAATAACTGATTAAAGAAAGAAAATATGAAGAATATATTTAAATATGCCTATTCGCTTCTGGCAGGTGTAGTAGCTCTTACTGCTGTATCCTGCTCAGACAAGTACGAATACGACGGACGTGGCGCTTGGGATGCTGCTGAGAACTATGCCGATGTCTACTTCCCCACGTCTAGCGCATCAATAGAGCTTGACCCAGTAGATCCTACTACGGCAACTATTGCCGTAAAGCGTAAGAATACCACTGGTGCTTTGAGCGTTTCTTTCGCGGTTACCAAGAATACCGACAACGTCTTCGAGGTAGGTAAGGCAGAATTTGCTGATGGTGCCGACGAGACTACTCTTACTGTTAACTTCCCCAAGGCTGAGGTAGGTACTCCTTATCAGCTGCAGGTGGTTCTGAACGATCCTGCTTATGTGTCTAAGTATTCTAAAGGTATCACCCACGACTTCTCTGTAACTCGCGTGAAGTGGAACGATGTAGGCTTCTACTATGACGAGGCTGGCAATAAAGTTGAAGGCTGGGCAATGTATACTGACATCGTCTGCGGTAGTTGGTTCGGTGGTGATAATTTGGAATTCCCGACTCGTCTACAGGAGCGTGATGATCGACCTGGATACTTCCGTCTTGTCAATACTTATGATTACCACTATCCATATAATGATCCTGAGTCGGCAGTTGGTGCTGAATGGCAGGGAGCAGGTGTGACCCGTGAGGATTGCTTCGATTATAGCAAGAACTACAATATCATCATTGATGCTACCAATCCTGCCAAGGTCTATATGCCTTCACGCTGTGAACTTGGTTCTGATTGGGGCTATGGAATGTTTGGTATTTGGGATGTTGCTGGATTGCGTCTGTCGCAAGATCGTGCTTCTGATGCTGAGGGTAATTATGGTACTTATGCAAATGGTGTAATTACCTTCCCTGTAGGTGCTATCCTTCGTAGCATGGCTGATTACAATGACAATGGCTTGTATGCTGCATCCGCTGGTCAGTTCAAACTGGTCATCAATCCTGACCTCGACTTGTACACTGCTTCTATCAAGAATAATGACTTTACATGGGAGAAAGTATTTACTGGTGCTTTCATCTCTGAGAAGTTAGGTACTACAAAGGATGATATTACACTCTATAAGGGAGTCGCTAAAGCTGATATTGAGGCTGCTAATCCTGGTTGCTACGCCCGTTTCGCAGATCTCTATGGTACTGTTTATAAGATTGAGGCTCCTTATGCTGACGGAAGCGACATCTTCTTCGGCGTGAAGGACGGTGAGGTAAAGGTTATCGAGGGTTATGAGACTCAGGCTCTTGGCTTCCAGGCTGTTGGTGAGGATGTCTATGGTAAGATTTCTGCCGGTGGCTCTACCTTTACTGATGCTATTATCAGCCTGAAGATTGTCTTCCAGAACAAGAAGGGCGATATCGAATATGGTGCAGCTATTGAGACGTTGGCTAACCTGTCATGGAGTGAGGTTGGTAAGGGCGTTTATACCTATGGTGTTGCAGCATTGTCAGATAATGGTGGTAGTCTTTATGAGGGTACAGAAAACGCTACACTCTATCAGTGTAACGAACTTCCTGAGCAGTTTATTCTCAAGCCTTGGGGTGATTCTGAGGATGGCTTGAAGTTTAATATCGGTGAGGACGGTAAGATTCGCTTTAACCAGTTTACTGGCTATACAGAAGACGGTTATGGTGATGTTTACTTCCTCGACTTGGAAGCATACAACCCTAATTACACCAACTATCTGGGCGAATATGATGAAGAAAAGAAAACCTATGAGTTCTGTGGCTCATACTACATTCCAGAAGCAGGTGTTGGTTTAGGACTTATTTCTGAGACCTTCGTGCTGAATGATGCAGCAGCTTCAGCTCCTAAGAAGGCTATTAAGCACAAGAGTGGTTTGAAGTCAATGTTCAAGCGTCATAAGTTGCCTTCGCGCTTTCAGCCGAAGCATACTCTCAAGAACGCTAAGTTGGTAAAATAATAATCCAATCTTATTATAACCAATCCATTCGGGAGGCATGCCAATAGGCATAGCCTCCCGTTTTTTTGCCTCGTCTTTGGGGGATAGTTGGTCTGCCGGTAACGAGACAGCTGTATACGTGAAAAAGTGGTACGACTTTCTGAAAAGTGGTACCACTTTTTTCTGTATTAGCTGTAGTCGCAAGCGGGAACAGCTATCTCGTCACTGAGAGTAGCTAATACAGCAATGGGAATGGCTAATATGGAGATGGGATGGGCTGTCTCGTGCGCATGCGCGCACGCAACGTGCGTAGAACCTTTCATAAAAATCGCTTTCACTTTCACAACTGCCCGTGTACTGGGCTTTCCAAGTGTTTTGGGCTCAATAATGTTTCACATCGCTTTCACAGATGCTGATACTCGTTTTTGTGAAAGCGATGTGAAACCTTTCTGGCCCCTACGCGCGCATGGAACATGCGCAAACCTTAATAAATAAAGGGATTGGCAGATATTTGTGAAGGTGAAAGCGATTTCTTGGAAAGCTATCGCTTGCTTTTAAAGAACTCTTGCATCAGCTGGCGGCACTCGTCTTCGAGTACGCCACCAGTGACGCCGCATTTGGGATGCAGGGCGTGGGGGGCATAGTCGGTGTAGCCACGCTTCTCGTCACGGCAGCCATAGACAATGCGGGGTATCTGACTCCAGCCAAGGGCTCCGGCACACATGGTGCAGGGCTCTACAGTGACGTAGAGGGTGCAGTCGGCGAGGTACTTGCCACCTAATTCGTTGGCCGCTGCCGTGATGGCCTGCATCTCGGCATGGGCAGTTACGTCGTTGAGCGTCTCTGTCAAATTATGGGCGCGCGCTATGACTCTGTCTTGACATACTACTACGGCACCAATGGG
>JAILMS010000125.1 GCA_024692385.1 Prevotella sp. | reverse complement strand
CTCTTCATCTGTTTTTGTTGACTTCGTACAAATTTAGTTGACTACCACATGCGTATTTGCGGTCCATACTCGCTGTGTGCCTGCGATGGCACCTTCATGCCGATGCTGGAGTGCGGACGCCGTTCGTTATAGAAGAGAATGAAGCGCTGGATACGCTCTAAGGCATCCTGCAGGCTCTTGAAGCGATGTTCTCGATAGATTACCTCTGTCTTGAGGATTCCGTTCACACGCTCTACTATGGCGTTGTCCGTGGGTGACGGTGCACAGGGGGACTGTCCCCCCCTGTGCACCGTCACCCATAAATATCGCGCACGACTAATTGTTAAACATGTTTAAATATTTGAGTAAATCGCTTGCGATATAAAATAAACTATTTATCTTTGCACTCAGAAACATCGCAAACGATATAAACGGTACAAAACAAACACTAATGATAAATTAATAAGGTATGACAAAGATTTATGATTTCAAGGCTCTGACGAGCAGAGGCAAAGAACTGGACTTCACTCAGTTCGAGGGTAAGGTGCTGCTGATTGTCAACACCGCTAGTAAGTGTGGCTTCACTCCTCAGTTTGCAGGACTGGAGGAAATGAACCAAAAGTACAAGGACCAGGGTCTGGTCATCATCGGCTTTCCCTGCAACCAGTTTAAGGAACAGGACCCGGGTAGCGACGGAGAGATTGAGGAATTCTGCCAGCTGAACTACGGCGTGAGCTTCCAGATTATGAAGAAGACCGACGTGAACGGATCTGCCGCAGAACCTATCTTTGAATACTTGAAAACACAGGCTCCCTCCGAGGAATATATTGGGGTAAAGGCTAAGGCAATGCGCGTGCTCTTGAAGAAACTGAGCAAGACGGTGGAGAAGGATAGCGACATACTGTGGAACTTCACCAAGTTCCTGATTTCAAAGGATGGCGAGACCATCAAGCGCTATGCGCCCACCACCGATCCGAAGGACTTTGAGAAGGATGTAGAGGCTATGCTCGCTTAAAAACAAATAGATAATAGTAGACTGACATATGGCAAAGAGCGTAACACTTGACTTAGGAGCTTACATGAGCAATAGCATCCGCAACATTATGGCGAAAGCTTATAAGAGTGTGCTATCAAATCCTCGTGAAGCAAAGTTTGCCTACCGCATGCAGACTCTCTTTCAGAAGTCGGAGAAACGACGTAGAAAGATGCTGGAGCAGGAAGAACTGGAGGTGCCGCCATTCCTTATCAGCAGCATCTCTACCACCTGCAATCTGCACTGCAAGGGCTGTTACGCCCGCAGCAACGGCATCGCCGAGGACGAGGCTGCCAATCAGAAAACAACGCTGGCTCCTGAACAGTGGAAAGACATCTTCACCGAAGCAGCCGACATGGGCATCAACTTCTCTCTGATTGCCGGTGGCGAGCCATTCATGAGAAAGGACATCCTGGAGAAGATTGCTGAGGTGAAAGACATGATATTCCCCATCTTCACCAACGGTACGCTCATCGGTCCTTCCTACATGAAGTTCCTGAAGGATCATCTCAACATGGTGCCCATCATCAGCATTGAAGGTACGGCCATGGGTACTGACGAGCGAAGAGGTCAGGGAGTATTCAAGCGTGCCATGCAGTCGATGGAGATGCTGAAGGAGGAAGACCTCTTCTTTGGCACCAGCATCACGGTAACCACCGAGAACTACCATCTTGTCACCTCGCCCGACTTCATTGACACACTGAGAGGATACGGCTGCAAGATAGTGTTTTATATAGAGTACGTGCCAACGGAGGCAGGTACTGAGCATCTGGCCTTTGGCGACAAAGAGGTGGCAGAGATGGAAGCCATCTTGGTGGAGCGTCGCAATGCCTATGCAGACATCATCTTCCTGTCATTCCCTGGCGACGAGAAAGCGCTCGGCGGTTGTCTGGCCTCAGGACGTGGTTTCTTCCACATCGGTCCCGACGGTTCGGCAGAGCCCTGCCCGTTCTCACCGTTCAGTGACAGCAATGTAGCAGAGATGGGTCTGAGAAAGGCACTGCAGTCTCCCCTCTTTCGCAAGATTCGTGCCGCCAAGGCCCTCGGTTGGGAACATACCGGCGGATGTACACTCTTCGAGCACAGAGAAGAAATAGAGGAAATGATCATCTAAACAAACAATAAATGAAAACAGCAATACGTTATTACAGTAAGTTTGGTCATACTACAAAAATGGCCAACATCGTAGGCGAGCTTACCAATACTCGTCCTGAACTGGCAACTGTTCGTCTGGAAGAACCTGTTGATACGCTTTATTTAGGTAGCGGTGTCTTCTTAGGAAAGGTAGACAACAGCATCGTGGAGTTGATTAATACGCTTACTCCCGACATGGTGAAGCGTGTTGTCTGCTTTGGTTCAAGTGCCATCATCAAGTCGCCTGTGCCACAGATGCGTGAGATGCTCCAGGCAAGGGGTATCACAGTCTCTGAGCAGGAGTTTACATGTAGAGGTTCTATGGGCCCCATTCACATAGGACATCCCAACAAACAAGACCTCGACGATTTCCGTCAGTTTATTCTAATGACATTATAATTACCAATATTCATTTACTAAAAACAACAATTATGACTAAAGAAGAAGCTTTGAAGCAGTTTGCACAGCTTGGTGCAATTTGGTTTGGAAACAGTAAGCAACACTTTGCCTTCTCGGCCTATGACCGCCTGAATGGCTGGAACAAGTTGGCTGACAAGTGGAAGGAAGAAGCTGAAGAGGAGTGGGACGAGGCCGAAGAGGTGCTGAACCGTCTGGTTGAGCTTGGCTGCAAGCCTGC
This sequence comes from Prevotella sp., assembly GCA_024692385.1. Taxonomy (GTDB): domain Bacteria; phylum Bacteroidota; class Bacteroidia; order Bacteroidales; family Bacteroidaceae; genus Prevotella. The sequence continues at coordinate 15,023 of JAILMS010000125.1, read as the reverse complement.
TGATCTGCAGGAGGCTATGAAGACTGTAGAGTTCCCCTTCTACGACGATCCCAAGCAGCAGATTGAGACGGACTATGAGCCGACTGCAATTAAGATGCTGAGTGAGTTAGCAGAGGCTTTCAAGGACGACTATCCCACCAAGAAGCTCATCGAGAAATGGATTGACGGTGAGAAGGAGCACATGGCTTGGGAGGCTCAGTATCTCAACTACATCGACAAGTTGGGTTATGAGAACTTCCTTACCGCAATGATGTAAGAAAAAGCCTATGGTCTTAATCATCGGATTACTCATACCCCTTTTGGGAACTATGCTCGGAGCGGCATTCGTCTTTCTGATGAAGGAAGAAATGTCGCTTCGTCTGCAAAAAACGCTGCTGGGCTTTGCCTCAGGCGTGATGGTGGCAGCATCAGTATGGTCGCTGCTGATACCATCCATGGAGATGGTAGAGGACAGCGGACGATGGGCGGTAGTGCCTGCCGCCGTAGGGTTCTTACTGGGCATGGGCTTCCTGCTGATGATTGACGAGGTGACGCCCCACCTGCATATCGGTACTGATAAGCCAGAGGGTATGCGCTCACACCTCTCCAAGACCGCCATGTTGGCGCTGGCCGTCACTATCCACAATCTGCCAGAAGGTATGGCGGTGGGTGTGGTCTTTGCTGGCGCTGAAAGTGGCATATCGAATATATCGCTGACCAGTGCCATTGCCGTCTCGCTGGGTATCGCCATTCAAAACATACCCGAGGGCGCCATTATCTCTATGCCCATGCGGGCAGCAGGCAACTCCAAGTGGAAGTCGTTCGTCATCGGTTCACTGAGCGGAGCCGTCGAACCCATAGGAGCCCTCGCCGTATTATTATTGGCATCGCTACTGATGCCCATACTGCCCTATATGCTGGCCTTTGCCGCAGGCGCCATGTTCTATGTGGTAATAGAGGAGCTTATCCCCGAGGCCTCCAGCGGTCAACACAGCAATCTCAGCACTATCGGCTTTGCCGTAGGATTCGTGCTGATGATGGTGCTTGACGTAGTGATGGGCTAAGAATATCGCACGCGATTTATTGTTAAACATACTTAAAAATTAGGATAAATCGCTTGCGATATAGATTTTTCTCCGTACCTTTGCATCGCAAACGACATAACGCAATTTTATGCACGCAGAATTACAACTTGACAATCAGGTTTGCTTTCGCCTCTATACAGCGACGCGACTGATTACACAGGCATACACACCGCTGCTCAACAAGTTGGGCATCACCTACCCACAGTACCTCGTGATGATGGTGCTCTGGGAGAAGGACTGTCAGCCTGTGAACGACATCGCCCGACGACTGCTGTTAGAGACCAACACCGTCACCCCCCTACTCCAGCGAATGGAGAAACAAGGAATAGTTGTGCGCAAAAAGGGGGAGGAAGACAAGCGTCAGCAGATTGTCAGCCTTACAATGAAAGGCAAGGAAATGGAAGAAGAAGCCTATGAAATCATTCCTGCCGGTATGCGTCAAGAACTCAGTGCATGTCCGTTCCAGATGGGCGACTACCAGAATTTCGCCAGCGAACTGGACACGATTATCGACGCATTGAAAAATAAGGAGAAATAAATATTTACTAAGGAAATTTGTGTGTAAGCGTTGGAGAGGACGGCATCCCATCACGGATGTTGTCCTCTTTTCATTTTGTCTTCAGGCATACGTTCTTTCAAACACATCACAGAAAAAAGCATTCCAAATTTGCAACATTTTCGCAATTCGCGTGTTACAATTAACGAAAAAATAGTATCTTTGCAGCATCGCAAAAGAGAAAATAGGGAGAAATCAACTGTATGTCTATACTATCGCGTAAATATCCGTTTCCGATGAGCAGTCACTGGCTAAGAGACTGCTGCATATATAGTGGCATCGTATTTCTGATTCTCTACCTGTTGCAGCCCTTCGGATTCAGCATGTATCAGGGCAACAAGCTGTTGGTATCGCTGCTGTTTGGCATGGTTACCTTTGGCTGCTGTCTGCTGACAGGACTGGCTGAGCGCCCCCTACATCAGCATGTGGTGCCTTGGCGAATCTGGCATGAGGCACTAACGATATTGGTGATGGTGTTATTCATCGGCGTCTGCAACTTTCTGGTATTCTCCGTGATGTTCCGTTTTTCGATTACGCTAAGCCTGCTTCTGATGTTTCTCTACTGGACACTGATTATCGGTATGTTTGTTACCATTTGTTCTGTGGGGCTGAACTACTATCGCTATCTGCGCAATCAACTGGAAGCGCTGTTCAACAAAACAACTGAGGAGCAGAACGACATAACCGTAACCATCCACGACACAAACGTGAGAGGAAACGACCTGCAGCTGCCCATCAACGACCTGCTGTATGTGGAGGCGCAGAAGAACAATGTAGCAATATGCTACATGAAAGAGGGACAGCTGACGACCATCGAACTGCACACCACGTTGGCTGCCGTGCTCGACGACTTGCAGGCCTACCAGAACATCTTCCAATGTCACCGCTCGTTTGTGGTCAACCTGAACAATATCACTTCAGCACAGGGTAACTCAAACGGTTATCAGTTGAAGATGGGAAAATGTACCACAATGGTGCCCGTATCGCGTACCTATGTGCCCAAACTGCGCTCGTATATCGCTTAGTCATTCGTCCTTTTTTCTAGTCATTCGTCTGACGGGTTAGTTATCTGTCAGCCTTTCTAGTCGTCTGTCCTGCATATTTGGAAGAGTGTTTTTTCGTGCCTATCTTTGCGGCATGAAACAACAAGTCGCACATATCATCATCATGCTGCTCGTAGCCTTGAGCGCTAAGAGTCAGACCACCGTATCAGGTGTAGTAACCGACGGACGTGAACCGCTCGCAGGAGCGAATGTATTTATCATAGGTACGATAGACGGATGCCTGACAGACTCGCTGGGCCGTTTCACGTTTGATACCTCGCTGAAGGGTGAGCTGACACTACGCGCCACCTTCATCGGTTTCGACGATTACACGCTTACCAGTACACAACTGTCAGATCTTATCATTACCATGCACGAAAGAGCTACAGCCATCGACGAGGTGGTGGTAATGGCCAGCACCTACAGCTTCGGCAAGAGCGATAACTTCAAGACGATGGATGCGCTCGACGTGGTCATGAGCGGTAACTCATGTGGCGATGTGGTGGCAGCACTGCAGTCACTGCCCGGCACTCAGAAGGTGGGCGAAAACGGCAAACTCTACGTTCGTGGCGGAGAGAGCGATGAGTGCCAGACATTCGTCAACGGCATGCATGTGCTCGTACCTTATTCTACGAATGTGGAGAACAACGCCGTGAGAGGACGCTTCTCTCCCTTCCTGTTCAAGGGCATCAACTTCTCGCTGGGTGGCTATGGCGGTGAATACGGTCAGGCACTATCATCGGTGCTGCCCATGGAAACCACCGATGTAGCTACGGGCGACAAGTTTGGCGTCAGCGCATCACTCGTGGACTGGAATATCGGTGGCACAAAGGCCTTCAGCAAGAGCAGTCTATCATTTAATGCCGACTATACCAGCATGGGGCTCTACAATGCACTCTCACCTGACCGCTGCGACTGGTCGCGCCCCTACCGCAAACTCTCTGGTGAGGCACAATACAAGGCAGACCTCTCAGCAGCCACCGTACTGAAAAGCTATATGGGCTACGACCTGACATCAGTAGGACAGCATATCGGCGAGCGTAGCCTGTCGCTCACAGAGCATAATGTCTATGCCAATGCCACACTCAAGACAAACATCGGCAGAGGTTACACGCTCTTTACGGGTGTGGCCAACTCTACTGTTGTCAACGACATAGCCGATGCCCTCATCGCTGGCGATCACTACCACAATCTACGCAATGAGGTGCATCTGAAAGCGGAGCTGCGAAAGGTCTATTCATCCGTACTGAAACTATCGGCAGGCGTGGAGGACTATATCCGTCACAGCACGAAACGCTATGCTGCCGATGGATATCACCTCAACTATCAGCTGCTGGCAGCTCATGCTGATGTCCAACTGAGATTGGTGCCCAAACTGTTTCTAAACATTTCCTCACGTCTGGAGCATGCCACCTATGACAGCAGTTGGATGTTGATGCCTCGTACTACGCTGAGCTATGTACCCAACAAACACTTCCAGCTATCGGCTGTGATGGGGCGCTACAGCCAGACGGCCAGTGACGACTATATCGCCATGAGTGACAACAAGCTACAGCAGAGCACTGCCGACCACATGATTCTCAGCATGCAGTACAGTAATAACAGTACACTGCTACGCATAGAGCCTTACTACAAGAAGTATCGTCATTTGCCACTGCTTCAGCAGGGCATCTATACTTCAGGAGGCTACGGAAAGAGCAGAGGTCTCGACATCTTCGTGGAGAACCACTCACTTATCAAAAACCTGACGACAACCCTTTCCTACTCGTTCAACGATGCTGAGCGCCTTTATTTAGACTACACTGCACCACAGACGCCTGATTATGCCTCGTGCCATAACCTGCGATTATCACTGAAATACGCGGTCGGCAAGGCCATCATCGGACTCTCAGAGTCGTATGCCAGCTCACGTCAATATGTCACTGGCGATACACCTTATTACAACAGCGTAGATGCCAACATCACCTGGTTAGTCAGTCCGAAGGTCATTGTCTACACCTCGCTCAACAATATCCTCGGGCGCACCAATATCTTCCGCTATGAGCCTAACGGCAAAGCCGTTACAGCCACACGCGACCGTTTCTTCTATATCGGTATATTTGTTTCACTTAAAAATAACAAAGCTTATGACATCTCAAATTTTTAAGCAGTTAGCTGCTATCTTAGTGTTCGTTTTCGCAGGAGTAATTAACAGCAATGCCCAGCAGAGTGCCAGCGACATGCTCAACCAGCTGGCCAAACTGCAAAGACTGGAGGCCATGCAACCCGACAGCATCGGTCCGAAGTACCAACTGGCACTACAGAGTCTGAACTTCGCAGTAATGAATCCCAATGCGCCACAGACGGAGAACATCATGGCACAGGCGGAAGAGACCATCAACAAGATGGAGAAGATGAAAGACGCCGATCAAAGCGATCTCTACACCCTGCGTGGCTTCTTCTACATGGTGCGCATTGTGCAGAATCCCGCCCAGAACGGGCAACGCTACTACCTCAGCGTCATGGAGAACTACGAGAAAGCTCTACGACTGAATCCGAACAATACACTTGCTCAAAATTTACAACAAAAATTTTTAGAGGGAATGAAACAACACACAAATTGAGAAGCGTAAGGAGCCAGCCAGGAAAAGGCTGGTTCCTTTATTTTGCACTGTTAAAAGTGTTAAAACACACAAAATAAACTTAAACATTATGCGTAAAAAATACAATTTTAAATAATAATGGCTATCTTTGCAACGTTCTATTTCCGTATGGAATTGAAAATCAATAAGAACTAAAACAATTATAATGCACAAATTTAAGACACTTGCAATACTGACAATAGCAACAATATGTTCACTTCCATTATTCGGACAAGACCTATTGGCACGTCAGGCACCCATAGACCGCAAGATGAAAGCCGTTGACAGCGTTGCGCTGCAGCGACTCATATTCACCGAAAATTACGAATCACCTGCTGAAGACCTCTATGAGGACTGGAGCAACAAATATGCACACCACGAAACGGCGCTGCCCGACTCTTTCCGCATCTCGCTGAAAGACTTCTGCATGCCGACCACCAGTCGTGTGCTGACCAGTAACTTTGGCGCCCGTTGGGGACGCCAGCATAAGGGTCTGGACATCAAGGTGTATATCGGTGATACCATCCGTGCGGCATTCTCAGGTAAGGTACGCATAGTACGCTACGAGCGTCGCGGCTACGGTAAGTATGTTGTCATCCGCCACTATAATGGTTTGGAAACGATTTATGGTCACATGTCAGCACAGCTGGTAGAGGAAGATCAGGAGGTTCGCGCTGGCGATCCTATCGGTCTGGGTGGTAACACTGGTCGTAGCACTGGTTCGCACCTGCACTTCGAGACACGTCTCTGTGGTGTGGCCTTGAACCCCGCCCTGATGTTCGACTTCCGCAATCAGGACGTTGTAGACGACTACTACATGTTCCGCAAGGACAGCTATCAGCGTGAGTCAGCCATTGCCAATCGTCTGCGCGGCGTAGGCGGTGCATCATTCGATGGTGAGGGCGATGAGGAAGTTGAGTTGGCTTCAGCAGCTCCTGCCGCAAGCTACCAGCAGGAGTCACGCTTCCACAAGGTGAAGAAGGGCGAGACGCTCTACTCTATCGCTAAGCGTCGTGGCACTACGGTGAATGCCATCATGAAGCTGAACCACCTGAAGAACAATACGAAGTTGAAGCCCGGACAGATTCTGAAATTCAATTAAGAGAGGAATTCAACTATACGGAATACAAAGAAACGGATTACGCAGTAGCTGTGTAATCCGTTTCTTGTTATGTCAATCGTCGTGAAGCATCCAATCGTAGGAAGATGAAGAGCAGCAGGGTAAAGCCCCACAGCGAGGAACCACCATAGCTAAAGAACGGCAACGGGATACCAATAACAGGCGTAAGGCCCAGCACCATTCCTACATTGATAAAAACATGGAAGAGGAAGATACTCAGCACACAATAACCATACACTCTGCCAAAGCGCATAGGCTGTCGTTCGGAGAGATAGATTAGTCGCCAGATAAGAGCTAAAAACAGGAGCAACACGCCAGCAGAACCCAAGAAGCCCTCCTCCTCGCCAACAGTACAGAAAATAAAGTCGGTATCTTGTTCAGGAACAAACTTCAGCTTGGTCTGCGTTCCATTCAAGAAACCTTTACCCTCCAAGCCGCCAGAGCCAATAGCAATCTCCGATTGATGCACGTTATAGCCAGCACCTCGTAGATCTTCATCCAATCCCAGCAACACATTGATACGCGAACGCTGGTGAGGCTCCATCACATTCTGCATAATAAAGTCGGCACCATAGTAGAACAGACCCGAACCCAGCGCAAAGAGGGCTATAAAGAAATAGTTGTGGATGCGTGAGGAGAGCGCTTGAAAAAGCAGATAGCCTATTAAGATGACCACTTGCACCACTTGTATATAGACGATATTAATGCCAAAAGTCATGAGAGGCAGCGAGAGCACTGTGACGCCCATGGAGGCGAGCAGCATACGCCACGCCAACTTACGATGACAATATACCCACACCATACCGATGGAGAACAATTGAATAAGCAGCATGACAGCAAATGGTCCAAGGGCTGTAGGTGAAGAGCCGATATACACTTCAGCAAAACGGATGCCTACCACGAAATAGACCACCATAGCCACTCCGGTAAAGAGAATACTACCCGCCATACCTTCACGATAGAACATCAGGAAGAAGGAGAGATAAACCAGTGCAGAACCGGTCTCACGCTGCAAGACAATACATATCATAGGCAACAAGACAAGCAGCATGGCTGCACCGAAATGACGCCATTGCTGGATATTGAAGCCATAGGTGGACATCAGCTTGGAGAGGGCAAGCGCAGTAGCGAACTTAGCAAACTCAGCAGGCTGCAAGCGCAGAGGGCCTAACACCAACCACGATCGGGAACCCTTGATGCTATGCGGATTGAAGATTGTAGCAAAGAGCAATAGCAATAGCAGAGCAAAGATAACGTAGGCAAAGGTGTCGTATATCCTATCGTCGAGCAAGAGGACCACAGTGCCCAACATGATACTCGTAGCTATCCAGACAATCTGCATACCAGAACGCGTGGATAGCGAGAAGATATCCGTCTCACCGTATGAGTAACTGGCACCACATACACTGATCCAGCCAAACGACAACAGGGCGATGTAGATGAGCACCGTCCACCAGTCAATGTTCTTGAGTACGCTTTGCTGTCGGTTATCTGCTTGTCGAACCATACGAGATATGTTTATGCTGTAACTCCTCAGCCTTATGCTTCGAGGCCTCAGAGAGATGTCCGTTAATATACTGTTCCATGATCAAGCCTCCAATAGGCACACCATACGTAGCACCCCATCCACCATTCTCTACATAGACGGCAACGGCAATTTTCGGCTTGTCCATCGGAGCAAAGCCCATAAATACAGAGTGGTCATGTCCACGATTCTGAGCCGTACCCGTCTTGCCACATGCCATAAAGTCATACTTGGCCAACTCATGACAGGTACCACCAGTGGCAGAAGCGCGCATACCCTGTACCACATAGTCATAAGAGGTTCTCGACGCCTTGGTATAACGGCGCTGGGTATAGAGCGAGTCGAGCTGTTCGTCTTGGATACGCTTCACAACATGGGGTGTGATGAACCAGCCACGATTGGCGATAGTAGCGCCCAGATTGGCTATCTGCAGCGGTGTGGCATTGACCTCACCCTGTCCGATGGCGATAGAGATAATGGTCAAACCGTTCCACGAACCTTTATACGCCTTGTCATAGAATTCTGCATTAGGAATCAGGCCGCGTTTCTCACCAGGGAGGTCAATACCCAGCTTATAGCCAAAGCCCATGCTTACCATATAGTCGCGCCAAGTATTCATGGCATTCTGTACGCTGCCATACTTACCCTTGGCTCCTATCATATAATAGAGGCCCCAACAGAAGTAGCCATTGCACGAAGTAGACAAAGCAGGAATGAGCGGCAATGGAGCAGCATGACCGTGACAGCCTACATGCAAACCTTTATAGTTGAAACCATGTGAGCAGGGATAAGCCGTATGAGTGGGATGAATGATGCCCTCCGTCATAAACGTCAGACCTTGTGTGGTCTTAAAGGTAGAGCCTGGAGGATACTGTCCCATAATACTACGATTGAGCAGGGGTTTCCACACATTCATGCTGAGCAGGTGGTGGCTCTTAGAGCGCTGGCGACCAACCATCATACGAGGGTCATAGCTGGGCGACGACACCATACACAGCACCTCACCCGTCTTGGGCTCGATAGCCACAATGGAGCCAATCTTTCCTTCCATCAGGCGCTCGCCAAGAGCTTGCAGGTCGGCATCCAATCCGAGAGTCAGGTTCTTACCAGCCACCGCACGACGGTCGAAGCGACCATTCTGATAGCGGCCTTGCACACGACCATGAGCATCGCGCAACAGAATCTGCATACCTTTCTCGCCACGCAACTGTTTCTCATAGCTACGCTCCACACCCAACTTACCAATGTAGTCGCCAGGCTGGTAATAGTCGTCTTCCTCAATATCGGCAGGCGACACCTCAGCAACATCGCCCAACACATGGGCGGCATAAGGATAGCGGTACTGACGAATGGAGCGACGCTGGATATAGAAGCCAGGGAAGCGGAACATCTTCTCCTGAAAGACGGAGAAGTCGGCCTCAGACAGCTGACTGATAAACAGCTGCTGCGTAAAACGGGAATAGCCTGGATTCTTGGAGCGGTCCTTGATGGTCTCCATTCGCTTATCGAAATCCTCGCGAGTGATATTCAGTGCCTCGCAAAGGTCGAGAGTGTCAAGACGGTCTTTCGCCTCGTTCATGACCACCATAATATCGTAGGCAGGCTGGTTATATACCAACAGCTTACCATTGCGGTCGTAGATACCACCACGCGAAGGGTATTCTATCTTTTTCAGGAAGGCATTAGAGTCGGCACTTTTCTTGTAGTCGTCACTGGTTATCTGAAGTGTAAACAGGCGAATGATATAGATGATCACGATAACGAGTGCCACGCCACCTATCACAAAGCGTCTGTAGTCTAATGAATAGTCCTTCATAGCACTTCAAACTCCAGCTATCAACGTCCTCTACCTACCTCAATGGTGAATATCAGTGCCAGCGTCAAGACACTGCTACCCGCTACGCAAAGTAGCCAATAAAGGGCATTGAAAAAGGTAAACATCTCCAAGCTATAGAACAACACACAATATAGCAGAACGAGGGGAAGAATGTAGTAAACGAATTTCAATGGACCCAGTGTCTTCATTGCCGGTTGTAGGTTCTCGGCAGAATCACGAGGCACATACAATTCCAGATAATAAGGCTGGATGGCAGCAATCACAGTAAGTGACGCAGCAGCCAATCCCGGCGTATTTGTGAAGATGTCAATGAGCAGGCCCAACAAGAAACTCCATACCAATACAGCCCACTTTGCGTGGTTTCGCGGGAACATTACAACGAAATAGACGTAAAGCAGCGGCGTGGCATAGTGGAACAGGTGAATGCGTCCTAACACGACAACCTGTGCCAAGAAGAATAGAGCAAACCAGCCCAAACGTTTCAAGAAATCTTCAGACATCCTTTTACTATTCTCTTACATTTAACTTCAGCGAGTCGCGAGCGGCCTGCATGACACGCATACGGGCTGCGATAGAACGATCACTAATGACCACCACATCACGCAGATTACCAAAATCTGTCGTCAGGCGTACCTTTAACTTATACGACAATCCGTCTCGAGCATTATAGACCTCAACAATTTGTCCAACCAGAACGCCTGGCGGGAAGATGCTCGAATAACCATTTGTCTCCACCCAGTCGCCACGTTTGAAACGGGCGTGACGAGGTATATCCTCGACATATGCATAGGCTGCATCCTCGCCATACCATCGCAACACGCCAAAATAGCCATAACCACGGATGGCGCAACTAATGCGTGAAGAATGACTGTTCAAGACAGGAATGACAACACTATAATGGTCAGAAACAAGATAGGTAACACCTACGATACCACGACCACAGGCTACACCCATACCTACTTCCACACCATCTGCCTGACCTTTGTCGATGGTCATCAGATTATCCATCTTCCCAAGTTCATTGCTTACCACCTTAGCTGCAATGAGTTGATAGCGGCTCAGCGAGTCCAAGCCTGACTGTTCTTTGGAATCCATCTCCTGAGTTGCCTCGGCATACAGACGACGCAATTGAGTGACCTGACGCTCCAAATAGTAATTACGAAGCGTCAGATCCTCATTTACTTTCGTCAACGAGAAGTATGACTCCACTGCTGATGTCCACTGATAGAAATGGCCTGCCAGCGCATTAGCCGACGAGAACCATACGCTGTTTTGATAGCTATTATAGCTAAACAACAGCGCTAGGCTCACAGCCTCCAGCAGTACAAAAATCAGCCAGTGGTAGTGACGTCCGAGAAACTCAAGAAGATTCTTCACGCTTATCTATTATCTCATCAAGAATGAGAAACGATTGACATTCTTCAAGGCAATACCGGCACCCTTGGCAACAGAGTGCAACGGATCCTCGGCGATATGGAAGGGGATATTAATCTTAGTTTCCAAACGACGATCGAGACCACGCAGCAAAGCGCCGCCACCTGCCAACCAGATACCATTCTTTACAATGTCAGCATACAGCTCGGGAGGAGTATTCTCCAAAGCAGAAAGTACGGCATTCTCAATCTTGGCAACGGTCTTGTCCAGACAGTGAGCAATCTCCTGATAGCATACAGGCACCTCCATTGGCAGAGCCGTGATACGGTTAGGACCATGAACAACATAATCCTCGGGAGCCTCATCACCAAGGTCTGTCAGTGCAGAACCTACAGCAATCTTGATACGCTCAGCCATACGCTCAGAAACCTTCACGTTGTGCTGACGTGACATATACTCCTGGATATCAGCAGTAAGGTCGTCACCTGCAGTACGGATAGAGTTATTGCTAACAATACCACCCAACGAGATAACGGCAATCTCCGTAGAGCCACCACCAATATCAACAATCATGTTACCCTCAGGAGCCTCTACATCGATACCAATACCGATAGCGGCAGCCATTGGCTCGAAAATCAGATACACATCACGACCATCAGCATGTTCTGCGCTGTCGCGTACAGCACGCAACTCAACCTCGGTAGAACCAGAGGGCACACCAATCACCATGCGTAATGATGGTGAAAACAGGCGGCTACCAGTATGTACCATCTTAATAAGTCCACGCATCATCTGCTCACAGGCAGAGAAGTCAGCAATCACACCATCGCGAAGAGGGCGCACGGTGCGAATGTTGTCGTGTGTCTTTTCATACATCATCTTAGCCTGCGAACCTACGGCAATCATCTTGTCGGTATGGCGGTCGAGGGCTACCACTGACGGCTCGTCAACAACAATCTTATCATCACTGATAATGATAGTGTTAGCCGTTCCCAGGTCCATAGCAATCTCCTGGACAAAACTAAAAAATCCCATACTATTTGACTATTTACAATTTACTATTTACTTCTCAAACCAAGTGTGGATGGCAGTATCATAATGACTGCTGACACCAAAGGCACGAGTTGCAAACTGACGACGCTGAGCCTTTGTTGTCTCAGCACCCTGCTCGTTCAGAATATCCAACAGCATGCTGTACTCAGCCTTAGAGGGAACGATGACAACATCGTTAAAGTTCTTTGCACCAGCACGAATGAGCGAGATACCACCGATATCAATCTTCTCGATGATGTCTTCCTCACTGGCACCACTAGCAACAGTCTGCTCAAAAGGATAGAGGTCGACAATGACGAGATCGATTTCGGGAATCTCGAACTGAGCCATCTGCTGACGGTCACCTTCATTGTCGCGACGTCCCAAGATACCTCCGAAGACCTTCGGATGCAGGGTCTTCACACGACCGCCAAGAATAGAAGGATACGTTGTCACGTTCTCTACCTTCTCACAAGCGTAGCCAAGACTCTCGATAAAGGTCTGTGTACCACCTGTTGAGAGGAACTTCACACCTTCATCATTCAACTTCTTCAACAACTCTTCCAGCCCATCCTTGTGGAAAACAGAGATGAGCGCAGTCTTAATTTTTTTTGTGTCTGCCATAAAAAATGATATAACGTTATATTCGAATTCGGGCTGCAAAATTACAAAAAAAACAGCACATCGCACAACGTTTACGCAAAAAGTTTCACCTTATTAATAAAAAAGGAGTAATTACAAGTTGTAAGAGAGATTAACAAGCAATGAAGATGCTGACACATGATACTTTGCGTAACCAATGTGTAACTTGAAACGTTCCAGTTCTATACCACCGCCCAGAGAAAGGCCTGCGCCATGACTGGCAGAAGTATCTTTGTCTTCATAAATCTTCATCTCACTACTGCGACGGAAGTTAAAACCTGCCGAAATAAAGATGGCAGGGCTGAGACGGATATCGGCACCTACTGTAAGGTGCTTAACGAAGGCCTGATCCCAGTTATTAAGACGAGCCAGTGTAGCATGTAGTGTCAAAGGCGCATTAGGTAATTGGCGACTAACACCTACCAGCAAATCAAAGGGAATACGCTCAAACTCATCATCGTAAGCCTTGATTTGCCCTCCCAAATTACGAGCTACCGCAGAGATAGACCAACCACGTTCTATATCCTGATAGTTTAACCCGAGATCTACTGCAACAGCTGCTGAAGAATAACTACCGATAGTTGATGAAATAAAACGCGCCGTGATACCACCACTAATACTATTGGAAAGCAGATAGGCAAAAGAACCTGCAAGAGCAATATCTTTAGGGGAGAAAGTACCTGTTTGCTGATTGGCGACACTTGTCTCCTTAATCTCACCATATGACATATACTGTGCACTAACACCCCATGAAGCGCGTTCCTTATAGGCTCTAACAAAGGATGCCGAAGCAGTAGTACTCCCCTCCATATAGGTCATAAAATTGACATTCAACGTCTTATCAGTAACATTTGCAATAAGCGAGGGATTATGGAAGATGACAGTAGCGTCATCATTGGTCAGCGACACATTATCGCCACCCAATGCAGCAACATGGGCACTCACAGGCAAACGCAGAAAGCTATATACTTCCTGCGACTCTTGAGCCTGTACGCCAAGTGGTAACAGCAAAAAGCCAAAAGCCAATAATCTTCTCATCATCATTACTAACGTCAAAAATACAAAAAAAGTATGAGACCACCAAAAAATATAATGGTGGTCTCATAAACAAATATCGTCGTAGGGATTAAATCAGCTTGAGTGTACCCATCAGATATACCAAACCAAAGCCCAGGACCATAGAAACGATACCCATAATGATACCGATCTTGGCCATATCATTCTGCTTCACATAACCCGTAGCGAAAGCAAGCGCATTCGGTGGAGTAGAGATAGGAAGAATCATAGCACTGGAAGCAGCGATAGCCACACCAATAAGGACAGTACCCGTACCACCGATAGGAGCCAACTTATCACCCATAGCACCACAGACAACAGCCAAGATTGGCATCAGAAGAGCAGCGGTAGCTGAGTTTGAGATAAAGTTACTCAATACATAGCAGATGGCTCCACCGAGCAGCAGGATAAGCAGTGGAGAGAACTCGCCGAAGGGGATACTCTCTACAGCGTTGGCTGCCAGACCAGAGGCATTCAGACCGTAACCCAGCGCAAAACCACCGGCAACCATCCAGATAACGCTCCAGTTAATTTGCTCCAAATCGCGCTTATTGATAACACCTGTCAGAGCGAAAATACAGAAAGGAACCATAGCCACCGTGTTGGCATTGATACCAGTGAAACGGTCAGAAAGCCAAAGTACTACGGTAAGAATAAACGTAATGATAACTACCCACGACTGGAAGCCCTTCTGCATACCACCGTCAATATTCAGTTCTACAGTCTTCTGACTGAATGGGAAGAACTTGAGCAGCAGACGCCAGCTAATGAATAATAAAACGATAACCAAGGGGAACATGAACATCATCCACTGACCAAAGCCAAGTCCGAGATTCAGACCCTCAGGATCATTCAGATACTTCAGCGCAATATTGTTAGGAGGTGTACCAATTGGCGTACCCATACCACCAAGATTGGCGGCAACAGGGATAGACATGGCCAATGCAACGCGTCCCTTACCTTCTGGAGGCAACTGGCGGAATACAGGTGTCAAGAATGTCAGCATCATAGCTGCAGTAGCAGTATTAGACACAAACATTGAGAATAGGCCTGTCACAAGCAAGAAGCCTAACAGCACCATCTCACTGCGTGTTCCAAAAGGACGGAGCAACACCTTTGCCAGCTGAGCATCAAGACCTGTCTTCGTAGCAGC
>JAILMS010000106.1 GCA_024692385.1 Prevotella sp. | reverse complement strand
TGGGATACGACACGTCCTAATGGCACCCCACGTAAGTTGCTGGATGTCAGCAAAGCCACGAAACTTGGCTGGACTTACAAAACGGAACTGGAAGACGGCATACGCTTGGCTTACGAGGACTTTCTCAATAACCCCATGCGTGCCGAGAGATAAGAATAGTCGCCCTATCCTTTTTCTAGATTGGGCAACTATTTAAAGAAACCCCCATGACTTTTTGAAAATTAGTCATGGGGGTTTCTCTATATTACATGTTCTTTTTCAGTGTTGCTTTCCATGCCTCGTAAGCAGCCAGATAAGCCTCACGATTCTTCGTGTCAGGCTCAATCACCTGCAACTTCTCCAGCGTTGCAAATGCCTCATTGGCATTAGCATAGATGCCTGCACCGATACCAGCGCCCTTGGCAGCACCAACAGAACCATCAGTATCATAGAGCTCAATGGTAGCACCGCTGACGCCAGCCAGTGTGTCGCGGAATAGCGGGCTCAGGAACATGTTGGCCTTGCCGGCATGAATCTTCTTGATGTCCATACCCATCTGCTGCATAATCTCCATACCATAGCAGAAAGAGAATACGATACCCTCTTGGGCTGCACGAACCAAGTGAGCCTTGTTGTGCTTGTTGAAGTTCAGACCATTGATTGAACAACCAATCTCCTTGTTCTCCAACACACGCTCAGCACCATTACCAAACGGGATTATCGTCACACCTTCACTGCCGATGGGCACACTGGCAGCCAAATCGTTCATTTCTGCATAACCAATCTCCGGCGTAATGTTACGGTGTGTCCAAGCGTTCAGAATACCTGTACCGTTGATACACAACAACACGCCCAAACGTGTTTGGTCTGCCTTGTGATTAACGTGAGCAAAAGTATTCACACGACTCAGTTTGTCGTAGTTTACCTCACCAAGCACACCATAGACAACACCGCTGGTACCTGCGGTAGCAGCAATCTCACCAGGATTCAACACGTTCAGCGACAGAGCATTATTTGGTTGATCACCGCCACGATAAGTAATCGGCGTACCAGCCTTCAGCCCCAGCTCAGCAGCCGCCTCGGCACTCACCACGCTCTGCTCGGCAAAAGTCGGAACAATGTCGGCAATCAGTGAAGCGTCAAAGCCATAGTACTTCATCAAGAAATCAGCCACCTGATTGTTCTTGAAGTCCCAGAACATTCCCTCTGACAGACCACTCACTGTCGTATTAACTGTACCACTGAGACGCATAGCCAAATAGTCGCCAGGAAGCATCACCTTATATATTTTATTATAAATATCAGGCTCATTTTCCTTGACCCACGCCAGTTTGGCAGCCGTGAAGTTACCCGGTGAGTTGAGCAGATGGCTCAAGCACTGGTCAGCGCCCAGTTCCTTGAAAGCTTTCTCGCCATAAGGAACAGCACGTGAGTCACACCAGATAATAGCCGGGCGAAGCGCCTTCAGATTCTTATCCACACAAACCAGACCGTGCATCTGATATGAGATACCGATGGCCTTAATATCCTCACCTTTCACTGAGGCATCAGCCATAATCTTCTGAAGAGATTGCTTGGCATACTGCCACCATGAGTCAGGATCCTGCTCAGCCCATCCAGCTTTCACAGCCATAATTGGTGCCTCTTTCCCTGGGAAGAAGGCTGATGCTACACACTTGCCGCTATCGGCATTTACAAGCGATGCCTTGACAGAAGAACTGCCAACATCGAAACCTAAAAGATATCTATTTGCCATAACTATAAAAAATATAAAGAATATTCATATTATAATACGTCGATGGCATCATTTCCCCCCATAATAATAGGAGTTAACCACTTTTTTAGCAAAAATTGCATTTTTTTTAGCGTAAATATGATTCAATTCAAAAAAAATGCTTACCTTTGCGCGGTAAAGCGTAAACTACAACCGAATATAAAATTTCATATATGAAAAAGAAAATATTGATTCTAGATGACAAAGAGACAATCGCAAAGGTTTTGTCAATCTACCTCATGAGCGACTATGACGTGCAGTGGTTGCCAGACGGATTGCAAGGTGTTAAATGGCTTCAGGCCGGTAACACACCCGACTTGATTATCTCCGACATCCGAATGCCAGGCATGCGTGGTGACGACTTCTTGGAGTGGATTAAGCAGAACGAGTTATTCCGTCACATCCCTGTCATCATGCTCAGTAGCGAAGATTCTACAAGTGAGCGAATCCGCCTACTTGAGATTGGCGCAGAAGACTATATTGTCAAGCCCTTCAACCCTATGGAGTTGAAAATCAGAGTCAAGAAGATATTACCCAATTGATTAATTTCTTAGGATGATAGGCGTAGTATACCTTGGAAACAACTCTCAGACGGAGGAACGTCTGAAATACATTCCCGGACGATTAGTGCAGTTGACGAAGAACTACAAGGCAACGGCAACTGCCTGTGCGCCCCATGTCAGGAATGAGCATTTCATCGTTTTCTATGAGAAGAGCGTACGCAATGAAGATATCACTGCCATCACATACCTGCGCAA
>JAILMS010000092.1 GCA_024692385.1 Prevotella sp. | reverse complement strand
CGCTCGGTATGATCGTGACCAAAGAAGATAACGTCGAAGCCTTCCACCGTCTCAGCCATCTTTCTGGAAGCATCTTCCTCGTAGTTGGGCGTAACGATGCCGCCTTCCCATCCGCTATGGAAGAGTCCTACGATGACGTCGGCCTTCTCCTGTTCTTTCAGCACTTTAACCCAGTGGCGCGCACTCTTGATCATATCCTCAAAGCGCAGACCCGTCCACAGACTCTCGTGGAGCCAGTTGGGAATGGCTGGTGTCAGCATGCCCAGAATAGCTATGCGTACACCCTCACGCTCAATGATGGTGTAGGGCTTGACATACGGCTTGCCCGTCTTGGTATCTATGATGTTGGCGCCCAATACGGGACATTTGATTTCCTTGATCCATTTGTCGTAGACGGCATGGCCCGTCTCTACGTCATGATTGCCAAAGGTCTGGGCATCATACTGCAGATAGTTGACCACCTCTGCCGCAATATTGGGCTCGTCAGTCTTGACGTAGTTGGTATAATAACAAGTGGGCTGGCCTTGCAGGATGTCTCCGTTCTCCAAAAGGATGACGTGGTTGCCATAACTCTTGCGCTGGCGCTTCAGATAGGTGCTGACGCGCGCCATCGTTCCCTGCATGGGAGTGCGTTCGGTAAAGTTGTATGGAAAGAAGGCGCCATGCACATCTGATGTCTCTATCAGTCGCAGGGTAACAGTCTTAGCTTGTTTGGCCGTGATGGTCATGCTGATGCACAGAAGTGCAAGTGCTACCATTGTCTTTTTCATAAGTATATATAGTGTTGGGGCTAAATTTTATGTTAATTTTGCTCGCAAAGGTAGAGATATTTTTTTAATTTACCAAGTTCTTAGGCACGCTTTTTGCTGGTAAAGGGTTAAAGAAAATAAAAAGAGGAGGTAGTATTATGGCATTTATTGATTACTACAAGATTTTGGGGGTTGACAAGACCATACCCCAGAAGGATGTGAAGCGCGCTTATCTGAAGCGTGCCAAGCAGTTTCATCCCGATCTGCACCCTGACGACCCTAAGGCGAAAGCCAAGTTCCAGGCGCTGACGGAAGCCTACGATGTGATAGGCGACCCGGATAAGCGTGCCAAATACGATAAGTATGGTGAACAGTGGAAGCAGGCAGAGGCCTATGAGAAGGCGGGTGGCGGCTTTGGTGGCTATGGTGGCGCACAGGGTAATCCCTTTGAAGGCTTCGACTTCTCGTCGTTTGGCTCGGGAGGCGCTGGTGGCTTCTCGTCGTTCTTCCAGGATTTGTTTGGTGGCGGCATGCGCAGTGGACAGGGCTTTGGCGCACATACCACCTATAAGGAGCAGCCTAAGAATACGCAGGCTACTGTCACCATCGATATGTATACCGCCTTGCTGGGTGGCGACATCATGGTGACTACGGGTACTGGTGAGCGCCTGAAACTTAAGGTAAAGCCTGAGACGCAGCCTGGCACGAAGGTGCGTCTGCGTGGTAAGGGCAGGGGAGGCACCGACCTTATCCTGACCTATCAGGTGAACTTGCCGACAGGACTGACAGAACGACAGAAACAGCTGCTGCAACAGATGCAGCAAGGATGATAGAAACGCAAAATGCAGGGCACTTAACCCTGCATTTGTGTTTTAAGGAACTCTTCTGCGCGCTGCAGATCTTCCGGAGTGTCGATGCCTACCGTTTCTACGTTGGTGATGCCCACACGGATGCGATAGCCGTTCTCCAGCCAGCGTAGCTGTTCCAGACTCTCTGCTTTCTCCAGCGATGACTGTGGCAGCTGTGTCACTTCGTGGAGTACCTCACGGCGATAAGCATAGACGCCTAAGTGCTTCAGGTAGGGGAAGTGCTCCAGCCAGGTAGTTGGCTCCTGACCACGAACATAAGGTATCACGCTGCGACTGAAATACAGGGCAAAACCACGACGGTCGCAGGCTATCTTTGGTGAGTTGGGATTCTCTACGGCCTCCATGCTCTCAAAAGGCTTTCCGAGCGTACCAATCTGTGTTGACGGGTCGTCGAAGAGCTGCATGAGCGTGGCTATCTGCGACTGCTGGATGAAAGGCTCGTCGCCCTGGATGTTGATGATGACATCAGCGTCAGTGCCAATCTTGCTGGCAGCCTCCTCCAGGCGGTCAGTGCCACTCTTGTGGTCTGTGCGCGTCATCACGGCCTTGCCGCCAAATGCCTCTACAGCCTGGTAGATGCGCTCGTCGTCAGTAGCGACATACGCCTCGTCGAGGATGGCTGAAGCCTGTTCGTAAACTCGCTGGATAACAGTCTTGCCGCCCAGCATGGCCAATGGTTTGCCAGGAAAGCGTGTAGACGCATATCTGGCGGGTATGATAGCAATAAATTTCATAATTATTTGTTTTTTCGCGACAAAGTTAGTGAATATTTTTTAAATCGCTTTGTAGTATCGTTTTTTTTTCATACCTTTGTCAAGTTTAAATGCCTAAACTTATGAACAAACGATATATATTACTTTCTTTTTATACACTGCTGGCATTATCCGTGTCGGCACAAAAAATTACCCTTGGCTCCTGCAAGATGAAAGACGGCGGAGAGTATAAGGGACAAATGATGGCTGGAAAGCCGCATGGAAAAGGTAAGACGGTATGGAAGGATGGCGATAGCTTCGAAGGCGAGTATGCCAAGGGCAAGCGTCAGGGTTATGGTGTCTATACTTTCCATGATGGCGAGAAATACGAAGGTCAGTGGATGCAGGACCACCAGCATGGCAAGGGAACGTTCTATTTCAATAATAATAACAAGTATGTTGGCCTCTGGTATCGCGACGAGCAGGAGGGACACGGCGTGATGTACTACTATAATGGCGATGTCTATGATGGTCAGTGGAAGCTGAGCCAGCGTCATGGCAAGGGCCGCTATACCTATAAGGAAGGCGCTTACTACGATGGCGAGTGGCTGAATGACAAGAAGAACGGAAAGGGCGTTTTCTACTGGGCTAACGGCTCGAAGTATGACGGCCAGTGGAAGGATAACCACCAGAATGGTCGTGGCACTTTCCGCTATGCCAATGGCGACGTCTATGTAGGCTTGTTCTCCAATGACCTCCAGAATGGCAAGGGCATCTATAAGTTCCAGAATGGTGACTTCTATGATGGCGACTACGTCAATGGCGAGCGCACAGGACAGGGTATCTTCCGCTATGCCAACGGTGACCGCTATACGGGTCAGTTCTATAAGGGCGACAAGCATGGTCAGGGCACGCTGGTCTGGAAGAATGGTAATACCTATCAGGGTGAGTGGAAGGCTGACAAGCCCAATGGCCGTGGTAAGCTGACCATGAAGAATGGCGACTATTTCGAGGGTCAGTTCCGCAACGGTACTATCCACGGTGAGGGTATCGCCCGCTATGCTGACGGCTCTAAGTTTCGTGGCCATTTCAAAGACGGCAAGCGCCATGGGCCTGCCATCGAAGAGAATAAGGATGGCCTCCGCTTTGAGGGCTCCTATGTCGAAGACCGTCGTGATGGCCGTTTCGTAGAGAAAGACCGCAACGGTAATGTCACGGCACAAGGCACGTATATTCGTGGCAAGCGTCAGGCAGAATAAACTATGAACTATGAACTTTTAATATTGGCACTATGATCATCGATACAATAGAACATTTGGAACAGTATGTAAAGCTTAATCCGCTGTTCCCGAAAGTTGTGGAATTCTTGAAGGCTAATGACTTGAAAGCAATGGCTGATGGTAAGTACGAAATAGACGGCGAGTCGCTCTTTGTTACTATCGCTACTTCCAAGGGTAAGACGCCTGATGAGGCAGCCTTAGAGACGCACAACAAGATGATTGATATCCAGATACCGCTTACGGCTACTGAGACCTATGGCTATACCCAGCGCAGTCTGCTACCCCAGAAGGAGTATAATGCAGAGAAGGATATAACGATGTATCCTGACCTCGCCGCTGATAGCTATGTGACCTGTCAACAGGGGATGATGGTCATCTTCTTCCCGCAAGACGGCCATGCTCCCTGCATTGCTGGCGTCCCAGAGTTTAAGAAAGCGATATTCAAAGTAAAGGCATAATTCAAAAAAGCATATTACTATGGCAACGACTAAAAAGACTACAACGAAGAAGGTTACTACGAAGAAAACCAAAAAGGTGGAAGAACCTAAACACATCGGGCTGGTGCGTGACGACTCCTGGCTGGAACCTTTTGAACAGGCTATCCGTGGACGCCATGAGCATGCCCTGTGGAAGTTGGGACAGTTGACCAGAAATGGTAAGAAGACGCTGAGCGCCTTTGCCAGTGGTCATCTCTATTTTGGTCTGCATAAGTTGGCCAAAGGCTGGGTGTTCCGTGAGTGGGCGCCAAATGCTACGGAGATTTATCTGATTGGTGATTTCAATAACTGGCAAGAGTCAGACAAATATAAGTGCAAGCGCGTTGAAGGTACAGGCAACTGGGAGCTGAAACTCTCGGAGAAGGCCATCAAGCACGGTGACTTGTACAAGATGAAAGTGAAGTGGAATGGGGGAGAAGGTGAGCGTATCCCTGCCTGGTGTCGTCGTGTGGTACAGGACGAGCAGACGAAGATATTCTCTGCACAGGTGTGGAATCCGGAGAAGCCCTATGAGTGGAAGAAAAAGACCTTCAAGCCTAATAAGTCTCCACTGCTGATTTATGAGTGCCATGTGGGTATGGGCCAGGATGCCGAGAAGGTAGGCACCTATAAGGAATTCACGGAGAATGTGCTGCCGCGCGTCAAGAAGGATGGCTATAACGCTATTCAGGTGATGGCCATTCAGGAGCATCCCTACTATGGCTCATTCGGCTATCATGTCAGCAGCTTCTTTGCACCCAGCTCACGCTTTGGTACTCCTGAGGATTTGAAAGAGATGATTGACACTGCTCATAAGATGGGCATTGCCGTGATTATGGATATCGTCCACTCACATGCTGTTAAGAATGAGGTGGAAGGCTTGGGCAACCTCGCTGGCGACCCCAACCAGTTCTTCTATCCTGGCGACCGTCACGAGCATCCCGCTTGGGACTCGCTGTGCTTCGACTATGGCAAGGATGATGTGCTCCACTTCCTGCTTTCTAACTGTAAATACTGGCTGGAGGAGTTCCATTTTGATGGCTTCCGCTTTGACGGCGTTACCTCTATGCTGTACTACTCACATGGCTTGGGTGAAGCCTTTGGTGGCTATGGCGACTACTTCAATGGCCATGAGGACGACAATGCTATCTGCTATCTGACGCTGGCCAACTGCCTGATTCATGAGGTCAACAAGAACGCTATCACCATTGCCGAGGAAGTCAGCGGCATGCCCGGCTTGGCAGCTAAGTTCGAGGATGGCGGCTATGGCTTCGACTACCGCATGGCGATGAATATCCCTGACTACTGGATTAAGACCATCAAGGAGGTGCGCGATGAGGATATCAATGTCTGCTCTATCTTCTGGGAGGTCAAGAACCGTCGTCCTGACGAGAAGACCATCTCTTACTGCGAGAGCCACGACCAGGCACTGGTGGGCGACAAGACCATCATCTTCCGACTCATCGATGCCGACATGTACTGGCACTTTGCCAAGAAGGATGTCAACGACATGGCCCAGCGTGGTATTGCCCTGCACAAGATGATTCGCCTCGTGACGGCTGGTGCCATCAACGGCGGCTACCTCAACTTCATGGGTAACGAGTTCGGCCATCCCGAATGGATTGACTTCCCCCGCGAAGGCAACGGCTGGTCTTACAAGTATGCCCGTCGTCAGTGGAACCTCGTTGATAACAAGGACCTGTGCTACCACTGGCTGGGTGACTTCGACCGCAAGATGCTCGAGGTTATCAAGAGTCAGAAGAACTTCCAGGCTACACCCGTCACCGAGATATGGCATAACGATGGCGACCAGGTGCTGTGCTACATGCGTGGCGACCTCGTCTTTGTCTTCAACTTCTCGCCGACGCGCAGCTATACCGACTACGGATTCCTGGTGCCCACCGGCTCTTACGAGGTGGTGCTCAACACCGATGCCAAGGAGTTCGGTGGCAATGGCTTTGCCGACGACAGCCTGACGCACCTGACCAACTACGACCCCGAATACGTCAAGGATCACAAGGAGTGGCTCAAGCTCTACATCCCTGCCCGTTCTGCCGTCGTACTGAAGAAGGTATAAACACGATTTATCATAGCAAAAAGGACACAAGGTATCATGCCTTGTGTCCTTTTCTTCCCCAAAAAACAATGACCGATGATGAAACGAATGATGATAGCCCTCATGCTGCTGGCAACGACCACGGCAACATGGAGTCAAGAACAGGAGCAAGCTCAGCCACAGGAGCAGACGACGGAACGCGCCGAGGTGCTGTTGGAGACCACGGAGGGTAACATTTGTATTGCCCTGTATAACGAGACACCGAAGCACCGTGACAACTTCTTGAAACTGACGGGAATGCATGTCTATGACTCGCTGTTGTTCCACCGAGTCATCAAGGATTTTATGATTCAGACTGGCGACCTGAACAGCAAGCATGCCAAGCCGGGTGATGTGCTGGGCTCTGGTGAACTGGACTACACCATAGAACCGGAGTTTCGTACACCACAGATTGTGCATCGGCGCGGTTCGGTGGCAGCAGCCCGCGAGCCAGACGAGGTGAATCCGGAGCGCCGTTCGGGAGCCTGTCAGTTCTATATCGTCTGGGACAAGGCTTCTCATCTGGACGGAGAATACACCGTATTCGGTGAGGTAAAGGAAGGCCTTGAGGTAGTGGATAAGATACAGCAGCAGCCTACTGACAAAAATGCCAGGCCTCTGACGGACGTTCGCATCCTGAAAGCTACGGTAACAAAGAACCCCTTTGCCGTCAAGCCCAAGGAGGAGGTCGCTAAGCCACAAAAGAAAGGCCAGAAACACGGCTTACACAAACGTAAGCACAGAAGGAGGTGACAGGACTACTGCCACCTCTTTTTTATATACCTTATTATATATAGGTTACAAAGTGCTGAATCGTTCGGTGAGTTGCTTGCGGAAGACACGACCAACTTTGACATCGTCAATCTTGTCGAAAGGAGGATAGAGTCGGCAGAGACCTTCATCGACTTCAATGAGGTAGTTGATGTTGATGATGTGGCGCTGGCTGACCTGTACGAAGCGGCTGTCCATAGCCAGCAGGGTCTCATTGTTGGTGGAACGCTTCAAATACACGGGTTCCTTACGGCCGGCAACAAAGACCTCCCAGACACGCATTTCACGATTATAGTGGAAAAGTCCCACATCACTGATGTTAACCACCCGGAAGTCGAGGGCATTGACATAGAGTAACAGCTTGTCGGGATCCTTGACGTTCTGACGACTCTGTGAGTCGTCCTCCACATAGAAACGGTGGATGATTTTCTTGAGCTCTTCCGGACTGGCAGGTTTGAGCAGAAAGTCAAAGGCCTTGCCACGGAAAGCGGGAAGCACATATTTCTCATGGCCGGTATAGATAACCACCCGGCAGGGTTTCTGCGTGATACTGTTGAGGTTGCTCAAAAAATCCAAACCGGTCATGTCTGGCATCTCAACATCGAGGAACAGCAGGTCGGGTTGTTCTTGTTTGACTAAACTGATGCCCTTGATGGCTGTTGATGCTGTACCGACAATGTTAATGTCTTCATAGGTTTTCAGAAGGTTGACAAGTACGTCTATCGAGGCCTTGTCATCGTCTATAATTATCACTTTCATATCGTTAGGTATTTAATTGTTCTGGGTATAGTGAGGATGGCATGGCAGCCATGATCGTTCTTGATGTCGAAATGCATGTGGGCCTGCGGATTCTCATGGTTGAGAATGCTGACTGTAGAGCGGATGATGTGCAGGCCGGTGCGCGAACGGTTGCTGTTGTACTGACGGATGTCGAATCCTGGTCCGTTATCGATAACGGAGATGCGTGTATTCTGATCATCAGTCTCGACATGGATGGTGAGCAACTTCTGGCCTTCTTTGTTTTTCAGTCCGTGAAGGATGGCATTTTCGACCAGTATCTGTATCAACATAGAAGGGATGCGTATCTGTTCCAGTATGTTTTGTGCAGGCGCATTGATGTCGAACATGAATTCCTCGCCAATAAGCTGGCGCTCGATGGCGACATATTGTTTGACAAAGTCAAGCTCCTCGGCCAGCGTGACAACATTCTTGCCGGTGAGGTCCAGATTGGTGCGGATGAGTCTGGCCAGCATCATCAGCTGGTCCGTTTCCTCCGGATTGGTATTGGCAATGCGCGAGTTGAGCACATTAAAAACAAAGTGGGGTGACACGCGCTGTCGTACGTTGGACAGCCGGAGGGTCTGGATGTTCAGCTGTTGCTGCAGTCGGCGCTTGCGCTGGTTGTTGTAATAAAGGAACCATGCCAGGATGACGATGACCAGCAGGGCACTAATGCCCCAGACCATGGTTCGTGTCTGGGTGTACTTCAGTTGGCTCTGCTCGAGTTGCAGTTGGTGGTGCAGGCGGATGGTATCCTCGGCCAGACGCGTCAGGATGTCGGCCGTGCGCATCTGCTGGACCTCGTTGCGCGTGGAGTCGCCAATCTTGTC
>JAILMS010000060.1 GCA_024692385.1 Prevotella sp. | reverse complement strand
GACGTCAGTCACCCAGTAATAGCTGTTGACATTCGAGATGCCGAAGATGTTCAGACCGTCAATGCCCAGCCATACGCGTGGATGTTGCAGGGAGGGCTTGCCGTCTGTTTTGCCTACGGCAAGATAGCTCATACCGATGTCTGCACGCTTGTAAGCTGGTGCACGGAATTGCTGATATTCCAGACCACGGTGAGGAGCTCCGAAGGGCAGTCCGTCGGCAAAGGCTAACTTGAGCGTCATCTTCCAGCGCTCGGTGCCTGGGAAGTAGTCGGTAAAGTGCAGGTTGATGCCCCATCGCTGGTCGGTGGGCATCGGTACGCTGACACCGTTGATCTTCTGACGGGTAGACATAATGCTCAGCGTAACCCACGAGTCGGTGCCTGGCACAAATTCACCATATAGCTTCAGGTCGAGTCCTGCGGCATGGCCACTGGCCTTGTTCTCACCATAGTACACTACTTTCATGTTCTGCACGTTGTAGGGCACGAGGTTGTTCATCAGTTTATAGTAAGCCTCGGCGGTGAAACGGAACGGGCGGTCCATCATGCGGAAACGGTAGTCGAAGGCGCCCACCATGTGGATGCTTCGCTGACTCTTAATCTTCGTGTTCAGCGTAACAACGGTTTGTCCGTTGATGGTTGACGTGTCGCGTAGCTCTTTATAGAAAGGTGCCTGGTAGTAGAGTCCAGCAGCCAGTCGGAATGTCATGTCCTCGTTCCACGACGGTATGGCGGCCAGCGATACGCGAGGCGACACGATGGTCTCCTTGTTATAGCTCCAGTTGGCCATGCGCACACCGTAGTTCAGCGTCAGATACCAAGGCTTCTCGCCACTGGTTTGCAGACGATAGGTATCTTGCAGATAGCCCTCGATGCGTGTGGAGCGCATATCGTTCTTCGATGCCAGCGAATAGATCATGTCCAAACGGTCGGCCGTGTGGGGGATCGAGTAGCCGCTTGAGTCGCGCATCTCGTATTCGCGGGCCTGCTCCTCTATCTTCTCCCACTTGATGGTTACGCCGGCCTCCCAGTCGTGGCGCCCCGTCTTGTGGTTGGCCATCATTTTCAGACTCTGCACATTAGCTGTCAGATAGTTGCGAGCATGCTCCATATAGGTGCCCACGCCCAGCTGCTCTTGTGTCTGTGCGTCGTCCAGCCAGTATTGCCCTTGGATGTCGTAGGTCTCCTGTTCCTTGGTGTGGAAGGCAGAGTAGAGTAGGCTTATCTTGCTGTTCTGCGAGAAGTGGCGCGTCAGTCGGGCTGTGGCAAAGAGCGTGCGGAAGATGTCGCGCTCCTGACCGTCGAAGTATACCTTAAAGGTCTTCACGTTCTCCATGGTGCCAAATGATGTCTCACGGTCAGTTGGCTGGAAGTTATAATGATTTTCCGAGATGTTGCCGATGATGTCCAGTGACCAGCGCTCGTTGGGCTGGTAGGTGATGTAGGTCTGGTAGTCGAGGAAGTTGGGGCGGTATTCACCTTTCGTCTCCAGCGAGCCCAGCAGGTAGCGTGTCGTCTTGTAGCGCAGGCCGTGTGACATCGAGAATTTCTTGTTGCCGTAGCCTACAAAGATACCGCCACCTAATAGTGATGCCTGAGCGTTACCCTCAAAGCGGGTGGGCTTGCGGTATTGGATATCAAGGGCGCTCGACATTTTGTCGCCATATTTCGCTTCAAATCCGCCACTGGAGAAACCAATCTTCTCCACCATGTCTGAATTGATGATGCTGAGGCCTTCCTGCTGGCCGCTGCGGATAAGTAGCGGACGATAGATCTCTACGTTATTGATATATACCGAGTTCTCGTCGAACGAGCCACCTCTTACATTATACTGAGATGACAGCTCGTTGTGTGTTGATACACCCGCCTGCTGTTGCACCAGCTCCTCTACGGCATTACCGGTAGTGGATGGTGCTTGTCGGATATTTTTTACATCTAATTGCTCAGTGCCCGTTGTCTGCCTGCGACGTTCCGTTACCACCACTTCCTTCAGGGCCTCCATCGGTTGTAGTTGTACCAGCATCTTCTGGTTGCCACGCGGACGACGCAGCACGCGCGTCTTCGTCTGATAGCCCACCATCGAGAAGCGTATCACTACCGAGTCCTTCGATTGTAGCTTCAGCGAGTATTCGCCCTTGAGGTTAGCCATCGTTACGGCACCCTGTTCCAGACATGACACCGTAGCCAGTTCTATGGCGTTGCCGTCCTGGTCGCTCACCTTGCCGGAAAGCGTAAATTGCTGAGCACTCACGATGATGGCGGTGAGTAGAAATATAGTGAGAATGTGTAGTCTCTTTGCGTTCATTGTTTATTATAACGCAAAAAATCTCGGTTTATTATAACTATTCGTTATTCACTATTCTTCAACTTAAAGGTCGAAGTGTGGCTTCGCAATCACTATTCACTAGCGAAGCGTCACTCCCTCCACAGCCACGATGCCAGCTTGTTGGCCCATCTCGAGTTGGTACGGAACCAGCGGAAAGTGCTCACCTCCTTGCCGCCGAAGCTAAGGATAAACTCACGGTAAGGATTGTGGCGGAAGGGTAGTCCTACGTCCATAAAGCGGATGTGCTGGCAACCGTCATGGTAGGTATAGCGGATGGTGTTCCAGTATGTGACAGCATTGGGGTGTAAGGCTGCATAGCTCTTTCTTCTCGATGCGGAGTACCATAGATAGGCGTCGCCGTCAGAATAGACATAGATGGTACATCCCAGCGTTTTTCCCTTGTATGTCGTGATGAGCATCTTGCAGTGGCCAGCCTTCTGCAGCTCTTTGAAAAAAATGTCGGAGGGGATAAATCTGCGGGGCTTGAACCAATAGTGGCGATGCAGCAGTCGGAAGAAACGCTTGTAGTCCTCCTCGCTCTCCACCTCATGCGTCTCTATACCGCGATTGATGGCTGCTGTCACGCGCTCCAGCTGACGCTCGTTGATGCGCTCTTCGGGAGTATGAGAGTGGTGTGAGTTGTGAATGCTCATCCACTTTACGGGGAAGTAGCCTGCAGCACGTAACGGTGCATAGCCAAACATCTTCTGCGACAGGTGGCTCACCTCCATATATAAGGTACGCTTATGTAACTTTCTCGTCAGTGCGTCGAGCATCATGGAGAATAGCATGTTCTTTGATGGCGCATCGCTGTCGTCTGTCATCTTGCGGTATGTTCCTTCGCCAAGGATGCGTACATGGCGATGCAGCTGAGGAGGTAGCCAGGGATAACGGTAGCGCTCTATCGCCAGCAGGTTAGCCACAGCCAGCCCGTTATCGTCAGTCACCACTGCCATATACGGCTTATGATGGGGTGTACGCAGACAGAGCTCCATCAGCTCGCGACTGTGAAAGTAGCTGCCGCTGGGCAGGGCGGGCAGCGTGGCGATCTCTGTGTGTATGGTGACTTTCATGGTTGCAAAGATATGAAATGTTTTGTGAAGATACAAGTATTTGAGGGCTCGATTGTGTTAAAAAAAGTGTATGTCTGTATTAGGCTGTCTTGTGCATGGCTTAGGCTGGTACGCACGCGGCTCACGCTGTCTTAGAGCTGTATCAGCCTGTCTCGCGCGCCGACGGGCATCAACCTCTCTTGATGTTGCAAAGTTACAGCATTTACATTGCGGTCTTCGAATAAATTACCATCTTTTTTAAAGAAAATGTTAAGTGGTCACGAGTGTCATGTGTCATTAGTGTCATTAAGCAATTCGGGGGTGAAAAGTCCACATAATATATATAAATTATAATTTATATATATTATGAGCATAAAAACGCCCACTCTATCCAAAATCCTTAATGACGCTCTTGACCTAATGACCTTAATGACACAGTGATTTTTTTGAGATTTATTCGTAAACCGCAAAATATTTTTTGTACCTTTGCAGAGGATAATCAAAGTACGAAAAAAGTATGGACTTTAAGGATTTAGTACAGCAGCGCCGTTCGCACCGCAAATTTACGGGCGAAGAGGTGAGCGCAGAGGACGTGAAGACAATCTTGCGGGCAGGATTGATGGCGCCGACGTCGAAGGGACAGAGAGCGTGGCAGTTCGTGGTGGTTGACGACAAGGCTGACTTGGAGAAGCTGAGCGATGCCAAGGACTTGGGCGGACAACTGATTAAAGGTGCTGCGCTGGCCATCGTGGTACTGGGAGACCCCATGCAGAACGACTGTTGGGTGGAAGACGGCAGCATTGCCGCCATCTCGATGCAGTATCAGATAGAGGACCTGGGACTGGGTTCCTGCTGGGTGCAGATGCGTGGTCGCGGACTCAGCGACGGCACTACGGCCGACACGGTCATTCAAGGCGTGCTGAATATTCCGGAGAACCTATCATGTCTATGCGTTTTGGCTGTTGGTCATAAGGCCGACGATCGCAAACCTCAGAACGAGGATAAACTGAAGTGGGAGAACGTACACGTGGAGAAGTTTTGACAGTTGATAGTTATGAGGGTTGCGTTAATTGGACGGGGCCGTGTGGCTACGCACATGGGCAAGGCATTGCTCAAGGCTGGTCATCAGGTGGTAAGCGTCAACAGTCGTACGCAGGAGGAGCTGCCGCTGGATGCCGACCTGTATATCATTGCGGTGAAGGATAGTGCGCTACAGGAGGTGATTAAGCAACTGTCGAATCGCCTGACGGCAGATACCCTCTCCTTTAGGAGGGGGCAGGTGAAGGATCCTCTTCTCTTGCACACCGCTGGCTCTATGCCGCTGAGCGTGTTCGATGGCTATGCTGAACGATGTGGCGTGCTGTATCCTATGCAGACTTTCTCGATGGACCGTGAGGTGGACTTCCGTGAGATTCCGCTATTCATCGAGGGTAACGACCCTTGCATCAGAACTGTTGCCGAGTCGCTGTCAGACCATGTCTACGAGCTAAGCACTGCTGATCGTAAATACCTGCACTTGGCGGCTGTCTTCGCCTGTAACTTCGTCAACCACTGTTATACGTTGGCTGCCGACGTGTTGCAGAAAAAGGGACTGCCCTTCGATGTGATGCTGCCGCTGGTGGACGAAACGGCACGCAAGGTACATGAGCTGCATCCCAAAGAGGCGCAGACTGGGCCTGCCGTGCGTGGTGATCGGAATGTGATGCAAGCACAGGCTGCACTGCTGGATGGCAAGGCGAAAGATATCTATGAGCTATTGTCACAGAGCATAGAAGAA
The DNA here is from genome assembly GCA_024692385.1 of Prevotella sp. Lineage (GTDB taxonomy): Bacteria > Bacteroidota > Bacteroidia > Bacteroidales > Bacteroidaceae > Prevotella. The sequence continues at coordinate 37,335 of JAILMS010000060.1, read as the reverse complement.
CATTAAACATTAAATTCTCTTCGCTCAGAAACATTAAATATAAAAATATGATTAATTACGACTTACAGAAGATACGGGCCATCGTGTTCGACCTTGACGGCGTGCTCTCGGCAGAGACCATCACGCTGGGCATCGACGGCACTCCGCTGCGTACCGTGAACATCAAGGATGGCTATGCTATCCAGTTGGCCATCAAGATGGGCCTTCGCATTGCCATCATCTCGGGCTGTAAGATAGAGGCTGTGCGCCACCGCTATGAGGGCTTGGGCATGGAGGACGTCTATCTGGGTGCTGCCGTGAAAATCAAGGTGTACGAGGAGTTCAAACAGAAGTATGGTCTGAAGGACGACGAGGTGATGTTTATGGGCGATGATATCCCTGACCTGGAGGTGATGCGCCTGGTGGGCTGTCCCGTATGTCCGCAGGATGCCTGTCATGAGGTCAAGGACGCCAGCTGCTATGTCAGCCAGTATCGTGGCGGCTACGGCTGTGGCCGTGACGTCATCGAACAGACGCTGCGTGCACAGGGCAAGTGGTTGAAGGACGAAAAAGCATTCGGATGGTAAGCGGGCGAAGCTGGCTTCGCCCTAGTGAATAGTGAAAAGTGAAAAGTGAAAAATTTGCTACCGCATAAGATAATTTTGGCGAGCAATTCGCCAAGGAGAAAGGAGCTGTTGGCAGGTTTGGATGTAGACTTCGAGGTGCGCATCATTAAAGGCATCGACGAGAACTATCCTATTACGCTGCCCACAACGGAGATTGCTGAATATATCGCACAGAAGAAGGCGGCGGCCTATCGTGAGACGATGGCCGCTGACGAGCTTATCATTACGGCCGACACCATTGTGGTGCTCAACGATGAGGTGCTGGGTAAACCCAAGGATGCTGCCGACGCACATCGTATGTTACATGCGTTGAGCGGAAAGACACATCAGGTGGTGACAGGTGTGGTACTGACAACCAAAGGGCAGCAGGAACACTTCTCCGTAGTCAGCAACGTGACATTCAAGGAGCTGACAGACGATGAGATAAACTATTATGTGGAGACCTACAAGCCGATGGATAAGGCGGGCGCCTACGGCATTCAGGAATGGATTGGCTATGTGGGCGTGACACGTCTGGAAGGCAGCTACTTCAACGTGATGGGATTGCCCGTACAGCGCATTTACGAAGCGTTGAAACGATTTAATGTTTAATGTCTCATTAGCGGCGGCGGAATTCTGAGCAGGTGATGGCTGTTGCTATCGCTACATTCAGACTTTCGGCCGTCTCACTGTTTTTGTTGAAGTTAGGTATCAGAAGTTTGTGGTTCACCAGCGGACGCACACGCTGTGAGATGCCGTTGCCCTCGTTGCCCATGACGATGATGCCCTTCTGCGACAGTTCCTGCTGGTAGATGTCGTTGCCGTCGAGCAGGGTGCCATAGATGGGACCATCGTATTGCTGCAGTAGCTCCACAAGGTCGCAGTAGACGATGTTGATATGTGCCAACGAACCCATTGTGGCCTGTACTACTTTGGAATTATAGGCGTCGGCGGTATCTTCTGAACAATAGATTGTTTCAATACCAAACCAGTCGGCAATGCGGATAATGGTGCCTAAGTTGCCCGGATCCTGGATGCCGTCGAGTGCTAATGCGAGGTCTGATGGCTGATGTCTGATGTCTGAAGGTTGTGGGATTTCAAAGACGGCGAGGATTTCCTGCGGATGTTGTAGGAAGCTGAGCTTGCGCAACTCGTCGTCAGTGACCTGTATTGCATCGGGACGCTCGGTAGTGGAGAAAATCATACGGGCACGATAGCCTGCACGCAGCAGATCACCTACCACCTTGGGACCTTCTGCCACAAACAGACCTTCTTTCTTGCGGTTTTTCTTCAGCTCCAGCGAGCGTACCAGCTTCAATTGATTCTTCGACAGCATATCTTTTAATGATTTGGTTGCAAAGTTACAATTTTTTTTTCAATCAACGAGCCGGTTTAGTGATAAAGAATCATAATAGTGTTAAATATACACATACGAAAATATTAAACATTATGTAAGGCGTTTTAGCTCTGGGTGTGTTGTCGGATATGTAAAGAATAATTTTATAGATAGGATAGGGCGGATGGAGTCTTCTGGAAGTAGTAAAGGAAAAATGAGTGAGTTGTGGCGGAAAGGATAATTGAGGTGTCTTGACGATATTTTGCATGATAGTGATGGAAACTGCAAAGGGTAGGGGAGTAGCTGATATGGGACGGTAACTGGTGGGTTGGTGTCTCGATTTTTAGCCCCGAAGATTGTCTGAAAAGTGTAGAGTGATGCATCGAAAGATGTAAAATAATAGGAAGACGTGATGCGAGAAGTGTGAAGATTAGGCTGAAAGAGGAGAAAAGACGGGATGTAAAGGCAAAATCAGTGGCTGTTGATTGTAAGAACTTTAAATTTTGTGTACTTTGTAAATATTTGGTACTTAGATATATGAGTGTTATTTGTTAAAGAAGTACATTATATATTGACTTTCCATGACCCATTTTTGTTGGCTCCCACGCGTTCAATGATATTTTTCTTGCGTAATCCTGCTAAAACCTTGTTTATACCGGCCTCGGACAACTGTAGACGGCGCGAAAGAGTACCTATGGTGATGCGTGGTTCAGCAGCCAGAAGCTTGATAATACGCTGTTCAGACTTGGAGAGTTGCGTGTCAGTGTCCTCATTTACAGCGTCTTCTGCTGATTTGACCTGCGCTTTTCCTCTACTTTTATTCTTTACTTTATTCTCTACTTTATTCTTTACTTCCTGTAGTAGGGTATCTAATAAACAGTGCAAAATGAACTCGATGAAATGGGTGATTTTGGCGTTTTCGTTGAGATAAGCCAATACGCGACGATATTCCTCCTGGCGTTCTAATACTACCGACTCAAATGGAAGCCCGGCTAAAATTGGGCGCCATTGCGCCAGAAGAAGGCTCTGCCAGTACAGTCCCAGACGCTCATTACCCTCCGAAAAGGGATGTGTAGAGGTTAGATTGTAATGAAAAATGCAGCTTCGAAGGAGCGGATGTTCATCGGTGTGTCTCAGCCAGTCGAAGAGCATAGACATGTGTAGACGGACGCGTGGATCATCTTGACGGTAGCGTCCTATGCTGTCACTCAATCCGCCGACGATGCTTCGATGTGCTCGTAGCAGATCATCCTCCAGAAATGGATCGAACGACTCTGTTTCATGCTCTGTAGCTGGCACTGATACAGTTTCTAGAATTCCTATCTGTTCGGAAATTTCCGAAACCAACGTAACGGCTTCTGATGATAATTGATAAGATGAAGTGAACATAAACATTTACATTCTAAGGTTTTTAATGCTGTTCTAAGTTAGATAATAGCGTACAATGGAAGCGATAGATGCGCTTTTTGCACCATTTTTCTCCTGCAAAAGTAATTATTTTATTTTGCATTTCGCTCATTTTTTCGTACTTTTGCCAACAAATGCGAGAGAGAATCCTATTTTTTGTGCTTTTGGCACTCCTTCTGACTGGCTGTGCAGAGACGAAATATGTCCCTGATGGCGAATATTTGCTCGACAGAGCTGAATTACGCTGCCCTGAGCCGGCACGCTATATCAGCCTGAGTGATATGCGTTCATATATCCGTCAGCACGGCAATAGCCGCTGGTTCTCTACCGCTAAGCTCCCCTTAAAGACTTATTCGCTGTCTGGTCGCGACAGTACCAAATGGATAAACCGCCTATTGCGCAATATGGGTGAGCCACCAGAAATCTACGACTCTATCCAGACGGCACAGTCGTTGCAGTCATTGCAGGCCCAGATGCAGAATTTGGGCTATCTGCGCGCTACGGCTGATGTGACTATCGAGCGCAAGGGTAAGAAACTGCGTACGCTCTACACATTACATCCCGGTGTGGCATATTTCCTGCGTAGTGTGAACTATGATATTCAGGATTCTGCTATAGCCCGTCTGTTAGACCAGATAGACCCAGCTCGCAGGGTGTTGCAGAAAGATATGGTGTTTAATGCGGATAATCTCGACCGCGAGCGCACACAGATTACGCAGTATCTTGTGAATCGTGGCTACTACCGTTTTAATAAGGACTTTATCACTTATCGTGCCGACTCTATCGAGGGCACCAACAAGATAGATCTCACGCTGGTATTACATCCCTATCAGGATAATAAGACAGCGCCCAGGCCGCATCACGTCTACACCATCGGTCGTGTCAACTATCTGAGCGGTAACCCCGACAATCCCGTTATTCCGCTGCGTGAGAAGGTGCTCCGACGTAATACCTTCCTTACAGAGGGCGACATCTATTCCGCTCGTGACCTGCGCAATACCTATAACCACTTTGGTCGACTGGGTATTGTTCGCTATACCAGCATTAACTTCCACGAGGCTGAAGATGACCCCGTGCTCGACTGTGACATCAACCTGAGTACCAACAAGTCGTCGACGATCTCTTTCCAGCCGGAAGGTACCAATACTGCTGGTGACTTCGGTGCTGCAGCCACTATCACCTTCCAGAATCGTAACATCTTCCATGGTTCAGAGAACCTGTCGGTGGAGTTGCGTGGTGCCTATGAGGCCATCAGGAATTTGGAGGGCTATGTGGGTGATAACTACATAGAATACAGCCTTGGTACGCGACTGACCTTCCCACGATTTATCGCACCGTTCCTAAGTAGCAGCTTCCGCCGCCGCATCAATGCCACCTCTGAGTTGGCTACCAACTACGACCTACAGAACCGTCCTGAATTCCACCGTCGTGTCTTTTCGGTAGGCTGGAAATATCGTTGGAACGACCAAGGTCACCATGACCGCTATCAGGTGGATTTGCTCGACCTGAACTATATCTATATGCCTTGGATTAGTCCAACGTTTGAGAGTGAGTATCTGGATAATAGTCAGTCGCGCAACTCTATTCTGCGCTATAACTACGAGAATCTCTTCATTATGAAGTTTGGAGTGGGATATTCGTACAATAATAACCGCTGGGCCATTAAAGCTAATGTTGAAACGGCGGGTAACCTGCTCAACTGGGCTGCGCGCGCGATGCACTTCCATACCAATGCCGACGGGCAGTATACCTTCCTTAATATCGCGTATGCACAGTATGTGCGCGGTACATTCGACTTCACCCGCAACATCAATCTCGACTTCAACAACCAGCTGGTGTTCCATGTGGGCCTGGGCATCGCTTATCCCTACGGCAACAGCAGCATTCTTCCCTTTGAGAAGCGCTACTTCTCAGGTGGTGCCAATAGTGTGCGCGGCTGGAGTGTGAGGTCGTTGGGACCAGGTAAGTTTGTGGGTACTGACGGCCGCATCGACTTCATTAACCAAACGGGTGATATGAAGCTCGACCTGAATATGGAATATCGAGCTAAGCTGTTCTGGAAATTCAGCGGCGCCCTGTTTATCGATGCCGGTAACATCTGGACACTGCGTGAATATGAAGACCAGCCCGGTGGACAGTTTAAGTTGAATGAGTTCCTGGATCAGTTAGCAGCAAGCTATGGCTTGGGCATCCGACTGAACTTCGACTACTTCATTGTGCGTTTCGATATGGGTATGAAAGCGGTTAATCCTGCTTATGATGATCGTGACGGACACTTCCCGATACTCCATCCGAAACTTAGTCGCGACTTTGCTTTTCACTTCGCGGTAGGCCTGCCATTCTAACCTGCCAGCTACCGTTGCGTTTGACGGTGGTGATGTGGAATACAGCCTCTTCCATCTGTTGAGAAACACCAACAGACAGATTCTTACTCAGGTAGTGGTCGACGCGCAGCTCCACTACGCGCAGTGTGTCGTTGGCTTCAGGGATGTAGTCGGTAGCCTCTACATCGGCAGCTTGCTGTTTCAGGAGGTCGAGGTCCTCCTGCGTGGTGTTCGAAGCGGCAAACTGTAGCCAACGCAGACTCTCGGGGGTGCTCAACTTCTCGGCAGCGTGGAAGTCGCAGTTGAAATAGGCCTCGCCCCACTGCACGGCAATCTCCGTGGCTTTGTCATCGTCACTCTGTATCATGCTACATGCTGTCATCGATAGTGTCAGCGCCATTATCAGGAGTTTTTTCATTGTTCCTTGGTTAGATTTTGCGTACAAAGATACAAAATAATTCACAATGCATAATGTTTAATTCATAATTATTTTGTACTTTTGCAGTCAAATTACAAAATCGCTATGCTGAAGTTTATCTCTTTCGGAAGTGGAAGCAGCGGAAACTGCTATCTGTTGGCTACCAAGACCGACGCACTACTTATCGATATCGGAGTAGGGCTGAGAGGCCTCAAGAAAGCCTGTCGCGACTATGGCGTCAGTCTTTCCAGCGTAAAGCATGTGCTCGTGACCCACGATCACGCTGACCATATCAAGTCGGTGGGAGCTTTCAGTAACGACTATCAGGTACCTATCTATGCTACCCGTGAAGTGCATGACGGCATAAACCGTAACTACTGTGTAGTAAAGAAGGTGGCTACGGAACTGGTGGGCTTGGTAGAGAAAGGAAAAACCATGCAATTGGGCGACTTTACGGTAACACCGTTTGCCGTACCCCATGACAGCGCTGATAATGTGGGCTATTTTATTGAGGCCGAGGGAACGAACTTCTGTCTGATTACTGATGCTGGCCGTGTTACGGATGAGATGAAGCAATATATCTGTAAGGCGCGTCATTTGGTTATTGAGGCTAATCATGATATTGAAATGGTACAAGGCGGTCCCTATCCGCAATTCCTGAAGGAGCGTATCCTCTCTGGTACGGGCCACCTGAATAATCATGATTGTGGTGTTGCCATTGCCGAAAATATGTCAGAGCAACTGAAGAATGTGTGGCTCTGTCATCTCAGCGAGGAAAATAACCATCCGGAATTGGCAAGAAAGACGGTAGAAAGTGTGCTGCGCAGCTATGGAATCATTGCAGGAGTAGATATCCGTTTGGAAGTGCTCAAGCGTACTACTCCCACAGGTCCCTTTGAGTTGGACTAACCTCACATCTTAACTCCTTCTCTTTTAACTCCTATATATATAATAAGGTGTAAACTAGTCAAACTGCATTGCTTTGACTGGCTGAATGTGTGATACCAGATAACTGGGTGCTATCAGTACGAAGACGGAGATGAGCAGTGTCGCTACATTGAGAATAACGATGATGGGGATGTTGAGCTCCATGGGTGCCGTATCAACATAATAGCTGGCAGGGTCGAGGTGGATGAAGCCCGTTTGCTGTTGCAATACTACCAGACCAACACCAATCACGTCGCCAATGAGCAATCCCTGACTGATGATGAATGCCGCAAACCACAGGAAGGTGTGGCGCACCGTTTTGTTGCGTGCTCCTAAAGCTTTCAGAATGCCAATCATCTGTGTACGTTCCAAAATAATGATGAGCAGTCCGCTAATCATCGTAAAGCCTGCCACACAAATCATCAGGGCCAAAATAATCCACACATTGATATCCAGCAGGGAGAGCCATGAGAATATCTGCGGATAGGCTTCGAAGATGGTTTGCGAGGAGAGCGTCTCACCATAGCGGTCGGTATAACCCTTCACCAGTTCGACAACAGCCATATTGGTCTCGTCGGTACGGTCAAAGTCTTTTACCAGTATCTCTGCACCGCTACACTGGTCTTGTTCCCAGTCGTTCAAACGATTGGTGGTACGCAGGTCGGTTAGACATAATACATCATCGAACTGCTTCATATTGCTCTGGTAGATGCCACTGACAGTAAATCGTCGGGCACGGACATCATCGTAGGCAATGAAGTAGGCATAGACCTTGTCGCCCACATGCAGATGTAGCTTGTCTGCCATCTTGCGCGATACAACCACCTTGTTGCTGTTCTTCTTGCTGCTGAAAGTAGGTAATTGTCCCTCCTGCATGTTCTGGCGGATAAAGGATAGGTCATAGTCTTCGCCAACACCTTTGAAGGCAACACCTAAGAAGTCGCTGTCTGTTTTTAGAATGCCCTGTGTGACGGTATAGCGCTCTATCTGTTGGATATTGGGAATCTTCTTCAGCTGGCGCATCAGCGTGTCGTTGATGGCGATAGGTGCCGGTATGGCGGTCTGCTGGGTGGCAAAATTGGTAATCTGGATATGACTTCCGAAACCTACCACCTTGTCGCGGATGGTATGCTTGAATCCAAAGATCACGCTAACGGTAATAATCATGACAGCCAGTCCTATTGCTACACCAATGGTTGCAATACGAATGGCAGGACGACTAACCTCATGGCGGTCACCCTTAGAAAAATAGATACGTTTGGCTATGAATAGCGGAAAGTTCATGCTTCAACTCTCCCCGGATAGGCCTCAAGCGCCTTCTGTAATACGACGAGGGCGCGCTCCAAGTCTTCTTTCTTCAGCACGTAAGCGATACGCACTTGATTGATGCCGGCACCAGGAGTAGTGTAGAAACCTGCAGCAGGAGCCATCATTACCGTTTGTCCCTCATACTCAAATTCTGCCAGACACCAACGACAGAATTTCTCGGCATCGTCGACAGGTAGCTTGGCAACAGTATAGAAGGCCCCCATAGGAATAGGAGAATAAACGCCCGGAATACGGTTTAGCCCGTCAATCAGACACTTACGGCGCTCTACATACTCGTCGTAGACATCGCGATAGTACTCCTCAGGAGCATCGAGCGAAGCCTCTGCCACAATCTGTCCGATGAGGGGAGGAGAGAGGCGAGCCTGACAGAACTTCATCACGGCTTTGCGTACTTCGGCATTCTTTGTAATCAGGGCTCCAATGCGGATACCACACTCAGAATAGCGCTTTGATACGGAGTCGATAAGGATAACGTTCTGCTCAATGCCTTCCAAATGGCAGGCAGAGATATAAGGAGAACCGGTGTAGATATACTCACGATATACCTCGTCAGAAAAGAGGTACAGGTCGTACTTCTTTACCAAGTCGCGAATCTGGTTCATTTCACGACGTGTATAGAGATAACCCGTCGGGTTGTTGGGGTTGCAAATCATGATGGCACGCGTGCGGTCGTTGATGAGTTCCTCAAATTTCTCCACCTTAGGTAGTGAGAATCCTTCATCAATAGTCGTCGCAATGGTGCGAATTTTTGCTCCAGCGCTGATGGCAAAGGCCATATAGTTGGCGTAGGCAGGCTCTGGAACAATAATCTCATCGCCAGGATTCAGACATGACAAGAAAGCAAAGAGTACCGCCTCACTACCACCGCTGGTGATAATGATGTCATCGGCTGTTACGTTGATGTTGTACTTTGCATAGTAGTCCACCAATTTTTCGCGATAGCTCTGATAGCCCTGTGACGGTGAGTACTCCAGGATGTTGCGGTCAATCTGTTTCAGCGCATCAAGACCTACCTGTGGTGTGGGCAGGTCAGGCTGTCCGATGTTCAGATGATACACGCGCGTTCCGCGTTTCTTGGCTGCGGCAGCAAGAGGTGCGAGTTTTCTGATAGGTGACTCGGGCATCTCAATTCCGCGTACTGATATTTCTGGCATGTTGTCTAATTTACGTAAATCGCATGCAAAGGTAATAAAAAAAGGTAAAAGTGAAAAGTGAAAAGTAAAAAAAATACTGCCACCACTAAATAATTATGAATTATTTTGTACCTTTGTGCCCACAAATATCATACAGTATGGCTATGAACTTCGAAGAAATGCTGGCTGCTAAAAATGAGGGGAAGCTGAATAGGACGCTTCTTCCCATCGGTGAATATTATCGTGTTCAAATCGATGGGAAATACCGTGCGGTTGTCAATATCCGTCCGGAACTGAACAGCAGTATCGCATTCTCTGGAGCACTGAAGACAGAATGTGAGCGCAACAATACATTGGTGAATCGCCATCAGTTGCACTATACTCCTGTGATGAATGATAGCGGTGAGATAGAGCGTCTGGAGATAGAGTCGGGCGTATTCTTATCGATGGAGCAGTTGCTCAATGAGAATCCTGCCATTGTTGCTGAGAAGGGGTTTGTGGACAATACGCTGCAGGCGTTGGTGGATATCACCACCTACCTTCATAGTCAGGGCATTCAGCATGTGTGCTATTCGCCAAAGTCGGTACTGGTACGCAAGGGTGACCATGCTGTTATGTTGCTTTCTCATGGTTCGTTCTATCTGGCGATGAGTGATCAGCGTGCCCTTTATGGTGACGATGCTGTATTCGTTGCTCCTGAGGTGTTGGATCATGGAACCATTGACGACCGTTGTGATGTGTACTCCATCGGTAAGTTTATGGAGACTATCTTCCAGCATGCCGGAATGACGGTAGAGTATCGCAACGCCTTGAAGAAAGCTACCAGTGAGAAGCCGGAGGATCGTTATGATACGCCGCAGGCATTGTGGAAAGCAGTACAGTCGCGTCGTAGCATGATGCGTTCTGTGATGATGTTTGTTGCAGCTGTCATCGTGGCCCTCGTAGTCTTGGAACTATATCTGGAGCTATTTCCGGAACCTACGCAGGTAGAGTTCGTGAAACCTGCTCCTCGTCAGGCTACCGATGACCTGTTGGATGATGGCTTTAAGCCAGAGGACTTGGGGGTAGTCAGTGCAGACTCCCTGACGGAGGAAGACCAGGAGGCGCATCGTGTCTATCAGGCCAAGGCTGAGGAAATCTTCCGCAAAAACTATGAGAAAGAGGCAGACCGCATTCTCTCGAGGATTTATAATAAGGAATATATGAACACGACGGAGAAGGCATTTGCTGCAGAGAGTCAGGCTACCATCGAAGAATTAATGAAGATGCAGCAGAAGATGGGTGCTGAAGCCAGCTTGACTCCTGAACGTGCTCAGTTGATTGCCAGCGAGATTATTGATCGCGTCACCAACGAGAAAAAGAAACAGTTGAAGAACAATAAATAAAAATAGAGAATTAATAAAAGATATGAGATCAAGAACAGCAATTTGGTTTGAATGCAAGATCGCCTATGAGAAAGTAATGGAGGACGGCTTGCAGAAGAAAGTTACAGAAAACTATGTAGTTGATGCCCTCAGCTTTACCGAGGCTGAGAAGCGCATTATGGAAGAGATGTCAAGCTATATCAGTGGTGAGTTCACTGTTAAAGATATTAAGATTGCTCCTTATGGGGAGATTTTCTTCTCTGATGAGGAACTGGCTGATCGTTGGTATAAGTGCAAGCTGCAGTTTATTACCATCGATGAGAAGACGGAGAAGGAGAAGCGTTCTAACGTCAACTATCTCGTACAGGCTGGTACGCTGAATGGTGCTGTGAAGAATGTTGATGAGGTAATGGGCGGCACGATGATTGACTATGTCATCGCCTCTGTTGCTGAGACAACCCTGATGGATGTCTTTGAATATGGTAAAGAAAAACATGACGACAAGCCCGAATATGAGGGATGATGTACGACGTTAAAGGAAATCTGAAGCAGGTATTGGGTAATTTGCCACAGGGCGTCCGCCTTGTGGCAATTAGCAAGTATCATCCCAACGAATATATTGAGGCTGCTTACGAGGAAGGCCAGCGCATCTTCGGTGAGAGCCATGAGCAGGAATTGCGGCTGAAGCATGAAACGCTTCCTAACGATATCCAGTGGCATTTCATCGGTCATCTGCAGACAAATAAGGTGAAGTATATTGCACCATATGTCACTATGATTGAGGCTGTAGACTCGCTGAAACTCTTAAAAGAAATAGATAAGCAGGCTGCCAAGTGTGAGCGCGTGATAGATGTACTCCTGGAATTGCACATCGCTGAAGAGGAAACGAAATACGGACTGACACCTGATGCCTGCCGTCAGCTGTTGGCTGATGGTGAGTGGCGTTTGCTAAGTCATGTGCGCATCTGTGGCTTGATGATGATGGCCTCTTATGTCGAGGATATGGAGCAGATACGCAGTGAGTTCCGTCAGGCAAAGACTCTCTTCTATGAACTGAAGGATGCTTATTTTGCTGACAAAGACTATTTCTGTGAGCGCTCATGGGGCATGAGTCACGACTACCCGCTGGCTATTGAGGAAGATTCTACGATGGTACGCGTGGGAACAACTATTTTTGGTCCCCGCGTCTATTGAAGTAGTACTGGTCTCGCTTTCTTGTGATGTTGCCATAGTTGATGGCATGCACAGGACAGTAGTGATAGCAAGCCAAACAACAGGTACACTTTCCATTGTGTAGCCAGATGGGTGTTGCACCCTCGATGTTGTCGACAGGACATACTTTGCTGCACTTACCGCAGTGAATACATACGTCTTCGTCTACGGTGAACTTCTTGTCGGTAATCATCTTCTGGTTGAAGTATGCACCGATGACATATGAGTAGAGTCGGGGAGTTGCACCTTTCTCTAGCTCCTCAATGCCGTGTTTGCATTCTTTGATGATGCTGACAATGTGATGTAACTGCTCTTTGGCGTTTGCAATCTTCTGACGTTCCTTGTCTATTGGGTCGGTCTTCATGAATGGCAGACAAATATACGTCTCTGGCATAATCACTGAGAATACGCTCTCTGCTTGCAATGGACTGCCGTCTTTCGTATGTAGCGCCTTGTTTTGGGCTAGATCCTTGTTGAAGATACTCATGGTCTCGCCTATGTTGTCGCCGCACGTCGTCAGTGCCCAGCAGTAGTGGTGAGAGTTGCCTTTCAGCGCCAGTTGCCTGATAAATTCCCTCACGATTTTAGGTGGTTGCCACCCATGCGTAGGAAAGCAGAAACCTATTCGTTCATTCTCTTGGAGCTCAAACTGATAGTGTCCCTCCTTGATGAGTTGAGGAATATATAGTAGCTCTTCTCCGAGGGCTTCAGAAATCTGCCTGGCTACCCACCTTGTATTACCTGTTCCAGTGAAATAATAGATCATTTGTTAAGAAAATTAGCGTTCGAAATGGCCATATTTGGCTTTAAATCATAAATTTTCGACAAAATTAATCATTTTTTTGGATAATAATAACACTTGTATTATTTTTTTTTGTATATTTGCAAATGAATTATGTAAATAAATTCTTCACAGGGTATGGCAAAGTATAATATTACAGAGAAAAAAGCTAAAGAGGCTGTATATCGCAGTCTCGTCAGCCCTAAGTTGATGGATGAAATGAAGGAGAAAATCCTGAATATCATCGTGATGGAGAAGAAGTATAAGGATAAGGACTATTCTGCCAAGAAGCTTGCAGAAGATTTAGGCACTAATACGCGCTATATCTCTGCAGTGGTGAATGTACGTTTCCACATGAACTATACTTCTTTCGTCAACAAGTTCCGAATAGAGGAAGCGATGACTATTCTGGTTGACCGCAGGTATCAGAATCTGCGCATGGAAGAGGTAAGTGATATGGTAGGTTTTGCCAATCGACAGTCTTTCTATGCTTCATTCTACAAGCTGATGCGTATGACGCCTCGTGAATATCGTCTGCAGCATCTGGCTCAGCACCCTGCCGAGAAGGTCAAACACGAAAAGAAAACGCTTTAAAACACACAATGAACTATTCGGATGATTGTACGCCACACTTTGACTATATAGTCAAAGAGTGTTTTGCGGACATTCAATTGCTCAGATACCGCTTAAACGGATTTGAGCAATTGTCTTTGTTGCAGAAAAAATTGATATATTACCTGTCGAAAGCCACGCTCTATGGGCGCGACATTTCTTTCGACCAGTTTGGAAAATACAACCTTCGCATCCGTAAGATGCTGGAGGCAGTGTATAATGAGCAGACCATTGATCACGACAATGATGACTTCCGCGCTCTGGAAGTCTATCTCAAGCGTGTATGGTTCTCTAACGGAATCTACCATCATTATGGTTCGGAGAAGTTCCTTCCGACATTCAGTGCAGACTATCTGCGTAGGGTGTTGCGGCAGGTTGAGATGGCAAAACTCCCTTTGCGTTCTGGGGAAACAGTAGAACAATTGTGTGACGAGTTGTTTCCCGTTATCTTCGACCCTACAGTGCTGCCCAAGCGTGTCAATAAGGCTGATGGTGCCGATTTGATACAGACCTCTGCCTGTAATTTCTATGAGGGCGTGACGCAACAGGAGGCTGAAGCCTTCTACGCCCAGCAGAAAGCAGCTGATGCCAATAATCCAACTCCTGCTTCCTATGGCTTAAATTCAACACTCGTCAAAGATGGTGATACCATTCGTGAAGATGTGTGGAAAGTTGGTGGCCGTTATGAAAATGCTATCCGTCAGATTGTCTACTGGTTGGAGAAAGCACTGACGGTAGCGGAGAATCCTCGTCAGCAGCATGTGATAGAACTGCTTATCAAATATTATCAGACAGGTGATTTGCAGGTGTTCAACGACTACTGTATTGAATGGGTTGGCGAACACGAGGGAAGGGTAGACTTTGTCAATGGCTTTATTGAGGTCTATGGCGATCCGTTGGGACTGAAAGGCTCGTGGGAAGGTATTGTAGAATACAAAGATCTGGATGCCACTAAGCGCACGCAAGCCATTAGTCAGAATGCACAGTGGTTCGAGGACCATTCACCCGTGGACCCTCGTTTCCGTAAACCACATGTAAAGGGTGTTACTGCCAATGCTATCTGTGCTGCTATGCTAGGTGGCGACGAATACCCTTCAACAGCTATTGGTATTAACTTACCCAATGCTGACTGGATACGTGCTGAACATGGTAGTAAGAGTATTACCATTTCAAATATTACTGATGCTTACAATAAGGCTGCTCATGGTAATGGCTTTAAAGAGGAATTCGTCATTGATGCAGAAACGCTGGCATTGATCGAAAAATACGGTGACGCATGTGATGATTTGCATACCGACTTGCATGAATGTCTGGGGCATGGTAGTGGACAACTATTGCCTGGTACCGATTCTGATGCACTGAAAGCTTACGGAAATACTATTGAGGAGGCTCGTGCTGATCTCTTCGGACTCTACTATATTGCCGACCAGAAACTCGTGGAATTAGGGCTGCTGCAGGATGATAAGGCTTATAAGGCACAATATTACAGTTATATCATGAATGGTTTGATGACGCAACTGATTCGTATTGAACCTGGACATCAGATAGAAGAGGCACATATGCGTAATCGTGCACTGATAGCTCATTGGTGCTATGAACAAGGCGATGTCATCCAACTAGAGAAACATGATGGGAAAACCTTTGTACGTATTAGTAACTATGAAGCCCTGCGCACACTATTTGCCCGTCTTCTGGCAGAAATTCAGCGTATCAAGAGTGAGGGTGACTTTGAGGCTGCCAGACAATTGGTAGAGCGCTATGCGGTGAAAGTTGATGCAGACTTGCACACAGAAGTGATAGAGCGCTATAAAAAACTTAATCTCGCCCCCTATAAAGGCTTCCTTAATCCTCAAATGAAACCCGTTATGGATGAGTGTGGAAATATCTGTGATATTCAGTTAGACTATTCTGAGAGTTATGTTCAACAAATGTTGCGTTATGGACAAGAGTATGGTACCCTCTAAGGTGAAAGAAATCAAGCAGTCGTTCCGACAGATGATGGATGGCTCTATTGCGCAGTCGATGCGTGACAAGGGACTGAATTACCATCTCAATTGGGGAGCAACATTACCGCGACTGCAAGAAATGGCAAAAGAAATAGGTCAGGACTATGATTTAAGCATAGCATTGTGGAAAGAAAATGTCAGAGAATGCAAGATATTGGCAACATTGCTGATGCCTGCCGAACAGATATTGCCAGAAGTGGTGGATATATGGATGGAGCAGGTTCCTTCTCAGGAAATAGCTGAGCAACTCGCTTTCAATCTTTGGCAATATCTGCCCTATGCTCCAGAGAAAGCCTACCAGTGGATTGCTTCCGATAAGGAATATGATCAACTCTGTGGCTTTCATGTGTTATCACGCTTGTTCATGAATCATCAGGAACCCAATGAACGAGGCATAAATGAATATCTTGATCAAATGGTGGCAGCCCTACAGGGCCCCTTCCCTTCTGTTCGTAAGGCTGCTATGCAGAGTGTTTTACGCTTTGCAGAATTAGGACTTGTATACGAGCGAATGTCAAAAAGTGTCTTGAAAAGCATTAATTTAGATATTTTTTAAATAAATGTTGCCTGTTTCTCCCAAAAAAGTTGTAATTTTGTGCGGTTTTTAACCAGTATGACCACATAAATGAGAGAGAATATCAAGGCAACGGTCAAGAATATTCTGACCAGTTATCTGGAACTGAATAGGCATAGAAAGACCCCAGAGCGCTTTACCATCCTTGATGCTGTATACAGCATGAACGGACATTTCTCATTAGAGGAATTGGGTGATAGGTTGGCTGACGAATATAACTTTCCTGTCAGTCGGGCTACGCTATACAATACGTTGCGCCTGCTGATAGAGTTGCGTCTTGTGGTGCGTCACCGTTTTCAGTCAACCACTAAATATGAGGCATGCTATGACAATAATAGTCACTGCCATCAAATATGCACCATGTGTGGAAAAGTGACTGAGGTAAAGTCTCATCAGGTCATCGAAGCGATCAATAATATGCCAACGCGTCGTTTCCATAAAGATGGCTTCACACTTTATGTCTATGGTATTTGCAGTTCGTGTCAAGCTAAGCAGAGACGCCATTCAGCAAAAAAGACAGAAACAAAGAAAATTCCAAAATCTAAATAAATATAACAATGAATCAAGGCAAAGTTGATGTCCTGCTCGGTTTGCAGTGGGGCGATGAAGGAAAGGGAAAGGTTGTTGATGTGCTGACACCGCACTACGACGTTGTTGCTCGCTTTCAAGGTGGTCCGAATGCAGGCCATACATTGGAGTTCAATGGCGAGAAGTATGTGCTTCGCTCTATCCCTTCAGGTATTTTCCAGGGAGGTAAGGTAAATATTATTGGCAATGGCGTCGTGCTGGCTCCTGACCTCTTTATGGAGGAAGCTAAGGCACTGGAGGCAAGTGGTCATCCCCTGCGTGAGCGTCTGCATATTTCAAAGAAGGCGCACCTGATTATGCCTACTCACCGCGTGCTTGATGCGGCCTACGAGGCTCAGAAAGGTAAGAATAAGGTTGGTACCACTGGTAAGGGTATTGGTCCGACATATACTGATAAGGTTAGCCGTACCGGTTTGCGCGTAGGCGATATCCTTGAGAACTTCCCTGAGAAGTATGCCGCTGCCAAGGCTCGTCATGAGGCTATCCTGAAGTCGCTGAACTTTGACTATGATATCACTGAAGTTGAGAAGAAATGGCTGGAGGGCATCGAGTACCTGCGCCAGTTCCCCATCGTTGATTCTGAGCATGAGATCAACCAGATTCTGCGTTCAGGCAAGAGCGTACTGTGCGAGGGCGCTCAGGGTACTATGCTTGACGTCGACTTTGGTAGTTATCCTTTCGTGACTTCTTCAAATACGATTTGTGCTGGTGCTTGCACAGGTCTAGGCATTGGCCCTAATAAGATAGGTGAGGTCTTCGGTATCATGAAGGCCTACTGCACACGTGTAGGTGCAGGTCCATTCCCCACGGAACTTTTTGACGAAACAGGCAAGAAAATTCGTGACCTCGGTCATGAGTATGGTGCCGTGACTGGTCGTGAGCGTCGTTGTGGTTGGATTGACCTCGTAGCCCTGCGCTACAGTATTATGGTTAATGGCGTTACCCAGCTTATCATGATGAAGAGCGATGTGCTTGATGGTTTTGACACCATCAAGGCTTGTACTTCTTACAAGGTGAATGGCAAGGAAACACGCGATTTCCCTTATAACATTGAAGAGGGTATTGAGCCTGTATATGTGGAGCTTCCAGGTTGGAAAACGGATATGACTAAGTTCACCAGCGAGAGCCAGTTCCCTAAGGCTTTCAGTGATTACATCGCATTCCTGGAGAAGGAACTCGAAACGCCCATTACTATCATTAGTATTGGTCCTGATCGTGAACAAACAATTGTAAGAAATGGCAAATAAACCCAGTATACCCAAAGGAACACGCGACTTTGGCCCGGTAGAGATGGCCAAGCGCAATTATATTTTCAACACCATCCGTAGTGTATATGAACTTTACGGATTCCAACAGATTGAGACGCCTGCTCAGGAGACCCTTCAGACGCTGATGGGTAAGTATGGCGAGGAGGGCGACAAGTTGCTCTTCAAGATTTTAAATTCTGGCGATTATCTGAATAAGATTGATGATCAGGAATTGACAGAGCGCAATACCCTGCGTCTGGCCTCTAAGATTTGCGAGAAAGGTCTGCGCTACGACCTTACCGTACCCTTCGCCCGCTATGTGGTGATGCATCGCGAGGAGTTGCAGTTGCCTTTCAAACGCTATCAGGTACAGCCTGTTTGGCGTGCTGATCGCCCACAAAAGGGTCGCTATCGTGAGTTCTATCAGTTCGATGGTGATGTGGTAGGTTCTGACTCTCTGCTCAATGAGGTTGAACTGATGCAGATTGTCGACACTGTATTTACACGCTTTGGTGTTCGCGTTCAGATTAAGATTAATAACCGCAAGATCCTGACAGGTATTGCTGAGGTAATTGGTGCTGCTGAGAAAATTGTCGATATCACTGTGGCTATCGACAAGCTCGACAAGATTGGCATCGATAATGTTAACCAGGAGTTGCGTGAAGATGGTCTTAGCGAGGAGCAGATCCAGAAACTGCAGCCCATTATCATGTTGGACGGCACAAACGAGCAGAAACTTGCAACCATCGCTGAGGTGCTGAAGGAGAGTGAAACGGGTCTAAAAGGTGTTGAGGAAACCAAGTATATCCTTGGCTTCTTGACATCATTGAATAACGAGATTCAGTTGGATTTGACATTAGCACGTGGATTGAGTTACTATACAGGCGCCATCTTTGAGGTGAAAGCCCTTGATACACCTATGGGTAGCATCAGTGGAGGTGGTCGTTATGATAATTTGACGGGCATCTTCGGTATGCCTGGCCTCTCAGGTGTCGGCATCTCGTTTGGTGTAGACCGCATCTATGATGTGCTCAATGCCCTTGACCTCTATCCCAAAGATTCACTCAATACTACACAGGTGCTCTTCATTAATTTTGGTGAGAAGGAAACTGCTTATTGTCTTCCTATTATCGCCAAGGTACGTCAGGCTGGTATTCGTGCAGAGATATTCCCTGATAGTGCAAAGATGAAGAAGCAGATGTCGTATGCAAATGCAAAACAGATTCCTTATGTCGTGTTAGCAGGTGAGAGTGAGATAGCTGCTCAAAAGGTAACACTGAAAAATATGTGTACAGGTGAACAGCAGTTGCTAAGTGTTGATGAAATTATTCATACAATGAAAGCATAGCCGTTTTCTTGTATAGCGGAAAAATAACACATTATAAATAAATTCCTCCAAAACATTTGGGGGATTTATTTTTTCTGTGTATCTTTGCAAAAAGATAATTTCATTTTTTTCTAACTAAACAAATACTAAACATCTATGAAGAAGAAGTTTATCTGCGCCGTTTGTGGATATATCTATGAAGGCGATGCAGCTCCCGAGAAGTGCCCTATCTGTAAGGCTCCTGCCTCTAAGTTCTCTGAATTGAAGGAACAGACTGGCGACGTAACCTATGCTACGGTTCACCGTCTGGGTGATGGTAAGATTGAGGGCGTTCCCGAAGAGATGATTCAAGAGTTACGCAACAACTATAATGCTGAGTGTAGCGAGGTCGGTATGTACATTGCCATGGCTCGTCAGGCAGACCGCGAGGGCTATCCTGAGATTTCTGAGGCTTTCAACCGCTATGCACTGGAGGAGGCTAAGCACGCTGCTCAGTTTGCTGAATTGTTAGGTGAGGTTGTTTTCGATACCAAGACCAATCTGGAGAAGCGTGCTGCTGCCGAAGAGGGCGCTTGTGCTGACAAGTTTGAACTGGCCAAGCAAGCTAAGGCAATGGGCTTCGATGCTATTCACGACATGGTTCACGAGGCTGCTAAGGACGAGGCCCGTCATGGTGCTGGTTTCGCAGGTCTTTTGAAACGTTATTTTGGAAAGTAAGCTACAAGACAATAAAATAGGAGGAAAGACGTTTTATCAATATATGATAAAGCGGCTTTTCTTTTTCCTCATAGCTGTGCTGTTCTTGCTGACAGCCTGCTCTGAGAACGACTCGTTTACAACAGACCGTAGTCATCGGTTGACGTTTACGACAGATACCGTCCGTCTGGATACGCTTTTTGCCACCATTCCGTCATCAACCTATAGTTTTTGGGTACATAACCAGTCAGGCGATGGCTTGCGCCTGCGTTCCGTACGTTTGGAGCGTAGCGGCCAGTCGGGCTTCCGTGTTAATGTTGATGGCGCTTTTCTCAATCCAGTGGCCAACAATTTAGAGATACGAAAAGGTGATAGCATCCGCGTATTTGTAGAGATTACGGCACCTGAGAATGCTTCTATCGAACCACAGCTGATAGAGGATAACCTATTGTTTGCTTTAGAGAGTGGGGTGGAACAGAAGGTCAACTTGCGCACTTATAGTTGGAATGCTGACCAGTGGCATGATGTGGAGATTACGGAGAACAAGACCATTGAGTCGTCGACACCTATCGTTGTCTATGGTGGCATCAATGTCGCTGCTACTGCAACACTGACCATTAAGAATACAGTGTTATACTTTCATGATGGTGCGGGCATCACTGTCGAGGGGGCTCTTGTTGCTGAGAATAGCCTGTTTCGTGGCGATCGTCTTGATCATATGTTCAACTATCTGCCTTACGACCGCATCAGTGGTCAGTGGAAGGGCATCACCATCAAACCGCATGCTGACGGTTGCCAGTTGACGGACTGCGAGATACGTAACGCCCGTGACGGTTTGCTGGCAGACACCACGACAGTCGAACTTTATGGCTGTACCATTCACAACAGCAAGGGCTCTGGACTTTGGGCACACGACTCTGATGTCACTATTAGCAACTGCATCTTGTCGAATGCCTTGAAAGACTGTCTGACGCTTTTGGGATGTCAGACAGACCTTGACCACGTCACCTTGGCACAGTTCTATCCACTCTCTGCCAATCGTGGTTTTGCTTTACGCTTCGAACCCTCTGAACAGCCCTTCATGCTAACCTGTACGAACACATTAGTCACGGGTTATGCGGAGGATGTCATTGAAGGTGAAGTAGATGAGGATTCGAAATACAGCTTTACCAACTGTCTGTTGCGAACTGTTGTTCCCGATGATACGAAGAACTTTACAGATATTATCTGGGAGAAGAAAGACGACAACATACAGGGCACAAAACACTTCATGTTGATTGATGATTATAAGATGATTTACGACTTCCGATTGAAAGAGGAGTCGCCAGCATATGAAAAGAAAATAGGAAAACAATGAAGAATATTTGTATTTTTACGGGCGCACGCCCTAATTTTATCAAGGTAGCTCCGCTCATCCGTGCAATTGAGTCTACTGATAACTGTCAATACCAGTTGGTTTATGCTGGTATCGCTGA
The DNA here is from genome assembly GCA_024692385.1 of Prevotella sp. Lineage (GTDB taxonomy): Bacteria > Bacteroidota > Bacteroidia > Bacteroidales > Bacteroidaceae > Prevotella. The sequence goes on along the minus strand of JAILMS010000060.1, from coordinate 15,995 downwards.
TGATTCTACACTGGAGGCGTCACTCTTCGACGACCTGCAGATTCCGCATCCTGATGTATTCTTAGGTGTTGACTGCGAGAACCTCAACGAACTGACGGGTAGGGTGATGGCTGAATTTGAGCGTTATCTCGAACAGCATGAAACAGATACCGTCATCGTTGTCGATGACTTGGCATCTACGATGGCTGCTGCTATTGTTACTAAGAAGCGTGGTCTCCGTCTGGCGCATCTGGTAGCAGGCACACGCTCTTTTGATATCAATATGCCTAAAGAGATTAATCGTCTGGTTATCGATGGACTCAGCGACTTGTTGTTTACCGCTGGCGTAGGTGCTAGCAGTATCGCTACACGTGAAGGTGCTGAGAATCACAAGATTTATCTGGTAGGCAACATCCTGATGGATACTCTGCGTTATAACCATAATCGCTGGACGCGTCCTGCCTGTCTTGACGGCATTGAGGATGGCCGTTATCTGGTGTTCACGCTCAACCGCAAGGCATTGCTGGCTGACGAAGAGAATCTTCAGCGCATGCTTACAACTATCAGCGAGATTGCTGGTGATATCCCCGTCATTGCACCTCTCCGCGGTCGTGCTCACAATGTTGTATCCTCTCTGAATTCTCAATTCTCCATTCATAATTCGTTGAGCTATCTCGATTTCGGTTATCTAACAGCTCATGCTATGGGTATCATTACTGATTCTGGTAACGTCGCTGAAGAGGCAACGTTCAACCATGTGCCATGTATCACGCTCAACTCCTATACTGAACATATCGAGACTGTTAAGCAGGGCACTAACGTTTTGGTAGGTGAGGATGCAGACAAGTTGCGTAGTGCTTTATCTGAACTGGTTAGTGGCAAGTGGAAGACTTCGTCTTTGCCTGACCGTTGGGATGGACGCACTGCAGAACGTATCGTACAAATTCTGATAGCATGAAAGACAGCGTATTAATATTGAGTGGTGGCGTAGATAGTGTCACCTTATTATATGATGAGCAGGAACGCATCGCCTTGGCCGTCTCGTTCGACTATGGTTCCAAGCATAATGCCCGCGAGATTCCCTTTGCTCAGTGGCATTGCCAGCAGTTGGACATTAAGCATGTTGTCATCCCTTTGGACTTTATGACCAAGTACTTTAAAAGTTCACTGTTGGAGGGTGGGGAGGACATCCCCGAGGGTCATTATGCTGATGAAAATATGAAGTCGACGGTTGTGCCTTTCCGCAATGGTATAATGCTGTCTATTGCTGTAGGTATTGCTGAGTCCAACGGACTGAAATACGTCATGATGGCTAATCATGGTGGTGACCATACCATCTATCCTGACTGTCGCCCCGAGTTTGTCGACGCCTTCGACCAGGCAGCCTGTGCAGGTACCTATGTCAACGTTCATCTGCGCTCGCCCTATACTAATATTACCAAGGCAGACATAGCCCGTCGTGGCAAAGCCTTGGGTATCGACTATAGTAAGACATGGTCGTGCTACAAGGGCGGCGACCACCATTGCGGCAAGTGTGGTACATGTGTAGAACGTCGTGAAGCGTTTGCGTTGGCTGGTATCGAAGATACTACGGTTTACGATTTATAAAGCTACTGTTCCCCTCCATTATGGAGTTTTTTTTTATCCAAATAGCGCCCTTAGCGCCTCTTCCACCTTTCTTACGGGGACCAGTTCGATGTTGAACTTCTTGCGGTTCAGCCCGCTAAGGTTGTATTTGGGGATGATGATATGTTGGAATCCTAGCTTTTCAGCCTCGCTGATACGTTGCTCGATACGTGCCACGGGACGCACCTCGCCAGAGAGTCCCACCTCACCAGCCATACACCAGCCTTCCTCTATCGGTGTATCTACATTGCTCGACAGTACTGCGGCTATGACACTCAGGTCCATGGCCATATCTGTTACGCGCAGGCCTCCCGCAATATTTAGAAACACGTCTTTCTGCATCAGTTTGAAACCTACACGTTTCTCCAAAACAGCCAGCAGCATGTTCAATCGGCGCTGGTCGAAGCCCGTTGCCGAGCGCTGAGGAGTACCATAAGCTGCGCTGCTCACCAGTGCCTGAGTCTCTACAAGGAACGGACGCACACCTTCAATGGCGCTCGAGATAGCTACGCCGCTGAGTCCGTCGTGATCTTCCGTGAGTAACAGTTCCGAGGGATTGCTGACTTGTCGCAATCCTGTCTGCTGCATTTCGTAAATACCTAGTTCTGAGGTGCTTCCAAATCTATTCTTAATGCTTCGCAGGATGCGGTACATATAGTGTTGGTCACCTTCAAATTGGATGACGGTATCAACGATATGCTCCAAGATTTTGGGACCTGCCAGTGTACCCTCTTTGGTGATATGGCCAATCAGAATGACGGGAACTCCACTGGTCTTTGCAAAACGTAGTAGGGCAGAAGCGCACTCACGAACCTGGGCAATAGAGCCTGCACTGCTCTCTACTTCCTCGGTAGATATGGTCTGTATGGAGTCCACCACCACCACTTCCGGCTGTACCTCTTTGATGTGGTCAAAGATGGCTTCGAGAGAATTCTCACAAAGCAAGAGAAAACTGTCGTTGTTGGCGATTCCCCCGCCAACAGTCAACCTTTCGGCACGCATTTTCAGCTGGTGGGCGCTCTCCTCACCACTGACGTATAGCACTTTCTTGTCCGTCAGTTGGAGCATGGTCTGCAGCGACAGTGTCGACTTACCGATGCCAGGCTCGCCCCCCAGTAGCACAATGCTGCCAGGCACCAATCCACCACCGAGCACACGGTTCAGCTCTGCATCGTGCATATCGATGCGTGGATCGTCATGCGACGAGATGTCCTTCAGATGTAATACTTTATTCTCGCGTAGCTTGTGACCTGCCGATGCAGCAGCATTGGTCGCTGCTTTTTGGCGCGTGTCAGCCACTTTAATCTCCTTAAATGTATTCCATTGTCCGCATGCAGGACATTTACCTATCCACTTTGCTGACTCCTGCCCGCAGTTCTCGCAGACATACATTATCTTATCTTTGTTGGCCATAGTTTATTAATCACATATTCTAGGCTCTGCCACCTCTTTGCCACGACAGAAACGATGAATTATCTGACGATCGTCACCCAGATAGATAAAGCGCTCTAAACGATGTGTAAGAGAATATTCGTCTGGATATAGTACATCGTCGTCAATGACTAAGGCGTCAAACTCGTAGCCAGGCTCGAAGCTGCCTACCTTGCCAAAGAAACTGCCTGCCGATTTGGTGGCAATCCAGAAGGTTTCGGGCAGGGTGAGGAAAGCCTTGCTGTGGTCTTGCTGATATTGCATTTTGCTTACTTGGATGGCATAGACCAACATGCGGAACATGTTGAGGTCGTGGCCACCGCTGATGTCACTGCCCAGACCTATGCGCAAACCCTCTTCGAGGAAGGTGCGGACGGGTGCCATTCCCGATGCAATATTAAAGTTCGAGGTAGGGCAGTGGGCCACCATCACACCGTTGCGCTTCATCAGTTCCAACTCTTTACCATGTGTCCATACGCAGTGGGCCATGATAGTTGGTGTCTGTCCGAAGAGTCCATAGCGGTTATAGGCGTCACCATAGCTCTCGCTCTCGGGTTCCAGCTCAGCCACCCATGCAATCTCAGAGGTGTTCTCCGACAGGTGCGACTGTACGGGCAGTTGATATTTAGCAGCCAGTTCTCCGCAGGCCTTCAATAGTTCTGGTGTACACGACGGTACGAATCGTGGCGTGATGATAGGACGAACGAGGGCGTCAGTATCGCTGAATTCGGCGATGAGTTGCTCGTTGCCGGCAATGGCGGCATCGACATCCTCGCATAGGGCATCAGGACAGTTACGATTCATAGCCACTTTGCCGACCATAGCTCCCATACCGGCCTCCTGATATAGTTGCATCAATTTACGTGTGCTGTTAGTATGAACAGTGCCGAAGACGACGCTGCGCATGGTGCCGAAGAGCCACTGGGTATGCAGGAAGCGGCGATACATGCGCTCGGCATATTGTACGTCAGCATATTTTGATTCCTCAGGGAATGTGTAGTTCTGCAACCACGGTAGCAGTTCCAAATCCATTGCCACCCCCTGATTGTGTACTTGTGGGGCATGCACGTGCATGTCGTTCATAGCAGGAATAAGCAATTTATTTCCAAAGTCAATAATCTCTGCATCCTGAACGTCAATATCTGAAAGATTATTTGTAACCTTAGTCACACGACCATCTTCCACAGCAATGTATCCGTTCTCATACACCTCGAAATGGTCTTTCTCTTTTGTAAAGAGGATATGTGCCTTATATACGTTTTTCATAATAGGATCGTTTTAGTTTTACATATTACCAACTGCAAAGATAGTGCTTTTTGCGGACTTTTCCAATAAACATGTAAAAAAATCCTATGAATTATGTTGATTCTTCGTTTTTTTTACCTATCTTTGCATTCAATACATATTATTCACTTCAAACTACTATACTATGGAACATGAATTATTAATTAATATTTGTGGTTGGATTGCCACATTCGGTCTGATCTTCGGCTATTTGCCCCAGGCTATCCAGACTATTCGTACACGCAATACGGACGGCATCTCGTTGCCGGGCTTTATATCAATGGCCATCGGCTGCTCAGCGTTTGTGGTACAGGGTTTCCTCATTGAGAACTACTACCTGGTGCTGACCAACCTCATCACCTGCACTTGTAGCGTTATCATCTTCGCTATCAAGATGCATAACGACTATTTAAAAAAGAAATGATACTTATCTCTAACGACGACGGATATCAAGCAAAAGGCATTAATTCCCTTATCAACATCGTAAAAGACTACGACGATGTTCTGGTCTGTGCACCAGAAGATGCTCGTAGTGGTTTTGCGTGCGCTTTCTCGGCCACCACACCATTAGTGCTCAATCATCGATACCACGAGAAAGGCATGGATATATGGTCGTGCAACGGAACACCAGTAGACTGCGTGAAAATGGCGCTGGCAGAGCTGTGCGACGAGACACCCCGTCTGGTTATTGGCGGCATCAATCATGGCGACAACGCATCTGTTAATACCCACTATTCTGGAACGATGGGCGTTACCATGGAGGGCTGCATGAAATATATTCCTTCCTTGGCCTTCTCCATCTGTGACTACCGAGCTGATGCTGATTTCTCACCATTGGAGCCCTATATTCGTGATATAGTACAACGTGTGTTGCGTGATGGTCTTCCTAAGGGCGTCTGCCTGAATGTCAATTTTCCAAAAGTTGACACTTTCAAAGGTGTTCGTCTTTGCCGAATGTCGTTAGGAACATGGACCAATGAGGTGCGTAAGTGTAATCATCCGCGAGGTTATGACTACTGGTGGATGGTGGGAAGCTACCAAAATGATGAACCAGAGGCAGAGGATACTGACCGCTGGGCATTGGATAATGGATATGTGGCCATCACTCCAACGCGCATTGATGTAACTGCCTACGAGGCTTTTGACCAACTCAAAGATTACGAGCAATGAAGTACTACTTGATAGCAGGTGAGGCCAGTGGCGACTTGCATGCGTCGCACTTGATGCGTGAATTGTTGCGTCAAGATTCAGATGCTGAATTCCGCTTCTTCGGAGGTGATATGATGACCTCAGTGGCTGGTACGCGTGTCAAACACTATCGTGAACTGGCCTACATGGGTTTCATCCCTGTACTGCTCCATCTGCGTACCATTCTGCACAATATGCATTTCTGCAAGCAGGATATTGCTCAGTGGAAGCCTGATGTTGTCATCCTCGTTGACTATCCTGGCTTTAATCTGGATATAGCGCGCTATGTGAAGTCTCATGCCATTTGTCCGGTATATTATTATATTTCCCCCAAAATCTGGGCGTGGAAGGAACATCGTATTAAGAATATCAAGCGCGATGTCGATGAGCTGTTCTCGATATTACCTTTCGAGGTAGACTTCTTTGAGAAGAAACATCATTATCCCATCCACTATGTGGGTAATCCTACAGCCAGTGAGGTAAGACAATTCTTGGGGGAAAACTGCGTATCAGAGTCCCGCCTCCCTTTTGAGGGGGATAGGAGGAGGCTTATCGCCCTGCTTGCAGGCTCTCGTAAGCAAGAAATTCAGGAGAATCTGCCTGCGATGATTGAAGCGACGCGTCATTTGGCTGGGCAATACGATCTAGTGCTGGCCGGTGCCCCGTCTATTGATCCCGCCTATTATGAACGCTTCTTGAAGGATAGTGAGGTCCGCTTGGTGGTCAATGAAACCTATCCTTTGTTGGCAAAGGCTACAGCAGCCTTGGTGACGAGCGGAACGGCAACCTTGGAAACCTGTATGTTCCGTGTGCCACAGGTAGTATGTTATAAGACTCCCATGCCTCACCTGTTTGGCTTCCTGAGAAAGTTCTTCCTGAAAGTTCCATACGTCTCATTGGTCAATCTGATAGCCAATCGTGAGGTTGTCAAGGAACTCGTAGCCAACACCTTTAGTGTTGAGGCTATCCGTCAAGAGCTGGAGGCCCTGCTGCCTGGTGGTGGCAAGCGTGAAGAGATGCTCGCTGATTATGAAGATATACATAGGCTGCTTGGTGAGAGCGATGCTCCCGTGAAAGCAGCAACTATTATGATTGAGAAATTGAAATAATGAGAAATTGAGAAATTTTTAAAAATGAAGAAACTATTTACATTGCTGATGCTGACATGCACGATGTCAGTCAGTGCACAGAACATTCAGTTGCACTATGATTTCGGTCGTAATTTCTACTCAGACCAAGAGTCCAGTCGCCAGAAGATGACCATGACCATTGAACACTTTAAAGCTGACCAGTGGGGCTCATGGTTCTATTTCGTCGACCTCGACTTCTCACGTCATTTCGTTGAGGGCGCTTATACGGAGGTGTCGCGTGAGTTTAATATCAAGAAAGAATCGCCATTTGCCGTTCATGTAGAGTACGATGGTGGCTTAACGCGTACTTATGCTTTCCAGCAGGCTGCACTGTTGGGTGCGGCTTACAACGGACATAATGCAGACTTCTCCAAGACTTGGTCTGTACAGTTGTTATATAAGCAGTACTTCAGCAATGAGGATGTCCACTCGTATGCCAGCGCACAGCTTACTGGTGTCTGGGGACTGAACTTCCTGAACAAAAAGCTGAGTTTCTCAGGATTTATCGACTTATGGCGTGGCGAACAGGCTGGCACTGGCCATGGTATGCTGGTCGTGCTGACTGAGCCACAGTTGTGGTATAACGTCAACAATCATCTGTCTGTTGGTACAGAGATAGAAATTAGCAATAATTTTATTACTAATTTCTATGATGGCAAGACTTTCTTTGTCAACCCTACACTCGGTGTCAAGTGGAATTTGTAAGAAGTATTAAAATACCATATAGCGGCCGCTCTGTTGCATGAAAACTGCTTCGTGAGCGGCCTCTTGGCAGAGTACTGCCTCCTCATCACTGATGGTAGCCGGCCAATAGCGGTTACCATCTATTATTTTACCCGTCAGCACCTCACACCAAGTGCATGCTGCAATATAGCGTCCCAGTGTGTATGACAGGTGATAGCCGTCGCGGTTTAGGATGTCACCGAATCTATAACGTCCCAGCTGTATGGCTATGCCACTGGGGATAATACGGCGGAATCCTCCTACTGCAGATACCACGTTCAGTGTCGTATTGACAATCGCTGAATACATTTCTCGCTGGTCGTAGTGATAGGCCGCAAAGCGCTCTTGTGTGAGGTCTGCAGCGTAAGCCCATGTCATGTGCCACATGAATTGCACGCGCAAGTTGGATGTATAGCTCTGGATGAGGCGTTTCAATTGTGCCAGGTTGCCATAACTGCTGCTGATGCCCGATAACTGACTGGCTTGCTGCAGGGTGATAATGTCCCACTGTTCGTCGCGGATAATGGAGCGTAGGGTAGCCTTGTTGCGTACGGCTTTGACGCCACTCACCACCTTGCGATAGACATATGCAGGCTTGTCGTTCAGTAGGTTGTTATAATGTGTGTCGATTGAGCATCCTGCGATATACGCATTGCCAATAATCAGTGAGTCGCCTTGTGCGGCAGCAAGTTCATAGAGGTATTGTTCTACGGCATCCTGTGAGAAACTGTTGCCTACCGCTAACACCTTAATTACCTTTGCGGACGATGGTAAAACGGTAAAAAGACAGACTAGTAAAAAAACAATTTTCCTCATCTCTTCTATTATTCCTTTTTTGCTTCTTTTCTTAGTTTGCGCAGGGCTTGGTCTCTCACTTGGCGTACGCGCTCACGCTTCAGTCCCATCACCTCTGCAATTTCTGCCATTGTCTGGCGTTCTGCATCCACGCCAAAGTAGCGTTTCACTACCTGCTGTTCGCGCTCGTTGAGTATGCCGAGACCTCTCAGCAAGTCCTCACTGAGCGAGGCCTGTTCTATTGTGGCGTCAGCCCTTGGCGCATCGGGGTCTTCCAATACGTTGAGTAGGGTGTAGTTGTTGCGACTGCCTACGGGAATTGACTCGTCGGTAGAGCGCACGTCGACGTCGTTCTGCAACTTGTTGATGGCTGCTTCTATGGCACGACGGATGTATGGCGCTGCAAAGGTAACAAAGGGTTTCCCTCTCGATGCGTCATACTTCTCCGCAGCTTTTACCAAACCGATGGCCCCCTCGCTGATGAGGTCGTCAGTAGACAATATATCGCTATTATATTGGCGTGCCAGTGTAATGGCGTAGCCCATATTGGCTGTTACTAGTTTCTCTTGCTCTTTGGTCATTTGTTGTACTTCTTTAGCAACCCTTTTACCAGTTTTCCTGAAACCTTGATGACGTCGTCAGCCCATGGGCCAGTAGCTGTAGCTCGTGGCAGCAGCATGGAACTGCTCTCATTCTTATCGCTTAGCGACCAGCATACCCAGCTGATGCCCAGTCTTTCACACATCTCCACCCATTTCTCTTCCGATTCAGCGTCAATCTTACCATCACCGGAAGCCTCTGTTACGCCACTCTCTGAGATGAATACGGGGATGCCCTTCTTCACGGCAGCCTCTGTGCGCTCGCGCAGGTAGTCACCGTGAGTGGCAGCATAGAAATGTACAGTATACATGATGTTTGAGAAGCCCTGCAGCGGACTGTTGGCAACGAGGTGTATGTCCTGGTCCCAGTGAGGACAGCCCACCAGTATGATATTGTCAGGATCATATTTGCGAATCTCGCCAATAACCTCCGTGGCATATTTCTTCAGGCTGGCCCAGCTGTCTTCTACGGGTTCATTATATATCTCGTATATGACGTGTGGATATTTGCCGTATTTCTGTGCCATCTTGCCAAAGAACTCCTTAGCCTCCTGTGTCTTGGTGATATGTGAGTGCCAGTCGATGATAACATATACGTTCTGCTTAATAGCAGCATCAATGACATTTGTCATACACTGCATGGCAAACTCCGGATTCTCCAGATAGTTGTCTTCTATCATGACGCCCATGGCAGCGCGCACCACCGTGCAGTTCCAGTCCTGCTTCAACGTCTGCACAGCCTTCTTGTTATAGAAGCGGGGCCATATATTATGCCACCCCAGGCTGATACCACGCAGAATAACGGACTTGCCCTGTTGGTCGCATAGCTGACTGCCCTTCACTTGCAGTTGTCCGTACTGCTTGACGGGGTCGATGGCGTGTGCATGACAAACACATACACACAGCAGGATGATAGTCAACAACTTTTTCATCTCTTCTTAGAATATAGATAATGTATAGAGGTATACTACTGCTGCGGGGATGGCTAGCAACGAAGAGTCGAAGCGGTCGAGCATGCCACCGTGGCCTGGCAGGATGTTGCCCGAGTCTTTGATGCCTAAGGTGCGCTTGAAGAGGCTCTCCACAAGGTCACCCCATGTGCCAAAAACAACCACCACAAGTCCAAGTCCCAACCATGCAGGCATGGTCAGCATCTGCTCCTGATCAAGGAAATAACTGATGGCGTAGGCGGCAGCCAGTACGAAGACGGCACCACCAATAGAACCCTCCCATGATTTTCCTGGTGATATGCGTGGAAACAATTTGTGTCTGCCAATCAGTGAACCTACGCAGTATGCTCCTGAGTCGTTGACCCACAAGAATACGAATACGCTCAGTGGCAGCAGCGTGTTGAAGGCTACAAAGCCCTCGCTGGTGGCATTGAATGCCAACACGTTGAGCAGTGAGAAGGGTAGGGCGATATACATCTGTGGCAACATTGTGTATGCCCAGTCGTGTATGGGGTCGGCCTGCTTCAGGTAGAGCTCAGCTACCAGCAGGTAGATGATGGTTACCAGATAGGGGATGAATACCACGCTCTTAGCAATGCCGGCATACATGTCGCTACAGTAGTAGGTCATTGCGTAGAAGAAATAAACGGCAGCAACGGTAGAGATGAAGCGGTTGACAGTAATCCCGTCGCGCTCATTAATTAGTCCCGTAAACTCCCATACCGTCAGTCCTGTGATAATGCTAAATAGCAGCACCATTGCCTCCGGGCGGAGGAAGCAGCTGACGATGGCTGCCACAAAGATGATGCCTGTAATGGTACGTACAATGAAGTTTTTCATATCATTGATTATTTAGTTCCGTTATTCTCCGAAGTTTCCTCGTTTTCTGAATCCTCTGTCTTCTCAGGCAGAAGACCCAACTCCTTGGCACGCTCCTCAGCCATGCGTTCTGCGTCAGCACGCATCTGTGCCTCCAGCAGCTCTTCCGAACGACTGGTCCAGGGGCGCTTGCCGAATATCTTTTCTACGTCTTCAGCGAAGATGACCTCGCGCTCTACCAGCAACTGAGCCAGCTGAGCGTGACCGTCCTTGTGATCCGTCAGTATCTGCTTGGCACGCTCATATTGCTCGTTCACCATCTTCAGTACCTCGTCGTCCATGATTTTGGCGGTAGTCTCTGAATAAGGTCTCTGGAAGGAGTACTCCTGCTGATTATAGTAGCACAGGTTAGGCAACTTATCACTCATACCAGCGTATGCCACCATACCGTAGGCCTGCTTCGTGGTACGCTCCAGGTCGTTCATGGCACCTGTAGAGATGTGTCCGATAAACAACTCCTCAGCAGCACGGCCACCCAACAGTGAGCACATCTCGTCGAGCATAGCCTCTTTGGTCTGCAGTACGCGCTCTTCAGGCAGATACCATGCAGCACCCAAGGCACGACCACGGGGTACGATGCTCACCTTCACCAATGGGTTGGCAAACTCCGTAAACCAAGAGATGGTAGCGTGGCCAGCCTCGTGGATGGCGATAGATTTCTTCTCCTGTTCCGTCATCACCTTGGTTTTCTTCTCCAGTCCGCCAATGATGCGGTCTACGGCGTCGAGGAAGTCCTGCTTACCTACTGCCTCGCGGTTGTGGCGGGCAGCAATCAGGGCAGCCTCGTTACATACGTTGGCAATATCGGCACCAGAGAATCCCGGTGTCTGACGTGCCAGGAAGTCAATGTCTACCGTATTGTCGAGCTTCAGCGGCTTCAGGTGTACGTTGAATACCTCCTTACGCTCGTTGAGGTCGGGCAGGTCCACATGTATCTGACGGTCGAAACGTCCTGCACGTAGCAGGGCGGAGTCGAGCATGTCGGCACGGTTGGTAGCAGCCAGCGTGATGATACCACTATTGGTGCCAAAGCCGTCCATCTCTGTCAGCAGGGCGTTCAGCGTATTCTCTCGCTCGTCGTTGCCACCCATGGCTGGATTCTTCGAGCGCGCACGTCCTACGGCGTCTATCTCGTCGATGAAGATGATACAGGGAGCCTTGGTCTTTGCTTTTTCAAAGAGGTCGCGCACACGTGAAGCGCCCACGCCCACAAACATCTCCACGAAGTCAGAACCCGACATCGAGAAGAAGGGTACGCCAGCCTCACCGGCGACAGCCTTGGCCAGCAGTGTCTTACCTGTTCCCGGAGGACCTACCAGCAGGGCACCCTTGGGAATCTTACCGCCCAGATCAGTATATTTCTGCGGACTCTTCAGGAAGTCAACAATCTCCTGCATCTCCTGTTTGGCACCAGCCTGTCCGGCTACGTCCTTGAAGGTGATGCCCAGTTCGCCGCCCTTCTCATACATCTGGGCTTTCGACTTGCCCACGTTGAAGATGCCGGAGCCACCCATCGGTGAACCGCCACCCATGCGGCGCATGATGAACATCCATACAAGGATGATGCCACCAAAGAACAGTACGTTCATAATCAGCGACGAGAAGAAGTCGTTGTCCTTGCTATTGTCATATGAGAACTTGCCGCTAAACGTCTTCGCCTCACGCTGCTGGTTGATAAACTGCTCCACCTGATCCACGCTGCCGATGGCAACAGACACAGACGGATTGTCGCCAGTCTGCTGCACACCCTGATGAAATACGTCGCGGATATTCTCCGGCTTTACATACATCTCCAGCGTGTTCTGGTGCTTGTTCACTACTATTTCCTTGGCATAGCCTTTAGTGACCATGACCTTGAAGTCTGAATACGATACCTGTGTTGAGATGCTCGACTTCTCCTGTCCTTGGGTAAAGTAGAGCACAACCAGTGACAGGATGACGATGCCGTATATCCAGTTCATATTGAACCGGGGCATCTGCTGCTGTGGTTTCTTATTTTGTGGTTCCATTAGTCTATATCTTCTATGTGCTTCAGGTCAGCATCTTCCCAGAGGTGCTCCAAGTCGTAGTAGGCGCGTGTGTCGGGTACAAAGATGTGTACCATCACGTCGCCGTAGTCCATCGCCACCCACTGGGCATTTTCTTGTCCAGCTACCATTGACGGCTTCTCGCCCAGCTCCTTGCGAGCCATCTCACCCACTGATTCGGTGATAGCCTCCACCTGCGAGGGAGAATTGCCCTGGCATATTACAAAATAGCTGCATATCGCACCATCTATACCTTTCAGGTTGGCGGTGACAATGCTCTGACCTTTCTTCTCTTGTATTCCTTTTACAATTGTTTCTACTAGTTGTTCTGTTTGTTCCATTAAATATTGTATTATTGAAGGGCAAAGTTACTAAATAACCAGCTCAACACAAAGAAAAACGCACGGAAAAAGATTTTTTTTGCGTTTTTTATTAAAAAAGTGCCATTTTTTTTTGTTGGTTCAGAAAAAAGCATTACCTTTGCACCCGCAATCGAGAAAACGGTTTCTTGATGCAAGGAATTGGGGTATGGTGTAATGGTAACACTGCAGATTCTGGTCCTGCCTTTCCTGGTTCGAGTCCGGGTACCCCAACAAGAGATAATCGCTAAGTTTCCGCTTAGCGATTTTTCTTTTTTTCTGTCTGTCTCCCAAAATATATAAGCATAGATAGTGATAATTACGGAATATTCCCTATCTTTGCACCAATAAATAAGTATTGTTTTATGATTAGACTTAACAACAACAGTGAGATTCCACAGATAGGCGTCGGCACTTGGACGCTGCGTGGAGAGACGGCTCGCCAGAATGTGTGTCTGGCCTTGCAAGCTGGCTTCCGCCATATTGATACAGCACAGGGTTATGAGAATGAGGCCGAAGTAGGGCAGGGCATCCTTGACAGCGGCTTGGCCCGACAAGCAATCTTCCTGACTACGAAGGTAGCTACAAACATCATGCGCGAAGGTCGTGAGGCTGTCCTTAAGTCTATCGATGACAGTCTTGCCAAACTGAAGACCGACTATATCGACTTGCTTCTCATCCACTGGCCTGTGAAAGACTGTGTGAGGGATACCTGGCAGGTTATGGAAGAGTATGTGCGACAGGGTAAGGTGAAGTCTATCGGAGTAAGCAACTTCAATCGCCATCACCTCGACGATCTGCTTGCCTATGCCGACATCCGTCCCGCCGTCAACCAAATAGAAGTTCATCCCTTCATGACGCAAGAGGAGAATGTTGTCTATAACCACCAGTTGGGCATACAGGTAGAGGCATGGGGCCCCTTCGGACAGGGTAACATCGATGTCGTCGGACATCCGCTACTCCAGTCACTTGCTGCGAAGTATCAGAAGAGCGCCTCTCAGATTGTACTCCGCTGGATTGTGCAGCGTGGACTTATCACTATTCCTCGAGCTAAGCCAAATCATTTTGATGAGAATCTGAATGTTATGAAGTTCTCGCTGTCGGATGATGACATGCAGTCTATCAGTACTTTGAACCAAAATCTACGCTCCAACGTGCTCAACGATCCCGAGTCGTTTCCGTGGTAATTTAATAACAACAAGATTTTCCCTTGCGAAGTTACGTTATAGCGTGAATCGAGGAATACAATTAGTTAGGAAAATTTATAAGAGAGATGAAAATGAAAAAGATGATAGTTGCACTTATGACTGTCTTCGCGATAAGTTGTGTTGGCGGACAGAATAAGTACTCAGAGGCTTATCTCATGGAACGAATGGACTCGATATATAGTAGATATAAGGACGAGAACGTTGTTAAAGGTGAGTTCGGAAGGGAGATACGGCGTGACGTCGACTATGACGCTATGTTTTGTTCTTCGCGCTATAATAAGCTGTTTAAAGAGGCGTCTGATATTTGCTTGAAGAACGACGATATTTTGTTGGATTATGACCACTGGACGTGTTCGCAGGATGATGGTGATTTCCTGGTGAAGAACATCAAGGTAGAGAATATCACAGACTCCACGGCCTTAGCTATTGTTGAGGCTACCAACTACGGCCAGAAAACTACGATCAGGCTACAACTCTTTTACGAAAGAGGTGACTGGTACGTAGATGACTTCCTGAATGAAGACGGCGCTGAAGGAGAAAAGGCACTACTCCTTCAAATAATCAATAACAAATAAGAATAAAGAATTCGCCCATGCAAATCTGCATGGGCGAAAGTTTTTCTGTTAGATCTTGTCCAATGCCTGACGGATGTCTGCCAGGATGTCGTCGCAGTCCTCGATACCTACTGAGAGGCGGATGAGGTCGGGAGCAACACCAGCCTCGCGGAGTTGCTCGTCAGAGAGCTGACGATGGGTGTGGCTGGCGGGGTGGAGCACACAGGTGCGAGCGTCGGCCACATGGGTGACGATGGCAATCATCTTCAATGAGTCCATGAACTCTACGGCTGTCTGGCGGTCGCCTTTTAGTCCGAAGGCGATAACACCGCAGGAACCGTTGGGCAGGTACTTCTGTGCCAGGGCGTAGTTCTTGTCAGAGGGCAGTCCGCTATAGTGTACCCATGCCACGCGCTCGTCATTCTCCAGGAACTCGGCGATGCGCTGAGCATTGCGGCAGTGCTGTGGAACACGCAGGTGGAGCGTCTCCAGTCCGAGGTTCAGGAGGAAGGCGTTATGGGGCGATGGGATGCTGCCGAGGTCACGCATCAGCTGGGCGACGAGTTTGGTCATATAGGCCATCTTGCCAAAGGCCTTGGTATAGGTCAGTCCGTGGTAGGACTCGTCGGGGGTGCAGAGGCCAGGGAACTTGTCGGCATGGGCATCCCAGTCGAAGTTGCCGCTGTCTACAACGACACCACCGACCTGTGTGGCATGGCCGTCCATATATTTTGTGGTGGAGTGGGTGACGATGTCGGCGCCCCACTCGAAGGGACGGCAGTTGATGGGGGTGGGGAAGGTATTGTCCACAATCAGGGGGACTCCGTGCTCATGGGCGATGCGGGCGAACTTCTCGATGTCGAGGACCTTACAGCCGGGGTTGGAGATGGTCTCGCCGAAGAGGGCTTTGGTATTGGGGCGGAAGGCCTGGCTGATCTCTTCCTCGGATGCCTCGGGATTGACGAAGGTGCACTCGATACCGAGTTTCTTCAGCGTCACACCGAAGAGGTTATAGGTGCCGCCGTAGATCTCATTCGACGTGACGAAATGGTCGCCGGCTTCGCAGATATTGAAGAGGGCATAGAAGTTGGCGGCCTGACCGCTGGACGTGAGCATAGCGCCGACGCCTCCTTCGAGGGCTGCAATCTTCTTGGCTACAGCATCGTTGGTGGGATTCTGCAGACGGGTATAGAAATAGCCTTCTTTCTTCAGGTCGAAGAGGTCGGCCATCTCCTCCGTGTTGTCATACTTGAAAGTGGTGCT
>JAILMS010000037.1 GCA_024692385.1 Prevotella sp. | reverse complement strand
CTCAAAGTCTGGGCGTACCTCATTCTTCTTGTAGATATACATAGTGGTAAGATTCTTATCTGTGTAGTTGGCATTGAAGACGAATTCGCTCTTAGGCTGAGTAGATGCTTTCTCGTAAGCCTTGCTAACGGCTTCTGAGGTAAGAACTTGTGCTTTGGCGCTCATGGCGGCGAGACACATCATGGCTGCAAATACAAACTGTTTCATAATCGTCAAATTTAAGTTATAGTTTTTGTTCTTTAGATGCAGTATCTGTGTGATTTATTACAGCTTTATGCATCTTTTTTTTGTTCTTTTGTCTGTTAGACGTAAGAAGGGTGCAGAAAAGTTGCAACTATTAGAAAAAAAGTAACTTTGACTTCGTCGAAATTACTCTGCATTCGGAAATGCTCAAATATATTTGGCATTTCACTCATTTTTTCGTAACTTTGTCCCCGTTATGAAAGAAGTGACTATAAATGATGCGGTATTGCGCAAGGCTGCGGGCGAGGGCATGGATGCTTTCGTGGCTGCTTTTGTAGCTGCCATCAAAGAGGCAATAGGTGGAGAGCTGACCGGTGAGACGCTGGCTGAACTGAACAGTGACCAGATTACGCTGCTGGCATGGGACGTGCTGCACGAGGAGGTCATGGACGGTGGTTTCATCCAGCTGATACACAACGGCTACGGCCCCTTCATTTTTAAGAATCCGTTTGCCAAGGCTCTGAAGCTGTGGGGCATGCGCGAGCTGTCAAAGCTGGTATACAATGCGCACACGCTCTATGCCAAGTATCATGAGGAGATAGAGAAGGACTGCACAGACGAGGAGTTTATGGCGCTCTTTGAGCAGTATCCGGAATTTGACGACATGGACGACGAATTCGTGGAGCGCGAGGAAGAGTGGACGAATGATATCGCACATTTTATCGATGAGAACATCGAACGCTTTGCGAACGTTAAAAATTAAGTTCGCTTCGCTCAGAAACGTTAAACATTAAAGATTAGGGTTTTGAATAAACAAGAACAGGAACTCCGCAAGAAGAGTCCCGTACAGATAAAGAACAGAAAGGCCTCATTTGAATACTTCTTCATTGAGGAATACACGGCAGGCATCGTGCTGACGGGTACGGAGATAAAGAGTATCCGTCTGGGTAAGGCGAGTCTGGTGGATACCTATTGCACCATCATCAATGGAGAGCTGTGGGTGAAGGGCATGAACATATCGCCCTATTTCTACGGCTCGTACAACAATCACGAGATGAAGCGCGACCGCAAGCTGTTGCTGACAAAGCGAGAGATTGCCAAACTGGCATCGGCCACGAAGCAGACGGGTTATACCATCGTACCACTGCTGGTATTCATCGACGAGAAAGGTCGTGCAAAGATGGACATCGCTCTCTGTAAGGGTAAGAAGGAGTTTGACAAGCGCCAGACGCTGAAGGAGAAAGAAGACAGACGCGAGATGGATCGCGCCATGAAGGTATATAAATGATCACACTATACGACTTAGCTAAGCAACGCGTACTGATTCTCGATGGAGCAATGGGTACGATGATTGGTAAAGTGCTGGGCAAGACGGGTAACTCGGATGAGTTGAACCTGACGCGTCCGGACATTATTACTGATATCCACCGTAAATACTTGATAGCGGGAGCGGATATCATCTCTACCAATACGTTCAACGCACAACGTATCTCACAAGCTGACTATCATCTGGAAGACAAGGCCCGCGAGATGGCACTGCAGGGTGCCCGTCTGGCTCGCCAGTGCTGTGATGAGTTCAGTACCCCCGAGAAGCCCCGCTTTGTGGCTGGCTCTATTGGTCCTACGAACAAGACGTGCTCGATGTCGCCCGACGTCAGCAACCCCGCCTTGCGCGAGTTGACCTACGACCAGTTGTTTGACGCATACAGCGAGCAGGTGGACGGCTTGCTGGAGGGTGGTGTAGATGCGCTACTGATAGAAACCATCTTCGACACGCTGAATGCGAAGGTGGCCATAGACGCTGCCATCACGGTAATGAAGCAGCACGGAAGGGAAGTACCTATCATGCTGAGCGCTACCGTCAGTGACCTGGCTGGTCGTACGCTGAGCGGACAGACGCTCGACGCCTTCTTGGCGAGCATCAGCAGCTATCCCGTCTTCTCGGTGGGACTGAACTGCTCGTTTGGTGCGCGCCAGATGTTGCCCTTCTTGCGCCAGCTGGCTCGCAAGGCACCTTATTTTATTAGTGCGTACCCCAATGCGGGTCTGCCCAACGCTATGGGACTCTACGACGAGACACCCGAATCAATGGCTCCACAGATTGGTGAGATGATTGACGAGGGACTGGTGAACATCGTGGGTGGCTGCTGTGGTACGACGGATGAGTTTATTGCGAAGTATGTACCACTGGTAGAGGGTAAGACGCCCCGCAAGCCAGTGGAGAAGCCTGATACCATGTGGCTGAGCGGTCTGGAATTGCTGGACGTGACGCCAGAGGTACACTTCGTGAATGTGGGTGAGCGTTGTAATGTGGCTGGCTCAAGGAAATTCCTCCGACTGATACAGGAGAAGCAATATGACGAGGCCATCGCCATTGCCCGCAAGCAGGTGGCAGACGGCGCACTGGTCATCGACGTGAATATGGATGACGGACTGTTGGATGCGAAGACAGAGATGGTGAACTTCCTGAACACCATTGCCGCAGAGCCCGATATCGCTTCCGTACCCGTGATGATTGACTCGTCAGACTGGAATGTTATCATTGCCGGACTGAAGTGTCTGCAAGGTAAGGGTATCGTCAACAGTATCTCGCTGAAGGAAGGTGAAGAGGTGTTTATCCGTCATGCACAGGACATCAAGCGCTACGGTGCTGCCGTGGTGGTGATGTGTTTCGACGAACAAGGACAGGCTACGACCTACGAGCGCCGTATAGAGATTGCCCAAAGAGCCTATCGCATTCTGACAGAACAGGTAGGCATCAACCCATTAGATATCATCTTTGATCCCAATATACTTGCAGTGGCTACTGGCATGGAGGAACACGACGCCTATGCCGCCGACTTCATCCGTGCTACAGAATGGATTAAGAAGAACCTGCCAGGAGCGCACGTCAGCGGTGGCGTCAGCAACCTGTCGTTCTCTTTCCGTGGCAACAACTACATCCGTGAGGCCATGCATGCCGTATTCCTCTATCACGCTATTCAGGTGGGTATGGACTTCGGCATCGTAAACCCTGCGACGAAGGTGTTATACAGTGATATTCCTGCCGACCAGCTGGAAGTCATTGAAGACGTGATACTCTATCGCAGAAAGGATGCCAGCGAGAGACTCATCGCTTTGGCGGCAGAACTGGCCGCAGCAAAGGAGGCAGTAAACCCTACGACAGCGCCCGCCACCAAACAGGAGGCGAGGCCTGAATCAGTAGAAGAACGCCTGCAGCAAGCACTCGTCAAGGGTGTGGGCGATTATCTGAAAGAGGACTTAGAAGAAGCTCTACAACAGTATCCTAAGGCGGTACAGATTATCGAAGGTCCGTTGATGGCGGGTATGAACAAGGTGGGCGAGCTGTTTGGTGCCGGAAAGATGTTTCTTCCACAGGTAGTGAAGACAGCGCGCACCATGAAGCAGGCAGTAGCCATTCTGCAACCCTATATCGAACAGCAACGTGGCGACGCACAGGCGGAGAAGGCTGGCAAGATACTGCTGGCCACCGTGAAGGGCGACGTGCACGATATTGGAAAGAACATCGTCAGCGTCATCATGGCTTGTAACAACTACGAGGTAGTGGATATGGGAGTGATGGTGCCGGCAGAACAGATAGTACGCAAGGCCATCGAAGAGAAGGTGGATATGATTGGACTGTCGGGACTCATCACACCGAGTCTGGAAGAGATGGTCAACGTAGCCAACGAGATGCAAAGGGCCGGACTTGATATACCTATTATGATAGGTGGCGCCACGACCAGTGAGCTGCATGTGGCACTGAAGATTGCCCCCGTGTATGGCGGTCCGGTACTGTGGATGAAAGACGCCTCGCAGAATGCATTGGTGGCAGCACGACTGATGAACAGTGAACAAGAAAAACAGATAGAGAAAGAACTAGACGCAAAATACGAACAGCTGCGTGACAGCTACCAGCAGCAACAGCAGGAGTTGCTATCGCTGGAAGAAGCAAGAAAGAATAAACCGAACTTATGGAAATAACAACAGTATTGTTTGACTTAGGAGGCGTGATACTCACGTTAGACCAGTCGCAAGCCATTGAACGATTCAAGGCCTTGGGTGTGGAGGATGCAGAGAAACGTCTTGACCCCTATGAGCAGAGTGGTATCTTTGGCGATTTGGAAGAAGGAAAGATAACGGCAGAGGACTTCCGCCGTGAGCTGAGCAAGATTATTGGCCGTGAGGCTACCATCAGCGAATGTGAATATGCATGGCAGGGATATGCCAAGGAGTTGCCACAGCGCAATCTGGACACGCTGCAGCGCCTGCGTGAAAAAGGCTATCGCGTATTGCTGCTCTCTAACACCAATCCTTTTATGATGGCATGGGCAGAGAGCGAAAAGTTTGACGGTAAGGGCCATCCGCTGTCATACTATTTCGACGCATGTTATCTAAGCTATAAGATGAAGATGATGAAACCTTCGGAGATGCTATTCCGTGAGGTGTTGCGCAGAGAGAAGACATTTGCCTCTAACGTGCTGTTTGTGGACGACGGTCCGAGAAATGTAATGGTGGCCAGCCAGCTGGGTATGAGGACGCTGTGTCCTAAGAATGGTGAGGACTGGACGGAGAAGATTTTTGATTTGCTAAATAATATGGAAGAAATATGAGACAAGATAAGCAGCAATATGGACGATGGATTGTGCTTGTATTACTATTCACTATTCACTGTTCACTATTCACTACCCCCGTTGGGGCG
Source organism: Prevotella sp. (assembly GCA_024692385.1). Taxonomy (GTDB): domain Bacteria; phylum Bacteroidota; class Bacteroidia; order Bacteroidales; family Bacteroidaceae; genus Prevotella. The sequence goes on along the minus strand of JAILMS010000037.1, from coordinate 1,679 downwards.
CAAAGCAAGCGTGAATTCCGTGGTGCATGGATACAGTGCGTCAACGGACAGTTTAAGGGGATGCCGACACTGGATATGCAGAAAACACTGTCATACCAGCTGGACGAACTAAAGAAAGACGGCTGTAATGCCATCATCTTCCAGGTGCGTCCTGAGTGTGATGCGCTCTACGAGAGTCAGCTGGAGCCTTGGAGCTACTATCTGACCGGTCAACAGGGTAGGGCACCGAAGCCCTATTGGGACCCCTTGGCATGGATGATAGAACAGTGTCATCAGCGTGATATGGAACTGCACGCCTGGATCAATCCCTATCGTGCCAAAACGAAGACGGCACATAGTAATGCCAGCAACCATATCGTCAACCGCTATCCGGAACGCTGCTTTGAATATGACGGACTGACACTGCTGAATCCAGCTATCAAGGAAAACCGTGACTTCATCTGCGAGGTGGTGAGCGATATCATTAGCCGCTACAATGTAGACGGACTGCACATCGATGACTATTTCTATCCATACCCCGTCGCTGGTGTGGAGATACCTGACCAGGCATTCTTCAAGGCTGACAACGGAGGCTTTGATAATATCGGTGACTGGCGCCGCCATAATGTAGACCTCTTTGTGGAACAGCTCTACAAGACCGTTCACGACATCAAGCCATGGGTAAAGGTGGGCATCTCGCCTTTCGGTATATACCGTAACAAGAAGAGCGATCCCGACGGTAGCCGTACCAATGGCCTGCAGAACTACGACCAGCTATATGCCGATATCCTGTTGTGGGACAGAGAGGGATGGATGGACTACTGCGTGCCACAGCTATACTGGGAGATTGGTAATAAGGCTGCTGATTATGACGAGCTGATACACTGGTGGAACAACCACATTAATAAGGTGGACCTATACATCGGTGAGGATGTGGAGCGCACCGTGAAATATCCTGATGCACAGAATCCACAGCGCCACCAGTTAGCTGCTAAGAGAGCACTCCACGATGAACTGCCTAACGTGAAGGGTACCGTACTGTGGTATGCAAAGGCGGCTGTTGATAATGTGGGCAATTACGGCACATCGCTGCGCAATAACTACTGGCGCACCCCCGCATTGATGCCCGTAATGTCTTGGATTGATGACGACGCACCCCGTAAGCCTCGCAAGGTGAAGGTGGTGGATCTGGAGGGAAAGAAGGTGCTCTTTTGGACTGCTCCCAAAAGTAAGAAGTGGTATGACGATGCCACTAAGTATGTGGTCTATCGCTTTGAGAAAGGTGAAGACCTGAATATTGATGACCCCACAAAGATTCTCACCATTACGCGTGATACGCACTGCGAGTTGCCTGACGCACCACGCAAGTCACAGGCTGTGTATGTGGTGACGGCTCTTGACCGTATGCAGAACGAGAGCGACATCGTGAAGAAGAAAGTGAAATACTAACGGTTATTGTTTAATGGTTAATGGTTAACATAAAGCGTTTCGAAGTCAATCCACTGCAGGAAAACTGTTATGTGGTGAGTGATGACAGCCGTGAGTGTGTCATCATCGATTGTGGTGCCTTATATGAGGAGGAATGTGAGGCTATTGACAACTATCTTCGTGAGCAACAGTTGAAGCCTGTTCACCTGTTAGCGACTCACGGCCACTTGGACCATAACTTCGGTAACGCCCATCTCTTTCAGAAGTATGGT
>JAILMS010000010.1 GCA_024692385.1 Prevotella sp. | reverse complement strand
GGATGCAGTAATATCCTCGAACGTGCCAATAATCTTGTGTCTTTGACCCGGAGTAACGGGCTTTAATTTACGTACTGCCATTTCTTATTATTGAATATTGCTATAAAAATCAATGCTGTCGCCCTCCTTAAGAGTAACGATTGCCTTCTTGAACGCGTTCTTGTGACCTCTCACGAGACCAGCCTTGGTATAGCGGCTTGAGCGCTTACCGGCATAACGAGCCGTGTTCACATCAATTACTGTCACATTATACAGAGACTCTACCTCTTTGGCGATCTCAATCTTGTTAGCATCGGGCTTTACGATAAAGCCATACTTAGGCTGAGCCTTCTTGGTCACCTCTTCACCACGGTGAGCACCTGCCTTGGGCTTGTAAGTGCGATCCATAGATGTCTTCTCCGTGATGTTTGTCATCTTCTCTGTAATCAGAGGCTTAATAATAAATGCCATATCTTTAGTCTCCTCTTATTTTACTTGTTTAACACACCATTGATAACATCCAGCGACTTTTCAGTCACCACCATCACATCAGCGTTGAGCACCTTGTAAGTGTTAACGTTAGCAGCGATAATGCACTCAGACTTCTGCAGGTTACGAGCTGACAGATATACATTCTTGTTAGCCTCGGGCAGAACTACCAACAGCTTCTTTCCCTCCACTTTCAGGTTCTTCATCACATTGATGAACTCCTTAGTCTTGGGAGCCTCGAAGTTGAAATCCTCAACGACGATGATTGCATTCTCCTGGGCCTTGTATGAGAGAGCCGACTTGCGGGCCAGCACCTTCACCTTCTTGTTCAGCTTGAAACCATAGTCACGAGGTGTAGGACCGAACACGCGACCACCACCCTTCAACAGAGGTGAGTTGATATCACCATGACGAGCACCGCCGCCGCCCTTCTGGCGACCCAGTTTGCGGGTAGAACCTGCATGCTCAGAGCGCTCTTTAGCCTTGGCTGTACCCTGGCGCTGGTTAGCGAGGTACTGCTTTACATCCAGATAAATCACGTGGTCGTTAGGCTCAATGCCGAAGATGGCCTCGTTCAACGTAACTTTACGTCCGGTCTCCTGACCTTTGATATTCAATACGTTTAATTCCATAGCTTACTTCTCAATTAAAACAGTTGAACCATTGCAACCAGCGCAGCTACCCTTCACAAGAAGGAGGTTGTGCTCTGGAATTACCTTTAACACTTTGAGGTTTTGCGTTGTTACACGGTCGCCACCCATCTGGCCACCCATGCGCATACCCTTGAACACCTTGGCGGGATAAGAACAAGCACCGATAGAACCGGGCTTACGCAGACGGTCGTCCTGACCGTGAGTGCTCTGACCCACACCACCAAAACCGTGGCGCTTAACAACACCCTGGAAACCCTTACCCTTAGAGGTGCCTACAACGTCAACGAACTCAACGTCATTAAACAGCTCTACGGTAATCACATCTCCGAGGTTGTGTTCCTCGTCAAACTTGAACTCGGCCAAGTGGGCCTTTGGTGTTGTTCCTGCCTTCTTGAAGATACCCATCATTGCTTTGGTGGTATTCTTCTCTTTCTTATCGCCATAAGCGAGCTGAAGAGCAGCATAGCCGTCCTTCTCGACGGTCTTCACCTGAGTAACAACACAAGGACCACATTCGATAACAGTGCACGGTACATTCTTACCGTCGGCACTGAAAACGGAAGTCATTCCGACTTTTCTTCCAATTAATCCTGGCATTTCAGTTTAAAAATTTAAAATAATAATAATGTAATGTTTGAATATATTCTCTTTTTAAGTGCCGTACCGCAACCGCGCCCGCAAAATACACCTAAAAAGAACTTCACTCACTTCTTCTCACTTGAAGGTTAAGTTGCTCTTTGTCAGCGTATTGTTAGCCTGCCGGCCAGCGCAATACTCACTTTAGCGGCTGCAAAGGTACACATTATATATGATATACACAAGAGCGATGCATTAAAAAATAACATACTTTAACTGTTTTGTTTATTTTTAACAGATAAAAAAGAGTACGGAACCCTATTTTCGAGTCCCGTACTCCACTTTGAGTGAACCGCAACCCTACGGGAAGAACCGGTTCGTTTGCTATGATTTTATTACTTAATCACGACCTTGCGACCGTTAACAACGTAAAGACCCTTAGCAGGCTTACGACCAGGCGAGCACCCAACAGCGAATTGTCAATACCCAAAGAGCGCTCCTCATAGGTGCGAAGTATAAAACCAGAGCCAAACTGTTCGTAGAAAGATCCTACTGTCAGGTGGTTATCGCCCATCTTTAGTTTCAGCCAAGCATTAGGCAAGCCTGTCCCGTTGAAGTCGTTCTCAAAACCTGGCAGCGGATGACGCATATGTTCGTAGCGCGCGCCGCCATCAACATAGCGGCTCTGCACCAACACATCGACATAAGTATTGGTATTGAAGGAGCCGTCCTTTACCGCTCCCGTCTCACCATCATTCTGTGGCAAGAGCATATCGCTTTGCACGCTACCCGACACAGTAACTCTGTCATCCTGCTGCTGAGCAAATAACAAATGCTGCGAAAATACTATCGTAAATACTGTCAGCAGTAACTTTCTCATCTTCTACCTTTATTTATTTAATGAGTTCGCGAACCTTCTCTATCAGCTCCGTCTCCGCACCATCGGTATATCCGTTGTGCTTATAAACGATATTACCATGTCCGTCAACAATAAGTACATATGGAATCATCTGAATGCCCAATGCACGCTTGAAGTCGCCATTCGGGTCGAGCAAGACTTCGTATTCCCAACCATGATTCTCAACCAAAGGCTTTACCTTGCTGATGTTCTGTGCCTGATCAATGCTCACTGCCACAATCTTAACACCTGTTTCCTGTTGCCAGTCTTCATAGACCTCAGCGATTGCATCCAGTTCACTATTACAAGGCTTACACCATGTGGCAAAGGAATCGATAATAAACGGTTTATCATCATTCGACAGTTCAGAGGTATTCACAGATTTTCCGTCGATGGTTTTCAGTGTTACTGCAGGCAGTTGAGCAAACATAGTATCTATTGCAGCAAACGCTGTCAAAATAAGAACAAGTAGAGATTTTCGTTTCATTGCAATTAATACTGTAACAATTCGGCGACAAAGATACAAAAAAAACTACAAATCGCTGTATAATTAACCGTTATTCTTACGACAAGTAAAAAACTTACAACAGAATCATGGATTTCGATTAGCAGTATTTCTCAGACGAAAGTCGTTATGTTCGACAAAAAAAAGAGTTAAAGTCTTTGTTTTATGGTTGGTTTGCACTATCTTTGCAGGCGTGAAACGGATTACGCTGTTAGCAATTGGCATTTGGCTCTGCACTCTGAGCACGATGGCTCAAGATAAGAGGCGACAGGAGGTGGACATGAATAGTCCCACCTTCGTGCCTACTGTGAAGGTGGGAAAAGTATTGGAAGACGGTGACAGCATTCAGTATATGGAGATGAACAACGTCTACGTGTTTCCGCCCGTGACGTTCAGCAGCAAGAAGCAGCAAGGCGCCTATATGCGACTGGTAAAGAATGTAAAAACGGTATTACCCATTGCCAAGGAAGCGCGACTCATCATGATGGAAACAGCTGCTTATCTGGAAACACTACCTAGCAAGGCAGCACGCGAGGAACACATGAAGCGCGTAGAGAAGAGCGTCATGCAAGAGTATAAGCCAAGGATGAAGAAACTGACATATTCGCAGGGAAAGTTGCTCATCAAACTGATTTATCGTGAGAGTCACTCATCAGGTTATGAGTTGGTACAGGCTTTCCTGGGTCCTGTAAAGGCAGGTTTTTACCAGGCATTTGCCTGGGCATTTGGCGCATCACTAAAGAAGGAGTATGATCCAGAAGGTGTAGACCGATTGACAGAGCGCGTAGTGCTGATGGTAGAAGCAGGACAGTTGTAGAATATCTTACAACGTTTAAACTTTTTTAAAGTTTTAAAAAAAAAACGTTTTGTCGTAAGAATTCCTTATTTTTGCATACGTTATTAGATAGTGAGTAAACAACTCACTAAAAGGAGTATTTTTTGAAAATGAAAAAGGGATATGTTGGTGTACTGCTTACAATCATAGCAGTTATTGTCATTTGTGTAAGTGTATCGTTCTGGGCGTTTTCATACGCACTGAAAGCAGAGACTTATGCACGCTATGTCGGCTTGCAGAATATTCTCGCAGAAAAAATGTTCAAAACCGTGCATGGCATGGAGACGAATGCCAGAAACGTATTTGATGAGGTGGCCAAGAATATAGATTCACCAGAGGCAGTGATTAACGCCCTAAAGAGTAAGACCAGTCTGGCCCCCGACGTAAGAGGATACTTTGCCGCTTTTGAACCCAATTATTTCAAGGAAAAAGGAACATGGTTTGAACCGTATGTACATCATAGTGACAGCAGCGAATTCATTCTGACTATGGTGGGATCTGCCCGTCACGATTATACCAAGTCTGACTGGTATGTACGAGCCAAGGACTCGAAGAACGCCTTCTGGTCAGAACCCTATTACTATTACGACGGTACAAATATCAGCGGACACTATTGCACATTTGTAGAGCCCATATTCGACGCATCAGGACAGCTGGCCTGCGTATGCGGTGCAGACATCACCTTCGACTGGTTGACCAAGGAGTTGCAGCGCATAGACGAGCAGTATAAGTATTGCAGCTTATTAACCAAGTATCGCATGAAGAGGCAGTTGGACTTCTTCTCAGTGGTTATCAAAGAAGACGGTACATCCATTATCTATCCCGAGAACAAGAAAATATCAGTGAAGGATGAGGAGATGCTGCAGAACATGGCGCAGAAAAAGGGCGGTACAATAGACATGACTATCGACGGAGAACCCTCTACCCTGTATTACGGACCAATAGAAGGTATCGACTGGACTCTGGTAGTGGTAGCACCAAAGTGTGAGATACAGAAGCCACTGCTACTAGTGGGTATAGGGCTACTGGTAATCGCCATAGCAGGAATCATAGTGGTATGGATTATATGCAGACGGATGAGATATGAGAAAGGAGACTAACTATAACATTCGCATCGTAGGAGAGGCACTGTTATTGCTGACAGTGTCGTTTGGCGCGTTTGCCTATTTTTCTCACAAGGTATTGCGAGAAGAAGGCGTGCGCAATGCCGAGCAGACTCTGGAGGGAACGATGCAGCATATCGATAACATTCTGTTGAGTGTGGAGCAGGCAACAGGTAACATCTATTACGACCTGATACAACATCTGGACGACCCTGACCGCATGTATACTTATAGTCGAGAACTGGTATTGAGTAATCCTTACATCGACGGTTGCGCCATCTGTTTTAAGCCAGGCTACTTCTCTGGAAAAGACTTGTTTATGGCCTATGTACATCATCAGAAGTCAGCCAGCAACGGTGCCTTAGACCTAACAACTTCTGACACCTTTGCCCATCGTGCTTATACCGAACAAAGATGGTATACAAAGCCTATGGAATCAGGATGGATAGGATGGATAGACCCTTTGAAAGGAGAGGAAACAGAAAGAGAACCACTGGTAAGTTTCTGCCTGCCGTTTAATGACAAGAAGGGTGAGCGTATCGGTGTCATTGCCGTAGATGTGGCCATCAGCCATCTCTCTAATTTCATTTTGGCTATGAAGCCCTCAGAGAATGGCTACTGCATCTTACTGGGACACAATGGTTCATACATTGTGCATCCTGACAAGAAAAAGCTAATGAGCCCCACTATATTCAGCCAGACTGGTCGTAAGGCAGATCCCACAGAGTTGGAAGCAGCCAAGACAATGTTAGCCGGTAAAAGCGGTACAAAAGAGTTTCGCAGAGATGGTGATGACTGGTGGGTATTCTTCAAACCCTTCAAACCTATAAAGTGGGAAGGAAGGTCGAGCGGAGAAGTAGCATGGAGTGTAGGTGTGGTATATCCTGAGGACGACATTTTCGGATTATACAACACACTGCTTTATATTGCCATTGCCATCGGCATCGTAGGCATCCTACTATTCTCTCTGTTGAGTTATTGGATTATTCGCAAACAAATGAAACCACTGAGCATTCTCGCTAAGTCGGCACAGCACATAGCAAGTGGCAACTACAGCGAGACGCTGCCCTATGAAGATCGTAGTGACGAAATCGGAAAACTACAGCACCGCTTTAATAAGATGCAGCGGTCGCTACAAGGTCAGGTAGACGAATTGGAAGAGGAGACAAAACATCTAAAGCAGCAAGGCACCTTGTTGCAGATGGAATATGACAGAGCGATAGAGACGGACAATATGAAAACCTCTTTCCAGCACTACATAACCCACCAAATGAATGATCCCTCTAATAGTATTGACGGCAGCGTGACGACTATCTGCAACAATCGTCACAACATCAGCCAGCAAGAGACCAACAAGCAGGTGGACAATATACAACGAAAGAGCCAAACAATGGTGGATTTGTTGGATCACTTAGCACACTTCACGGAGAACGAAACAGGAAAGGAGGGTAGCTATGAGTAGAAATCGTCGCAAACTGTCGAGAGAACTCAGCATGGGACTCTTGCTGATGGCTGCACCTATTTTTATTCTATCGCTGGGACTACTCTTTATGCAGTCGCACGACCTGATACACGAAAAGGTGGCGGAATGTATGAATAGCATGCTAAACACGACACTACATCGCGTAAAATACTTTATGAATACTGTTGAGACGCCAGCAAAATCAAACGCCTGGATGCTCGAAGAGAGTTTTACGCCAGACTCGCTGCAGGCAGTATCAAATCGCATTGTACGACTGAATAGAAACGTCATCAGTAGTTCAGTATACGTAGTGCCTGGTGTGTGCAAGGAGTGCGGTAATACCTATTCGGTATTCTCCACCTATCAGGACGACAGCGTTGCGACCTATCATGAAACAGACTATAACTATTTAGAGAAACCATGCTATACGCAAGCCGTAAGTTCTGGCAATGCCTGTTGGGTAGATCCGTATATAGAATATATGGAAAGCAAGGTTGACCATCGCAAAGCAATAGCAACCTATAGTCTACCTGTCAAGATGGAGGACGGACGCATCGTAGGTGTAGTTACCGCTGACTTCTCATTCAGTCGTATGGCTGACATCGTAAATGAAGAGGAGAATCCTTATCCACATGCCTACTACATGCTATTAGGTGGCGACGGGCGCTATCTAATGCATCCTGACACCACACAGTTATTTAAGAAAACAATCTTTACTGATATCGACCCCAGCAAGGATAAGGAAATGATAGCACTCGGACATGAGATGACATCAGGAAATCGCGGCAGCATGCATGTCCAAAAAGACGGAGTATTGTATCACGTCAGCTATTGTCCTGTACCAGGAACCGACTGGAGCCTCGCACTGATATGTCCGGATAGCGATGCTATGAAGAGTTTTCACCATCTAGGCTACATCATTATCGGACTAATTCTTATCGGACTGCTAATCATGCTACTGAGATGCCATCATGTGGTGAAACGAATGATTCAACCTATCAATAAGTTGATATACATTACCAAAAACATGGCCAATGGCCACTATGATGAGACAATCCCCAACACGAACGACACATCTGTAGTAGACACGCTACAGAACTGCTTTGCCCTCATGCAACAGTCACTGAATGAACGTATGGGCAAGTTGAGAAATGAGGTTTATGAGATAGGCCGACACAACGAAGAGTTGAGGCAGGCCCGATGGAAGGTGGACGAAACAGTACAGAGAAGGAGCCAATATCTCTACCACCTGACACAACAGATGCGTATGCCACTAAATGTTATCACTGGATTTGCAGATGTGCTAGGCGAAAGCAGCAACGGCAAAAACATCATCAGCGAAGAGGAACTGAGCAGCATTACAAGTATGATGAAGGGTAACGTCAACAGCATGAACCGCATGGTACTAATGATGCTTGATGCCACAGAGACGGATGCTACAGAGAAGTTGGTATTAAAGCGCATTGACGAAGTGGATTGCAATGAGATTGCGAGAGAGTGCGTAAAGTATACGCAAGAACACTTCCGCAACTCATCTATAGAGATGGAGAGCGACCTACAGGATGGTATCTGCATACTTACCAATCGTCTCTATCTGGCATGCACACTGCGAGAATTGCTATATAATGCCGTCAACTACTCAGACGACAAGCACATTACGCTACATGTTGAAAAAACAAAAACAACAGTTCGCTTTATGATTCAGGATGTAGGTCCTGAATTGCCGGCAGAAGCAGCAAAGAAAGTGTATAAACCTTTCACAAAAATGGACGAGATGCCCACAGGAACGGGTATAGGTTTGTCACTCGCAAAGCGACATATTATAGCGTTGGATGGCAAGTTTATCATCGACACCGACTATCACGAAGGATGCAGAATCATAGTGGAAATGCCACTATAAAATAAGGAGGCCCTCTCAATTGTAGAAGGCCTTCTTATATTATTTACTGATAGAGAAGCTGTACTAATGTCTGACCAACAGCTTCCAACGTATTTTTATCAAGATGCTGCATGTCGTCGTTGACGGTATGCCATGTGGGACCGAAATTGCTCTGCTCACAATCGGGATAGTGGTTGATAATATCAATACAAGGAATACCCGCCTTTTCATTAACAGGAAGATGGTCGTCAGTAATACCTCCCGTATCTTCCGAAAGGAAGTAGCTGCCATAGCCTGCTGCACTGGCGGCCTGCCACACTTTCTCAACAATGTTACGCGCATAACGCATTGAGAAATATTCACGATAGAAACGGGCACTCTGACCTCCTACCATATCCAGTAGAACACCATACTGATAATTACCTGCCTTAGCGAGTGGACTAGTAGACCAATACTGAGCACCTAACGCCCACGAGTCGTTATCAGCCTTATCACTCCACTGCGGAACGCCCCAGTCTTCAGCATCAAAACAAATAAAGTCTACTGCATGGGGCAGGGAATCATTCTGCTGGATAAGGCGAGCCAGTTCAAGCATGACACCTACACCAGAAGCTCCATCGTTGGCAGCCATTACAGGCTTTTTCCAGTTAACCTCATCAGGATCGTTGTCAGCCCAAGGTCTGCTGTCCCAATGGGCACAAATCATGATTCTTGGCTTACCGGTTGATGAGGTGCTATGGGCAATGATATTCGTACTCTTCAGTAGTGTACCATCATAGCCTTTCAAATCGGCCTGCTGCAACTCCACGTCACAGCCATATTGGCGAAACTTATCTGCAATCCATTGAGCACAACGCTCATGAGCCTCACTATTCATTGTACGCGGACCGAAGTCGCACTGCTGTTGACAAAAGAGATAGGCTGAATCTGCATTAAATTTAATGGTGACAGTTTGCTGCTCGCTAGAGCTCTTTTTGGTTGTGCTGCAGGCGCAGAGCAGAGCCATAAACAGAGTTATAACTATAATATTCTTCATGCTTCTTTGATACTTTGTACTTCTTTCATAACGCGTAGGAAGTTACCTCCCCACAACTTCTGGATGTCAGTTTCTGAAAAATTCCTCTTAAGCAACTCACGGGTGTAGTTCAGTAATTCTGCGGAACTTGCTATACCACGGACACCACCATCACCATCAAAGTCGGTACCCAGTCCAACGTGGTCAATTCCCATCACCTCAACAGCGTGGTCTATGTGGCGCATGGCATCCTCAAGGGTTGCTTCGCCATCTTTCGCTAAAAAACCATGATACAATGTTACCTGCATAACACCGCCTTTCTGCGCAAGCGCACGCATCTGGTCATCAGTGAGATTGCGCGGATGGTCGCAGAGAGCACGACAACTGCTGTGGCTACACACTATGGGAGTTTTGCTCAATGTCAACGCATCGTAAAAACTCTTCTCACCTGCATGGCTGAGGTCGACCATAATACCCAAACGATTCATCTCGCTGATGACTTCTCGACCAAAGGCGCTGACACCATTATGGGCATGTTCACCTCGGGCAGAGTCACAAATATCGTTATCACCATTGTGACACAGCGTCATATAGACAATGCCGCGCTGGGCGAAGTGGCGCAAGTTATCAAGACTACCTTCCAGAGCATGACCGTTCTCAATGCCCAGCATAATACTCTTCTTACCCAGGTGTTTGTTCATCCACAAATCGTCAGGTGTGCGAGCAATGCCAACATACTGGCTATGCTTACCAACGATAGCTTCTATCTTATCAAATATATCATCAGTATATTGCTTAGGATGCTCAGCGAGAGGCATCGTCTGTGGAAGATAAGCTACCATGATAGTAGCATCCTGATGGCCCTCGGTCATCTTATGCAGATCAACAAGAAGTTTGGAATCACGTTTACCAAAGTCCACATTCTGCGGGAAGAACATCGGAGTGTCACAATGCGTGTCGAGCGTCAGCACACGACGATGCACATTGCAAGTATGCCGATACTGCTGAGCCTCGCCAATAAGCCATTGAAAAATTGGCAAACCACTCTCCAAGCACTCTGGATGCCACTGGACTCCCAATATGCTCTTGTACTCTGTACTCTCCATCGCTTCAATGATGCCATCATCAGAACGGGCAATCACGCGGAAACGAGGTCCGGTCTCATCAACGGCTTGATGATGGAAAGAGTTGACGGAAAGCATTGAACGTTGAACATTGAACGTTGAACGTTGCTGCTCCTGTTCATAGATGCGGAAAAGGAGGGAGTCCTTTTCTATGGAGACGGTATGGGTCGCAATATTGCGATCTTCTTCCTGTGAATGATTATGCTGTTGGATATCGCTAATATCCTGTCGGACATGACCTCCCAATACCATTGCTAAGGTCTGAATTCCACGACAGATTCCAAGGATAGGAAGTTGACGATTATAGGCTAACTGGGTAATGAACAGCTCGGGCAAATCGCGCTCAGCATTGATGGTACCCAATGTGGGCCACGGTTCCTCACCAGCATAGTGCGGATCGTAGTCTGCGCCACCACTGAGGACAAGGCCATCAAGTTGTTCCAGGGTATTGATGATTACATCAGTATCACTCAAAGGAGGAATAATGACAGGCACACCACCGGCACGCTCTACAGACTTATAATAGCCCTCCGCCAACTTACATGTCAACTCACCATAGTTACCAGTGATGCCGATAACTGGTTTACGCTTGGCTTCAGGGAATGACGCATAGGCCGACGCAACGAGTTGCGACTGCCAATCAAAAGGATTCGTCATCATCTTACTCGTCGAAATGAACGGGAATTTCGCGCTTGATGCTCTGCTCCAGAGATATGAGTGTCTCAGTAGCCACCACACCTGGAATATCCTGCAGACGACCATTCAACAGGTGCATCAATTGTTCGTTGTCGCGGGCATAGAGCTTTACCATCATGGTGTATGGACCAGTAGTAAAGTGACACTCTACGACTTCGGGGATATGACGCAGACACTCTACCACATCCTTATACATCGATCCACGCTCCAGCGTGATACCAACATAGGTACAGGTAGAATAGCCCAGACTCTTTGGATTTACGTCGAAGCCACTACCCATGATTACACCATTTTCAATAAGGTGTTGCACACGCTGGTGGATGGCAGCACGTGATACATTACACTCTGCAGCCACATCCTTGAAAGGAATGCGGGCATTCTGTGAGAGAATGCTCAGAATTTTCTTGTCGAGATTGTCAATCTTGTCCATAGTAAAGTGATTGTTGATGTCTTTTACTAACAATAAGTAAGCAAAAGTACATAATAATATTGAAATATGCAACATTTTGAGCAGAAAATGTGCAGAATTAAGCACATTTTGCTGACAAACGGCCATTTACAGCTTGCGAATAAGCGTCAAACCGTCGCGTAAGGGCAATATCACTTGTTCCACGCGAGGGTCGCGAGCAATATAATCATTAAAGGTCTCAATGCCCTTTGTTTGAGGATCACGATCATAACTATGATCTACCACGTGACCATCCCATAACGTATTATCAGCCAGAATAAAACCGCCTGTTCGCAGAATGGAGAGAACCATCTCATAAGTTTCCTTGTAGGTGCGTTTGTCACCATCAATGAATGCCATATCAAAGGTAATACCCAACCGTGGTGCCTCAGTAATGGCATCACCAATAATAAACGACACTTTATCAGCAACTAGTGACCCTTCTATCCATGGTCGCGTGAAATCTTCTTGTTCATCGTTGATTTCAAAGGTATAGAGGTGACTATCATCACCTAAACCTTCAGCCATGCAAAGCGCAGAATAACCACTGAAGGTGCCCACCTCCAAAATATTCTTGGGACGAATCATCTGCACCAACATCTTCAGCAGGCGACCTTGCAGATGACCTGATGCCATACGGCCATGAAGCATATGGATATTGGTGGCGCGCCAAAGCCGATACAAGTATTCTGGCTCTGGGTCAATATGTTGGAGGATGTAGTCGTCGAGCGTCACTTTTCGTTATTCACTCTTCATTTTTCACAACCCTGAAAGGCGCTAATGGCTAAACGGTAGCTATCGAGTCCAAAACCGCAGATAACTCCCTTGCATGCTGCCGAGATCATCGAGTTGTGACGGAAGTCCTCACGCTGATGAACGTTAGAGATGTGCACCTCGATGACAGGCGTTTTCAGCGAGCGAATACAATCGTGCAGAGCCACTGAAGTGTGCGTGTAGGCACCAGCATTAAGCACAATGCCATCATAAGAAAATCCTACTTCCTGCATCTTATTGATGAGTTCACCCTCAATATTGCTCTGGTAGTACTCGATATCAACATCAGAATACTGTTGCTTCAGCTGAGGCAGATACTGCTCAAAAGACGACGAGCCATAGATGCCTGGTTCACGGATACCCAGCAGGTTGAGGTTAGGACCATTGATGATTAAAATTTTCATAATTCAAAAATAATGATTATCTTTGCCGCCACAAAGGTACGAATAAGTGAATAAAAAGCCAAATTAATTTGAGCTTTTTTGAACGAGAGTACCTTCGATGAAATCAAAGGTAAGAATCAAAATGGAAACAAGCAAGAAGACGTCCGCAGAAATCATTAAGGCCTATCAGCGTTACCTAAAATTACAACGTGGATACTCGCCCAATACGCTAGACGCCTATGTGCGTGACTTGCAGAAACTGCTGGATTATCTAGAGCAGGAAGAAAAGCATCCACTGGAAGTGGTACTAGCCGACCTGCAGCACTTTGCAGCCGGGCTGCACGATATCGGTATCCATCCACGATCGCAGTGCCGCATCTTGAGTGGTATTCGCTCGTTCTATCGATTCCTACAACTGGACGGCTATCGCGACGACGACCCCACAGAGTTGCTGGAGTCGCCCGTACTGGGCCAACATCTACCAGAGGTTTTAACACCCGACGAGATAGACGCTTTGGAATCGAGTATCGACCTATCAAAATGGGAAGGCCATCGCAACCGAGCCATCATCGAGGTACTATTCTCCTGCGGTTTACGCGTCTCAGAACTTGTTAATCTAAAAATGTCAGACCTCTATAAAGAAGAAATGTACGTACGCGTGATTGGCAAAGGCAGCAAAGAGCGCTTGGTACCTATCTCACCCAAAGCTATCAAAGAACTGGAATGGTGGTTTGACGACCGTAATCACATGACCATCAAACCCGGCGAGGAGGATTATGTTTTCCTGAACAGACGCGGCGCACATCTGACACGCACCATGATACTTATAATGATTAAACAACAGGCTACAGAGGCAGGCATTAGCAAAACGATTTCCCCACACACATTACGCCACTCGTTTGCCACTGCACTATTAGAAGGCGGTGCCGACCTCCGTGCCATTCAGGTTATGCTAGGACATGAGAGTATCGGAACCACCGAAATCTATACACATATCGACATGTCGACATTGCGACAGGAAATCTTAGAGCATCACCCGCGCAATACGCGTTAGCGCTTCCATCAGTACCGAACGCGGACAGGCGAGATTGATACGGATATATCCCTTACCGCTTTCTTCACCATACATGGTGCCTGGATTTAGCCATACCTTTGCTTTCTCAACAAGTTTCTCACAATATGTTGCAACATCATCGCAGTCGGTCACTTTAACCCAGGCCAGATAGGTGCCCTCCAATGGCATAACCGACCAACGGGGAAGTTTCTGTGTGGCAAAATCACACAGTGAAGTATAGTTAGCCCAGATATATGGACATAATTCATCTATCCAGTCTTCACTATCGTTATAGGCAGCAATGAGTGCCAAGGGAGCAAAAGGATTAACATCACACACTTCATTGATATTGATAGCACGGTCTATGCGACGGCGCTTCTCTCTATCGGAACAGACAATATTTGCAATCTGCAGACCAGCCGTATTAAACGACTTAGACGAAGAGTTCAGAATGATAGCACCAGCATCGACAGTCCCCATAGGACAGAAGGTATAGCCAGGCATTATGAGTTCACAGTGTATCTCGTCACTGACAATCTGTACGTGATACTTCTTACAAATGTCACTCATGCGCTGCAATTCTTCTCGTGTCCACACTCTTCCTGTCGGATTATGAGGATTGCACAACAGGAATACAGTGGTTTTCTCATCGGCACAACGCTTCTCAAGATCATCCCAATCAACCTCAAGGCGATGGTTGCTGCCACTGAATTGCAGCACACTCTCACTTACCTCGCAGCCATTATTACGGATAGAAGAGAAAAAACAATTGTAGTCTGGGCTGAGAATCACCACCTTCTCACCTGGCAACGTAAGAGCTTTAATGGCACACGACATTGCAGGTATCACTCCGGTAGTATATATAATATGTTCGCGCGCGATAGTCCAGTTATGCCTTCGCTGGAACCACGAGATGATAGCTTCATAATAATCACCACCCACCAGCGTGTAGGCGAATACTGGATGTTCGGCGCGCCGGAGTATCGCTTTCTGAATAGCTGGTGCAACTGCAAAGTCCATGTCAGCCACCCAGAGTGGAATAACATCCTGAGGAGCCTCATCCCATTTTACGCAGCCAGTGCCGTGTCGCTCAATAACTTCGTCAAAGTTATAGTTCATACTTAGTTTTTACTTATCGCTCTTTACTTTCTCACTTCTATCTTGCAATCATTGGGCTCTCTCACATACTCATTAAGAGTAATAGAACCTATATTGTCCGCAATGATATGTCCACTCGAAGGATTCTTGATATTCTCGATATGTCCGCGGATATCGGCATTGACCGTAGAGTACTCAAAAACACGATCGCAAGCCTTGTCAAACGTACAGTTTTCCAGTACTAAATTATTGGCATAGCAGAGCAACTGCTCTCCGGCCAGTTGGCAGTTTACCAGGCGAACATTCTTTGAATGCCATGCCAGATACTCTCCGTCGAGTACAGAGTCATAGATGGTAACGTTCTCGCATTCCCAGAAAGAGTCTTTGGTAATAATCTTTGCATGATGAATCTCCACATTCTTGCAGTATTGGAAGACGTATTTCGAGTCTGAGTCCAAACCATCGACATAGATATTATTGGAGAACATGAAAGGATAGGTACCACCATGTAGCTTTACATGTTTCAGACGCAGATTATCAACCTTCCAGAAGGTCTCATCAGCATCCATAATCTCCACATCCTCCAACACCACGTTATTCATCTCGCGGAAGAATTTCGGACCATCGATACGACAGCGGCGCATAACTAAATCATTGGTATACCAGATGGCCGATCGCGACCCTTCGGCAAAGTAACAGTCCTCGATAAGTGCACCATCAACATGCCACCATGGATATTTACCATAGAATTTACAATGCTGCGCCTCCACATTCTGGCACTGCTTAATACCTGACTCTCCATCGGTGATAGTAATATTTTCCAGTCTCGTGTCGTGCAGACCAAATAGTGGGCGCTCACCTCCTAGCTCTTTGTCTTTTATAAGTTCCATCATTATTGCTTTTTTGTTGTGTAGTTTGTTGTATGGGAATTTTGCTTGCAAATATACTCAAAAAACTTAAGAAAGCAAAGACTTTTTAAAGAAAATGGATGTCGTATGGAAATTTATTCGTATCTTTGCAGTCAACTAACTGAAAAATGCTATGAGTGAGAATAATAACAATCAGAAACAACTGCAAATCGAGTTGCCTCAAGAGGTAGCTCAGGGTGAGTACGCAAACTTTGCTATCATTACCCATTCCAGTTCCGACTTCATCCTTGATTTCGCCCGTGTATTGCCTGGTCTGCCAAAAGCACAGGTAAAGAGTCGTGTCATCTTGGCACCAGAGCATGCTAAACGTTTGTTGGCAGCACTACAGGAGAATATTGTCCGTTACGAGCATGAGTTTGGAGCGATAAAAATACCCAATCAGGAACCCAGAACGATTGCTCCATTTCCAACAGGAAAAGAAAATTAAGCGCAAATTATAGAATTTTAATAAGCTAATTATTGTTAAAACGCTTATTTAATGTTAAAAAGCATTAGATAAGCGTCTTTTTAACTCTTTTATATTAGGTAGATTAGGGAAAAGTTCGTACCTTTGCAGCCCAAAAGCGCCCTGTGTGCAAGGGTGCACTATATCAAATGGAATATAACACAACAAATATAATTCATTAAAAAACAAACAATTATGCCTACAATTTCACAATTGGTAAGAAAAGGCAGAAAGGTGCTCGTTGACAAGAGCAAGTCTCCCGCGCTGGACTCATGTCCTCAGCGTCGTGGCGTTTGCGTTCGCGTCTACACAACGACCCCCAAGAAGCCTAATTCGGCTATGCGTAAGGTAGCCCGTGTTCGTCTGACTAATCAGAAGGAAGTTAACTCGTACATCCCTGGAGAGGGACACAACTTGCAGGAGCACAGCATCGTGCTGGTTCGTGGCGGTCGTGTAAAGGACCTTCCCGGTGTACGTTATCACATCGTTCGCGGTACTTTGGATACTGCCGGTGTAGCAAGCCGTACTCAGCGTCGTTCTAAGTATGGTGCTAAGCGTCCTAAGGCTAAGAAGTAATAATCGGAGAAGATTAGAAAGCCGATAGGTACGTGCGATGTGCGGTTTTACCGCACATACAAAAAAATAAAAAGAAATAACCGTTTTGCTGGAGATATTGTTATAGACAGGTTGAGTAAATGCTCATGAGTGAGCGTTGAAGACGTAAGAAAAAACAGCCCCAAGCAGACATTAATTCAAAAACAAAAAATGAGAAAAGCAAAACCAAAGAAGAGAGTGATCCTTCCCGATCCAGTCTTCAACGACAAGAAAGTGTCGAAGTTTGTGAACCATCTGATGTATGATGGTAAGAAGTCTATCTCTTACGAGATTTTCTACAATGCCCTTGAGAATGTCAAGGCTAAGATGCAGAACGAAGAGAAGTCAGCTCTGGAAATCTGGAAGCAGGCTCTCGACAATATTACTCCACAGGTAGAGGTTAAGAGCCGTCGTATCGGTGGTGCAACCTTCCAGGTTCCTACTGAGATTCGTCCTGACCGCAAGGAGAGCATCTCAATGAAGAACATGATTAGCTTCGCCCGCAAGCGTAGCGGTAAGTCTATGGCTGACAAGTTGGCTGCTGAGATCATGGATGCTTTCAATAATCAGGGTGGTGCCTACAAGCGTAAGGAAGATATGCACCGTATGGCTGAGGCTAACCGTGCATTCGCTCACTTCAGATTCTAATATATTAATAAGGTAAAAGGAAAAGAAATGGCTAATCGCGATTTACATTTGACCCGCAATATTGGTATCATGGCCCACATCGATGCCGGTAAGACCACCACTTCTGAGCGTATCCTGTTCTACACAGGTAAGACTCATAAGATTGGTGAGGTGCACGATGGTGCTGCTACCATGGACTGGATGGCTCAGGAGCAGGAGCGTGGTATCACTATCACCTCTGCTGCTACCACTTGTAACTGGAAGTGGAACGGCAAGGAGTACAAGATCAACTTGATTGATACTCCGGGACACGTGGACTTCACCGCTGAGGTAGAGCGTTCACTGCGTGTGCTGGACGGAGCTGTTGCTACTTACTCTGCTGCTGATGGTGTTCAGCCTCAGTCTGAGACTGTATGGCG
>JAILMS010000003.1 GCA_024692385.1 Prevotella sp. | reverse complement strand
GAGGTACTTGCCACCTAATTCGTTGGCCGCTGCCGTGATGGCCTGCATCTCGGCATGGGCAGTTACGTCGTTGAGCGTCTCTGTCAAATTATGGGCGCGCGCTATGACTCTGTCTTGACATACTACTACGGCACCAATGGGTATCTCTCCCTCGTCAAAAGCTTGCTGGGCTTCGTCCAGCGCCTTGCGCATAAACTGGGCATCCTTATTTTGTTGTTCCATGCTGCAAAGTTACAAAATATTTTTGTATCTTTGCATCGTGAACTGGGAAATCATACATATTGACGAGACGGACTCTACCAACCAATGGGTGAAAACGCACAAGGGGAACAGTCCCTTTTGTGTAATCACAGAGTACCAAACGGCTGGACGTGGCTGTGGTACAAATACATGGGAGTCTGAGCGCGGTAAAAACCTGCTGTTCTCGTTAATGCTATGTCCTGATAGCCTGCCTGCCAACAAGCAGTTCCATATTTCCATGGCTATCTCATTGGCTATCGTTGAAGCCGTAGGCCAATTAGTGGGTGACCTCAGTATCAAGTGGCCTAATGATATCTATTGGCGCAACGGGAAACTGGCAGGTATCCTGATAGAGAACCGCTTGCAAGGTAATATGATTAAGGAAAGTATTATTGGGGTGGGGTTGAATGTAAACCAACAGGAGTTCCAGAGTAAGGCACCTAATCCTGTTTCGCTTTGGCAGATAACGGGACAGGAGACTGACCGTGAACAGCTGCTGAAAGATATCCTGCAAGCGCTGGACAAATATATGGCTCATGGAGACTTAGGTGAGATGTACCGTTCGCAACTCTACCGTCGCAAAGGATTCCATCCTTATGCCGATAAAGATGGCGCTTTCATGGCAGAAATTGTTGATGTGGAAGACGATGGCCACCTGTTGTTAAGTGATGATAGCGGGAGAGAAAGGCGTTATGCGTTTAAAGAAGTAACATTTATTATATAGACTATGGCAAGATTTAAGAGAATTCTTCTGAAGCTCTCGGGTGAGAGTCTGATGGGAAAGCAGGGGTATGGTATTGACCCTGATCGTTTGAGTGATTATGCTCGCCAGATTAAGGAAGTAAGTGAGATGGGCGTGCAGATAGGCATCGTTATCGGTGGTGGTAACATCTTCCGTGGACTGAGCGGAAGCCAGAAAGGTTTTGACCGTGTGAAGGGCGACCAGATGGGTATGTGTGCTACCGTTATCAACTCACTGGCCTTGAGTTCAGCACTGGGCGCTATCGGTGTGAAGAACAAGGTGCTGACAGCTATTCGCATGGAGCCTATCGGTGAGTTCTATACCAAGTGGAAGGCCATCGAGGCCATGGAGGCTGGTTATGTCTGCATCTTCTCAGCAGGTACGGGCTCTCCTTACTTTACTACTGATACGGGCTCTAGTCTGAGAGGCATTGAGATTGAGGCCGACGTAATGCTGAAGGGTACTCGTGTGGATGGCATCTATACTGCCGACCCAGAGAAAGACCCCACCGCCACCAAGTTTGACGCTATTACATATAAAGAGGTACTCGCGCGAGGCTTGAAGGTGATGGACCTGACAGCTATCTGTATGTGTCAGGACAACAACCTGCCCATCTACGTATTCAATATGGACGTAGTAGGTAATCTGAAAAAGGTAATGGACGGTGAGGAGATTGGTACGTTAGTACACAATTAGTTTTCCTCTACGAAATCTACATATTCGCCATCGGAGTCGTCGAAGATCTTCTTGCCTTCGCGCTCTTGATGGCGATTATCTATAATGGTCTCGCCAGTAGCTGTTGTTGTCTGGCGAGGCTGTTCAGCATAATCAGTATTCCTGGTGTTATTAGTCTGCTGGCGCTGCGAATACTGCTGGCGCTGGCGTCCTGTCTCTTCACGGTATTGCTGAGCCTGTCTCTCGGCAGCACGCTGAGCGGCAACGCGTATCTTTTTATAGGTACGATAGAGGTAGCTGCCCACCAACAATAGGATGAGTACTACCAAGAAGAAGATAAATGCAAAGAATCCTAATAGGCCTTTTAGCATAGTGACGGATAATTAGTTCTTTAATAAATAGGAATTTACTGCCGACAGGATGACATACCACGCAATGATGGCTGCCAGTCCGAAGACGCCCATGAAGAGCATCGGTATACAGGTCAGCAGGAAGATATATTTGATTTCATTCCCCTTCCATCCCCACGTCTTGAACTTCAGGGCAAACATAGGTATCTCGCTAACCAGCAGGTAGCTGCTGATGAAGATGCCCACGATGACGCACCACTCCATACCATCGAAGTATATCTGGTAGCCATGCAGTCCACCAATCAGTGCTCCCCAGAAGAGGGCATTGGCAGGCGTTGGCAGTCCAATGAATCCCAGTGCCTGACGCTCGTCAAGGTTAAATTTAGCCAGACGTAAGGCAGAGAAGGCTGCCAAGATGAATGCTACGAAAGGAAGTGTGGAGTGTAGAGTGCAGAGTGTAGAGTTTGCTACCGCACAAGATTCATCCAAATAGCTGAAGATGATAGCCGATGGCGCAAAGCCAAAGGTGATGTCATCGGCCAGTGAGTCGAGCTCCTTACCAATGGGCGAAGAGACATGCAACAGACGAGCCACCATACCATCGAAGAAGTCGAAGACGGCACCGATAATAATAAAGAGCAGTGCCATGCGGTAGTCGCCCATGAATGCCCAGTAGGTGGCGATACAACCTGAAATGAGGTTCAGGCAGGTTATCGTGTTGGGAATATGTTTCTTCATGCCAGTTTTGCAATTACTGTTTGGTCGCCAGTGGTAGGCTGATTCATCGTCACACAGGCACGAGCTGACAGTGGGAGGAAAACATCCACGCGCGATCCTAACTTAATAAAGCCAAGATGCTCGTCGATGTAGCATTCTTCGCCATCCTTGGCATAGGTCACAATACGACGTGCCATAGCTCCGGCAATCTGACGTACAAGGATGTCCTGGCCATCAGGTGTCGTTATCATGATGTCGGCATGCTCATTCTCTTCGCTGGCCTTAGGCAACCATGCTTTGTGGTAGTTGCCGTTAAAGTGCTTGACAAACTTAACCTTGCCGTCAACGGGGAACCAGTTGGCGTGAACGTTCAGCGGACTCATGAAGATACTAATCATGAGACGCTTGTCGTGGAAGTAGGTGTTCTCGTCGGCTTCCTCTACCACAACAATCTTTCCGTCGGCAGGAGCCACCACCAACTTATCGGTGTCACCATTGAAGTAACGGATAGGACAACGATAAAAGTTAAGGGCCATCACCCATGCAGCCCCAAAGATAACGATAAAAATCCAGAAAGGGATTGTTGTTTCAAGTGCGTACCACAAGCCCGTACCAATAAGGGCTATTGCCAGCATGCTGAGCGTTAGCTCATTTGTGCCTTCACGGTGTATTCGTATTTTCTTAAGTTTCTTAATTCTTTCTCCCATGCGGTAGTTAATAGTATTTTTTCAATATGCAAAGGTACAAAATAATTCTTAATTCATAATTCATAATTCATATTTTTTTTGGTTATTTCGTTTTTTTACCGTAACTTTGAACCTCAAAAACAAAGAAAAAGAGTATTATGGAGGATTTTATTCATCTTCACGTACATACATATTATTCTATATTAGATGGCCAGTCGAGCATTAAGCGACTGGTGGATAAGGCTATTGCCAACGGTATGAAGGGCATGGCCATTACCGACCATGGCGACATGTTCGGTATTAAGGAATTCCACGACTATGTGGGCGGCATCAATAAAGGTCGTAAGAAGGAAGGATTAGACCCCTTTGTTCCTATCTTTGGTTGTGAGATGTATGTGTCACGCCATGGCTCCAAGTCATTACGTCGTGGCAAGGAAGACCAGGGTGGTTACCACCTTATTGTATTAGCTAAGAACTACAAAGGTTATAAGAACCTCATTAAGTTGGTTAGTAACTCTTGGGTCGATGGCTATTATATGCGTCCACGTACTGACCGTGAAGACTTAGAACGTTACCATGAGGGACTGATGGTCTGCTCGGCATGTATCGCTGGTGAGGTTCCCAAGAAGATTCTGGAGGGTGACATTGCCGGTGCCCGTGAGGCTATTGAGTGGTATCATAATTTGTTTGGCGACGACTACTATCTGGAGTTGCAGCGCCATGAGGTGAAAGACCCCTCAATTCGTGCCAACCGTGAGACGTTCCCCCTGCAACAGAAAGCCAACAAGGTACTGATTGAACTGGCTCGGGAATATGGCATTAAGCTCGTTTGTACCAACGATGCTCACTTCGTAGACCAGGAGAACGCAGAGGCCCACGACCATCTGCTCTGTCTGGCTACTGCCAAGGATTTGGACGATCCTACCCGTATGCTCTATTCCAAGCAGGAGTGGTTTAAAACTAAAGAGGAGATGAACGAGGTCTTCTCTGATGTTCCTGAAGCTTTGTCGAATACGCTCGAATTGCTGGATAAGACAGAGATATACAGCATTGACCACGACCCCATTATGCCTTTCTTCCCCATTCCAGAGGAGTTTGGTACGGAAGAACAGTGGCGCGAGAAATTCACTGAGGAAGACCTGTTTAAGGAGTTTACCAGTGATGAAAATGGTGAAAACCAGTTGCCTCAGGAAGAGGGCGAGAAGAAAATCAAGAAACTTGGCGGTTACGACAAGTTATACCGCATTAAGTTTGAGGCAGACTATCTGGCAAAACTGGCGTATGAAGGTGCTCATCGCATTTATGGCGAGGATTTGTCGAAAGAGGTCGATGACCGCATCCGCTTCGAGCTGCATATCATGAAGACGATGGGTTTTCCTGGCTACTTCTTGATTGTGCAGGACTTTATCAATAGTGCCCGTGATGAACTGGGCGTGATGGTAGGCCCCGGACGTGGATCGGCAGCAGGAAGTGTGGTAGCCTACTGTCTGGGTATCACTAAGATAGACCCGCTGAAGTATGATTTGCTGTTTGAGCGTTTCCTGAATCCTGACCGTATCTCATTGCCTGATATTGATACCGACTTTGATGATGACGGTCGTGGTAAGGTTCTTAAATGGGTAGAAGATAAATATGGTCATGAGAATTGTGCCCATATCATTACCTATGCTACGATGGCCACGAAAAACTCTATCAAGGACGTGGCGCGTGTAGAGAAGGTGCCCATTCCCGTATCGAATGCTTTGTGTAAGGCTATCCCTGATCGTCTTCCAGATGTTGACGGTAAGACGCCGAAGATGAATCTTACCAATGCTATTAAGGCTGTGCCGGAACTGCAGGAGGCAGAGGCATCGGCCGATCCGGCTCTGCGTAATACCATCAAGTATGCAAAGATGTTGGAGGGTACTGTTCGTGGAACAGGTATCCATGCCTGCGGTTTCATTATCTGTCGAGACCCGATTAGTGACTGGGTACCCGTGTCTACTGCTGATGACCCCGACTTCAAAGATGTCAAGACGAACTGTACGCAGTACGATGGCCACGTTATTGAGTCTACGGGACTTATCAAGATGGACTTCCTTGGGCTGAAGACTTTGTCGGAGATGAAGGAGGCCTGTGCTGTCATCAAGCAGACGCGTGGTGTGGATGTCGACTTGGATCATATTCCCATTGATGACCCCAAAACCTTCAAACTCTACCAGGAAGGCCGTACTATCGGTACCTTCCAGTTTGAGTCGAATGGTATGCAGAAATATCTGCGTGAGCTGAAGCCCACCGTTTTCGAGGACCTTATCGCTATGAATGCGTTATACCGTCCGGGACCTATGGGATATATCCCGCAGTTTATCCGTCGTAAGCACGGAGAGGAACCTATTACTTATGATATCCCTGTCATGGAGAAATATCTGAAGGATACCTATGGCATTACGGTATATCAGGAGCAGGTGATGTTGCTCTCCCGTTTGCTGGCTGACTTTACCCGTGGCGAGAGTGATGCTCTTCGTAAGGCCATGGGTAAGAAAAAGAAGGATATTGTTGACGCCATGAAGCCGAAGTTCATTGAAGGTGGAAAGAAAAACGGTCATGATCCAAAGGTCCTTGACAAGATCTGGAGTGACTGGGAGGCTTTTGCTTCTTATGCTTTCAATAAGTCACATGCTGCTTGTTACTCATGGGTGGCCTATCAGACAGCTTATCTGAAAGCAAACTATCCGGCTGAATTCATGGCTGCCATCATGTCAAGACGTCGTGATCAGATTACTGAAATCACGAAGTTGATGGATGAGTGCAAGGCAATGGGTATTGCTACGCTGGGACCGGATGTTAACGAGTCGTTCCAGAAATTCGGTGTGAACAAGAAGGGAGAAATCCGTTTTGGTCTGGCAGCCATCAAGGGTATGGGCGACGGTGTTGCTCAGGCAATCATTGATGAGCGTGAACAGAATGGGCCCTACAAAGATATTTTTGATTTCGTTCAGCGTATCAATTTTAGTCAGGTTAACCGTAGGGCTTTTGAAGCCTTGGCGTTGAGTGGTGGCTTCGATAGTTTCGGTATCCGCCGCGAGGACTTCTTTGCACAGAATGCCAAGGGAGAAAGTTTCATTGAGATTGTGATGCGTTATGGTCAGCTCTATCAGACTGAGCAGCAACAGGCGCAGACTTCGTTGTTCGGTGACTTTGGTGCCTTAGAGATACAAACTCCTACGCTTCCGAAGAGTGATGTGCGTTGGAGTGACATCGAGCGTCTGAACAAGGAACGTGAGTTGGTAGGTATCTATCTGTCAGCACATCCTTTGGATGAGTTCAAGATTGTCCTCGACAACCTGTGTAACACTCGTTGTGACGAATTGGCAGATGTCAGCAATCTGGCTAATCGTGAGGATATTACTATTGGAGGTATCGTTACTGCCGTTCGTACTGGATTTACTAAGAATGGTAAGCCGTATGGTATTGTGACGCTCGAAGACTTTGCGGGTTCTGGCGAGTTGCCCCTGTTTGGTGAAACGTGGGGCGATAAATCGGGATTCTTTACCATTGGTGCCTCCGTATATATTACAGGTAAGGTAAAGCCCCGTTTCTCGTATAACCCTGATGGTCCCAAAGACCTCGGTATTACTGGCGTTGAGTTCTTGCAGACCATTAAGGAACGTGCCATCGATCGTATCACGATTTCGCTGACTGCTGACTTGTTAGATGACCAAGTGGTAGAGGAACTGAGTGAGCTGGTTGCTGCTCATCCCGGCAAGACCAATCTCTTCTTCCAGTTGCACGACCTCAGCGGAAAGAATCATGTGCTTCTCAAGAGTACTGCTACGCAAGTCGATGTGAAGAGTGAACTGATACAGTATATTGAACAGTCACCGGCCTTAGATTACAAGATAAATTAGTGGCACGATGTTTGCAAGCATATTATTAAGATAAGAATAGTATATCACCAAATTCTAAGTTAAGATTATGGAAGTAACAATCACAAATGAGAATTTCGAGAGCCTGAAGAATGGCGCACAGCCATTAGTGGTAGATTTCTGGGCAACATGGTGCGGCCCCTGCCGTATGGTAGCCCCTGTTATTGCTGAGTTGGCTGAGGCCTATGATGGCAAGGTTACTGTCGCTAAGTGCGACGTTGAGGAGTGCGAGGATTTGGCTGCTGAGTTTGGCATCCGTAATATTCCTACCATCCTTTTCTTCAAGGACGGTCAGGTTGTTGATAAGCTGATAGGCGCACAGCCTAAGGCTAATATCGAACAGAAAATTCAGGCATTACTGTAAAAGGAATAGGGGACGGCGAATTTAATCCGTCCCCTTTTTTAGTAGATGAAATATAATGACCTTTTTGTCGACTTCGACGATACATTATACGACACCCATGGCAATGCCGTCATTGCTTTGGGGGAGACCTTTGAGTACTTCCATTTAGATCGCTACTTCAAAGATCCGCAGTTGTTCTATGATACTTATTGGGCTGCCAACGTGGATTTGTGGAGCCGTTATTCGAAAGGAGAGATTACGCGCGACTATCTCATTGTCGAGCGTTTCCGTCGTCCACTCAGTATGGGTAACGGTCTTGAGGTCACAGAACAGCTATGTCTGCAGATGAGTGATGTCTTCCTTGATTTCTGCTCCTGCAAACCTGGTGTGGTGGAAGGTGCTCATGAGTTAATGGACTATCTGAAAGGGAAAGGCTACCGCATGCATATGACCAGCAATGGCTTCCATGAGGTACAATATAAGAAATTAGCAGCCTGTGGGCTGACAAATTATTTTGATACCATCATCTTAAGTGAGGATGCGGGTGTCAACAAGCCTTCACCTCTTTATTTCGATTATGCCTTTAAGATGTCAGGCGCAGGGAAGGATACCACGCTGATGATTGGCGACAATATGCAGACCGATATTCAGGGTGCCCTCAATGCCGGTATTGATGCCTTGCTCTTCAATCGGTGGAGCGTCAATGTTGATGAGGCTGCCAAACGCCCTACCTTCGTAGTAGATAGCCTGCTACATATAAAAGAGCTATTGTAATAAAGAAAGGTTGGCATTTCTTTGGTGTTTCGATTTTATTTATTATCTTTGCATCCGTAATCACTTGACAGAGTGGTGCCAGTGGAGGTGTGTTTAATCGCACTTAATTGGGAATAGGGGTGAAAATCCCCAACTGTCCCGCAGCTGTGAACTCCATTATGGCCTTGAGGACTTAAGCCATTGCCCAGTTGGGTGAGAAGGCTCCTTGGGGTGGAGAAAAGTCAGAAGACCAGCCTTCATTAGAGAAATGCTGATAGCCCTCGATGTAAGGACTTGAGGCAATAATGATTGCGGATATGATAAAACGTTACTTGGTGCAGACGTGCATCCTCTTTTCGTATGTTGCTGCGTTCGCGCAGCAACCATCACGCCTTGACTCATTACAAGAGTTGGGTGAGGTAGAGGTGTATGGTAAGCGGCCATTGGCCACTGCCCAGACGTTGCGTGGCGCTGACCTGCAAGCGCTTTCCACTACATCGGTAGCCGATGCATTAAAGTATTTCTCTGGCGTACAAATCAAGGACTATGGCGGATTAGGCGGTATGAAGACCATCAATGTCCGTTCGATGGGTGCTCAGCATGTAGGCGTTTATGTTGATGGCATTCGCATCACCAATGCACAGAACGGTACTGTAGACCTTGGTAAGTTCTCGTTGTCATCCATGGAGAGCGTATCACTCTATAATGCCAATAAGTTAGACAACTGTCAGTCTGCCAGTGAGTACGCATC
The DNA here is from genome assembly GCA_024692385.1 of Prevotella sp. Lineage (GTDB taxonomy): Bacteria > Bacteroidota > Bacteroidia > Bacteroidales > Bacteroidaceae > Prevotella. The sequence continues at coordinate 8,700 of JAILMS010000003.1, read as the reverse complement.
AGGAGCTACCGTCTATCTGCGCACTCGCCGCCCTACCTATGACTCTTTGTCAGTACAGCTGCGTAGAGCATCATTTACTACTTATATGGCAAAAGCCAACGCACAGTTCGCATGGCATGGCTGGAGTGGATTTGTCGATGGTGAATGGTGCAAATCAGAAGGCGACTATCCTTTTCGTTATCATTCAGAATACGAAGACACTGTCGGCCGTCGTGCTAATAGTGATATCCGTTACGGACGTATTGAGGCTGCACTCTTTAAGGGGGGCTTCTCGTCACACCTGTATTATTATGATTCCGAACGTGGCTGCCCTGGTGGTATTGTCCGTCGACTGAGTGATAAATATATCAATGTGGGACGAGAGTGGGACCGTGATTTCTTTATACAGGCCAGTTATCAACAGGAGTTTCTGAGACATCATCGTGTGAAGGTCAATGCGAAATACACCAATGAGTATCTGCGCTATTGTACGGACTATCCTGAGAACCAGAATACTGCCCGTGTGGATAATCACTATCGTCAGGAGGATGTGTATGGCGCTTTGTGCTATGGCTATATGCCGTGGACATGGTTGTCGCTGTCTACGAGTTATGATGTACGTTACAGCAAGCTGCGAGCAGACTTAAAGCGCTTCGAAAACGTGTTCCGCCTTGACCAAAAGGAGGTTTTTGCCGCACAGATGAATTGGCAAGGTATTCAGGCTGCTGTGTCAATGTTGCATCAACACCTGCACGATTTTACTATCGTACATGCAGGTGCTGCTGATCCATTAGACCGTTGGACGCCTGCAGTATCGTTGGCCTATACGTTAAAGGGACTGACGTTGCGAGTCTGGTATAAGAAGATTTTCCGCGCTCCAACGCTTAATGACCTCTATTATACACAGGTGGGCAACCGTAACCTACAGCCAGAATATACCAAACAGTGGAACATCGGTGCAGAATACCATTGGAATAACAGACAATGGTCATTGAACCTTCAGGCTGATGCCTACCAGAACAAGATTGAGAACCGTATCGTCTGCCTTCCACTAAAAGGAACCTATACATGGACCATGATGAACTACGGATACACCTTCTGCCAGGGACTTAACGCTACAACTTCAATACACTATAACGTTGCTGATTGGCAGTTGTCGCTGCTGGGCTCTCTGACCTGGCAGCGTGACGTAAACCGTACTGACCCTGATGATGAGGATACTTACGACAAGCCTATCTGTTATTCACCTCGCCTGTCGCATACCCTCACAGCCATTGCCGCATGGCGTCAATTATCGCTCACCATTAGTCATATGTATGTGGGTGAGCGTATGTGGAGTTATGCTGATCCAGAGGATATACTTACACCTTATCATAATATAGACACTAAACTATCCTATACCACCTCGGTTGGTAAGACCTCCGTAGGTGCTTGCCTTGAAGTGATAGACCTGCTTGATGAGCAGTACGAACATATTCCTCGCTATCCCATGCCTGGACGTAACTATAAGTTGACACTGACATTTGGAATTTGAGCGTATGAAAAGAAATATACTATTAACCCTTTCTCTGCTGTTTGTCATAACCGTCATAGCTCAGGAGAAACTCATTCTGCTGAACGAGGGTATGTGGCAGGCAGATAATGGTCGCGTAACCTACTTTGAAGATGGCCAAATTGTGAGCAATCAGTGGTTTCGCGATAAGAACGGCAAGAAGATAGGTGATACTCCTAACGATATTATCCAGATAAACGATAACCTCATTGCTATTGCTGTCAACTGGTCGAACATAGTGCAGTTTATCAAGCCAGATGGTACAGCTGTGGCAGCTACTGAGGATATCCCTAACAACCGAAAGCTGTGCTCAGACGGACAGTATGTCTATGTTACCAGCTATGGCCATGAATGTCTGACAACGAGTGGTTATAAAAATTTTGATAAGGGCTTTGTCGCTAAAATTGATATATCGACATTTATGGTTGTTGCAGCTACTGAGGTGGGCTATGAGCCTGAAGGCATCGCCCTCTATGATGGCCGACTGTTTGTGGCAAATACGGGAGGCTATGCTGCTCAGGAAGACCATGACTATGAGACTACGGTAAGCATATTGAATGCTCAGACCATGCAGGTAGAGAAAGTCATTGATACCCATGTTCCTAATCTCTATGGAAAGATGTCACAGAGTGGACGTTATCTCTGTATCAATTCGCCAGGCGACTATTACGAGATTCCCGCTGCTGCTCTTATATTCGACTGTCAGAAAGCTCTTGACGGTGATGCGAACTGCTTCGTCAAGTTCGATGCCGCAGCCACCTATAACTGCACTACTCGTGATGGCAAGTTCTTGGTAGTGGGCTCTGCTTTCTCTTATCTTACGGGCGGTTATGAGTCTTATTATCTGACGATTGATCCCCAAATACTGATGGAGTCGGAGGGCAGTGATGGCATCAGTGAGTCACTGCCAGGTACTTTACTTTCTGACTTCCAGAATATGACTCAACCCTATGGTATCTATGTCAATCCCTATACAGGATATATCTATGGCACCGATGCCAGTTCGTTCGAGAGCGCAGGCTACCTTTATCAGTGGTCGCCCGAGGGACAGTACATCAATAAATATAAGGTGTATGTCAATCCTGGTCATTTCCTTGCCCTTCCTCCCGATGGACACTTTACGGGCATACGTCCACTTCAAACATCTAACATCAAACATCAAACATCAAACACTTACGACCTGCAAGGCCGTAGCGTAAAGGCTCCACAACGCGGCAGTATCCTTGTGAGCAAGGGACGAAAATACATTTCCAGATAATTCTTTTTATACAATAACTTATAATAGATAATCTTATGAAGAAACTTTTACTTACTTTCATGGCGTTAGTGCTTGTGTCAATGAGCACGTTTGCTACCCAGGTAGAGGTGACAATGAACGCTAAGAGTAAACTCATTAAGTCGTTGGTGAACATGACGACCAATGAGTCGGTAGAGGTGGGTGAACCCACTAGTAACAAGTACACCTTCGAAGCTGCCGATGGCTCTTATCTGCTGACGGCTACTGCTGCTGATGGTGAGACTGTGAGTGGTACTATTCAGCTCGATATTGATGCTGACCACACCACCTTCGCTATCTTCTCGCCCGAGATTAATGTGAAGAACACTGGTTGGGTATATGGCACCGACTATACCTTCAATCTGAAGGTGACCACTAAGGAGGGCGCTGTGGTAAATACCACCATGGGCGAATACACCTCAGGTAAGAAGATGTTCCTCGTATTCAGTGGCAACTCTTACTTTCTGGATTTGGTGCCTTCGGAGGCTCGTGCTGCTGAGGGTTATCTTACAGCCTCTTATTCCGGCACCGTAACCTACAATGCTACCGTACAGGCTGAGGCTCCTATGAGCTATGCTTACGATGTGACCGTTCCTGCTGAGGCTACTTTCTTCCTTGGTACGAAGACTGCTCACTTTGTGAAGTTCAAAGAGGTTGCTGCAAAGGAGGTGAAAACTGAGGGCGCTAACAAGGTGTATTCTTTCATACTCGCTGATAAACAGCAGTATAACTATCGCGTTAGTCAGCCTGGTAAGTACACACAGGCAGGTATTTTTACCATGAGTGGTGACGAAGCCAAGCGTCCTACGCTGGTATTCACCGATGACGATCTCTCTGCAAAAGATCCAAAGTTTATTGACCACGATGTAACTTCTAATAATAAATATAATGTAGGTGACCTCTTCCTGAACATTAACGCAGCAGGCCATCTGAAATTAGCCAACGTAGGCGATACCTATGATATTCTGCCTATGCGCAACTGGCAGCTAGTCAACACTATCACAGCTAACTATTTTATCGATCCCGATTACCACTTCACGGTGGTCAACCTCAACGGACAGGCTGACAACTCGGTGGTAAAGGTAGAAAATGAGTTGCTCACCGCTGTGGGTACAGGTACCGCTATTGTGCTTGTTACCTACGATGCTATTCATGTAAACGAATATAGCAATGCTACTAAGAAAGACATTGTCGGTGGTGCTGACTGGGGGGCTATCTGGCCTGAGAATACGGGCGTGTTTGTTGTAACCGTAGGTGAGCAGGCTGAGGATATCAAGCCTAACATCACTATCAATGGAGAATATCTCACACAGGCTAATGGCGTAGATACCAAACTGTCTATGGAGAATCTCGATGCCGAGTTCGACGTGCTCTACTACCTCGACACCGTGGATGGCTTCGACTACACCTTTACTCCAGAGGGTGCTGCTACAGTGACATTGGCTCGTCCTACTATTGGCGAGAATATGGCTTCATATACAGGTTTCTCTGCTCAGGGCGTTACTAATAATGGTGATGGAAGCTATACGTTGCATCTCACCATGGGTCGCAATATCGTATGCTTGACAGATGCTGCTGGCAAGAGCGTATATCAGGTGATTACTGCTAAGCCTTGTCATCGCGAGGTGAAGGTGGGCGACGAGGTGGTTACCACCGTTAAGCCTGGCGACGTGGTTACTGTTCAGTATTCTGGTCTGTATCATCCAGCAGGCAAGTTGGCTGGTATTCATAACTTCTCTGCTGGTGTTTCTTACAAAGAGGCTACTAGTGGTATCACCGTTACCGACGCCAAGAAGAACCAGTATACGATGGCTGCTACTCCTGCTGCACAGGCAGTAAGCTTCACAGTGCCTGAAGACTGGCAGATGGAAGAGTTGGCACTTTATAATGGCGTGATGGCTATTAGTGGCTTTGGCGACCCTGTGGGCAACCATCGTGCTACCTCAAAGGTTACAGGCCGTGCTCCTAACTTTACTGCTATCTCACAGAGTGCTGTATTCGGTCGCCTTCCTGAGGTGTCGCTTCGTGTTGATCTCCCAGAGACTCCTATCGTAGTTGCCGACTTTGAGAATCTGGAGGTTCCTGCCGATGGTCATATGAGCGTAACTACTGATGAGGATGACGAGCGCACTGAGTTTACCAGTGGCGACTTCGACTTTGCATCTGGTTGTCAGCACGATTGGGACTACTGGTATTGGTTCGGCTATGCTAATCGCACCGATACAAAGTATGAGACCCTCGACGATCAGTGGAATAATGTTGTGGGTGGTGGCTATGACAATTCTACCAACTATGGTGTTGCCTTCGCTGCAGCCTTCAATGGTCCTTGCTATGTGGCTGTTAATAATCACGGATCGGGTGCTGTGGTTCCAGGTTTCTATATCACCAACTCTTCTTATGCTTATAGCTCTATGACCAATGGCGATGGCTTCGCCAAGAAGTTCGGTAAGGGCGACTGGTTCAAGCTGACCATCACTGGTTATGATGCTGCTGGTGAGGAGACTGGCACCAGGGACTTCTATCTTGCCGACCTGCGCGATCCCAATAAGGCATATATCATCAACGACTGGCGCTATGTCGACCTCTCTGGTCTGGGCAAGGTGAAGACACTCAGCTTCGAACTCTCTAGCACCGATACTGGTGACTACGGTATGAATACTCCTGCTTACTTCTGCTTCGACAACTTTGGTGCTGAGGGTACTGAGGTGCTGCCTGAGAAGAATGTGGAGTTCCCACTTGAGGTTGCCGACTTCGAGGATATCGAGATTGGCGCAGAAGGCCATATGAGCGTAAGCACTGAGGATGACGACGAGCGTACTGAGTTTACCAGCGGCGACTTCGAGTTTGCTACTGGTTGTATGGTTGACTATGCTTCTTGGTGGTTCTTTGGCTATGCTAACAGCACTGCTACGAAGTTTGATGGCCTTGACGATCAGTGGAACAACATCGTGGGTGGTGGCTATGACGATTCTGCCAACTATGGTGTAGCTTATGCTGCAGCTTACTATGGTCCTTGCAATGTGACCGTTCTCAACCACGCCGATGGTGTTGAGGTTCCTGGCTTCTATATCACTAACTCTTCTTACGCCTATAACTCGATGCGTAATGGTGATGCTTATGCTAAGAAGTTCGGTAAGGACGACTGGTTCAAGCTGACCATTACTGGCTACGATGCTGCTGGTGAGGTAACAGGCACGAAGGAATATTATCTTGCCGACCTGCGCGATGAGGCTAAGGCTTACATCATCAACGACTGGCGCTATGTTGACCTCTCTGGTCTAGGCAAGGTGAGCAAGCTTGGCTTCGCACTCTCAAGCACCGACAATGGCGACTGGGGTATGAATACGCCTGCTTACTTCTGCTTCGATAACTTCGGTGCAGCAGGCGAGGAGGTTCTGCCTGAGAGGAATGTGGAGGTCGAAAACGCTATCAGCAACATCTCTGTTGCCAAGCAGCCTGCCACTTATTACAACCTGAAGGGTGAGAACATGTCTACACTGCAGAAGGGTGTGAATATTGTTCGTATGCCTGATGGTTCTGTTCGCAAAATTGTTGTGAAGTAATGCGTTTAACCTTACAATCGATACTATTTACTGTTGTTGTCGCCTTGGCTTCATGCCGAGGTGGCAACAACGTTTCTTTGTCAACGGCAGATGGCGATACCCTTGCGCTGAAGCATTCGTCGCTGCTCACCATCGTGGAGCACGATGGCTATACCGTGGCAGAAATCAGCAACCCGTGGAAGCCTGGCAAGCTGTTGCATCGCTATTATCTGGTGCCTCGCACGTCAGACGTCAATCTTCAGACCTCAGACCTCACCGACGGCACCATCGTCGAGGTTCCCGTTCAGCGTGCGGCAGTCTTTACTACTGTCCATTGTGCCTTGCTCACTGAGTTAGGATTGGGTAGCCATATCGTTGGTGTGGCCGATGCCAAGTATATTAAGGTACCTTATATACAAGAGCAGATCAAGGCTGGTCGTATTGTTGACTGCGGTAATGGTCTGAATCCTGTTGTCGAGAAGATTATGGATGTGAAGCCCGATGTTATCATGCTGTCACCCTTTGAGAATAGTGGCGGCTATGGCAAGACAGAGGAGATAGGCATTCCGCTCATTGAGTGTGCCGAGTATATGGAGACCTCTCCGCTGGCTCGTGCCGAGTGGATGCGCTTCTATGGTCTGCTCTTTGGCGAGAGTGCTAAGGCCGACAGGCTCTTCCAACAGGTGGATAGCAGCTATACGGCTCTTAAGGAGCAAGCCGCCAAGGCTGGTGAGGGTCGTTCTGTCCTTGTCGATAAGATAACAGGCTCCGTGTGGTATATGCCTGGTGGCCGTAGCACTATCGGCCAGATGTTGCAGGATGCTGGTGGGCGCTATCTTTGGGCTACCGACAATCAGAGCGGTTCGCTGTCGTTGCCTTTCGAGACAGTACTTGAAAGGGGAGGAGAGAGCGATGTATGGATATTACGCTATTCCAGCGACCACGACTTGAACTACAACGAGTTGTTGTCTGATTATCATGGCTACAGTCAGCTGAAGGCGTTCCGCCATCGCGAGGTCTATGGATGTAATGTAGAACTGTCATATTTCTATGAAGACACCCCCTTCCATCCTGACCGTCTGCTCTGCGACTTCCTACAAATTTTGCATCCTGATATAATAGGATTGCCCCCCTTGCGTTATTATAAGAAACTGAAGAAATAAATGAGAAGAGGTGTAGTTATCTGTTGCTTGTTGGCAATGTTGATGGTCGTGCTGTTGGCTGTCAACCTGGCAGTCGGATCGGTATCCATACCGCTCCGCGATGTTGTCAGCATTGTCATGGGCCACGAGGCTGCGCGTCCTTCTTGGCAGTTTATCATTATGGAGAGTCGTCTGCCACAGGCCATCACTGCTATGCTCTGTGGAGGCTCGCTCGCTGTTAGTGGTTTGATGCTGCAGACCGCTTTCAAGAATCCGTTGGCTGGTCCCAGTATCTTTGGTATCAATAGCGGTGCTGGCGTGGGTGTTGCTCTGGTCATGCTGGGCTTGGGAGGCTCTCTCTCTGTAGGGTCTGTCAGTATTACCGGTTTTATGGCCGTTCTTGCTGCTGCCTTTGTTGGTGCCATGATGGTGATGGGACTCATTTTCTTCTTCAGCACCATGGTGCGCAACAATGTCATGTTGCTCATTGTGGGCATCATGATAGGCTATATCGCCAATAGCGTGGTGGCACTGCTCAACTTCTTTGCCACCGACGAGGGCGTCAAGTCCTATATGGTGTGGGGTATGGGCTCCTTTGGTGGTGTGCCGATGAGTCAGATACCCTTGTTTGCCTCGTTGTGCGTGTTAGGACTGGTGGGTGCTTTACTCTTGGTAAAACCCCTCAATGCCCTGCTCCTGGGCGAGCGCTATGCTGAGAATCTGGGTGTCAATACCCATCGTGTGCGCAACTGGCTGATCATCGTCACTGGTCTGCTCACTGCCATTACCACCGCCTATTGCGGTCCCATTATGTTTATCGGCTTGGCAGTGCCCCATATTGCCCATCTCCTGTTCCGTCAGGCCGACCATCGCATCCTAATGCCAGGCACCATCCTTTGCGGTGCCGTCATTGCCCTTGTCTGCAATGCCATCTGTTTTCTGCCAGGCGAGTCAGGCGTCATTCCTTTGAATGCCGTTACGCCAGTGATGGGTGCCCCCGTCATTATCTATATCATTGCAAGAAAGAAGTAGGTTCGTATTAGTATATAAAAATGGGAGACCCTTGTCTCACGACACAAGTCTCCCTGAGACTTATATAATAATACACGTATCGCACCTTGCAGTCTAACCCCAGAAACCTACAAAGGTGCTACTGACTTGAAAAGGCAGGTATTCTGACTTGCAGCCAGGTAGCGAACGTCTTCCCAA
>JAILMS010000140.1 GCA_024692385.1 Prevotella sp. | reverse complement strand
GGATCCGCGGCTCCGTCCGTGACAGTACCACTTACTGCGACATCCTGGGCCTGCATCGTTGTGCAGAACGCCATTAACACAAGAATCGTGGAAACAGTCTTTCTGATCAATTGTTTTAGATTCTTCATTTTGTCAGATTTTGATTCATAGTTGTACGTTGTTAATATTTTTTTGTTGTTCTCGTTTTGTCGTTAGTTTGCAGTTATGCCCGTCTCCGCGCATACGTTAGTTAGTCATTCAGGGTGCAAAGTTAATATATATATTCTTATCTGCGCCATATTTTTGTAACACGGAGTTTGCAAAATGTAACACTCTTAAAAGTTATTAAAGAAAATGTAGAAGTATTTAGCACTTGTCATATCCTTATTCATATTTTAAAGGTTTAAAATAAATCGTCTTTTGAAAGCAAGAGGATGACATCGCGTCATCCTCTAACCATTAATACATACCAAAACTACTAAATTAAGTAACTTATAAAAAAGCTATTTATGCAATACTCTGTGATTATCGCTGCAAAAGTAGCATTATTTGCCCAGTCGGACAAATTTTTCTATCTCGCAAACTTTATTTTCTGTAACATTTATTTGGTTGTTTTCCAGAAAAGTAATATCTTTGCAGGGTTTTTGTAACTTAAAACAAACTATGAAGGATAAAATTCTACTGGCGCTTCTGTGCCTCATGAGCCACGCAAGTGCTCATGCGCAGATGGGAAAGCTCTTCGACGCAGACAAGCAGATGTCAAGTAGCTACACTACGCAAATCTACCTCGATCAAGATGGCTTCATTTGGGTTGCCACCCGCAACGGCCTTAACCGCTACGACGGTTACCAATTCCGTATTTATAAGAAAGAAGGTCGACAAGACCTTGGCATGGCCAGCAACTACGTCAACTGTATGACGCAAGACCAGAACGGCCGCTTTTATATAGGTATGTATGGCGCACTCCAGATTTTCGACGGTCAGCGCTTCCGTACCGTTACCACCTATGCCTTGAACAAGAAAGCCGTCCCCTGTTACATCACTTGTTTACTGGAGAGACAAAACGGCGAAATGCTGATCGGCACTTCCGGTCATGGTCTGCTCAAGATGAAAGGACACCGTGAGGCCCACCAAATTGGCGATGCTTTGGCCCATTTGAACACGATTTACAAAATGATAGAAGACCGCCGACAGAATATCTGGCTGGCAACAGACAAAAACGGCCTCATTCGCTGGGACGGCAAGACGATTACGCGCTATTTCCAGGAGGAAGGCCTACGCAACAACATTCTGGACGTCTGTGAGGGAGATAACGGCAGAGTATATGTCGCCACCGCCAACCACGGACTATATAGATTAGATGGTGATACACCTATTCATATTGAAGAAACGGGCAACAGACATATTTCCGTACTTTACTTCAACCGCCGCGGACACCTGATGTTAGGATACGACGGCATGGGACTTGGTATCTACAACCCGCAGAACGGACGACTGGTAGACAACCCCTACTACAGTCGTGAGGTCGACCTGAGCACATCGAAAGTATACTCTATCTGCGAAGACCAGAATAGTAATGTATGGCTGGGTCTGCTACAGAAAGGCATCTTCATGCAGCCAGGCCACACGATGGGATTCGGCTATATGGGTCCAAAACTGGGCATGCGCAACGTACTGGGAACAGCCTGTATCACCAGTGTGACTGGCGACTCACAGGGCTGGCGCTGGACGGGCACTGACCGTGATGGCCTCTACCTACAGGATGAGAAATACCAAGTGGTAAAACACTTCAAGGAGAACTTCCCTGGTACCATTCTAGGGTCTTGTGAAGACCTGAGAGGCAACATCTGGATAGGTAGCTTTAAGAATGGCTGTGGATGGATTGACCGCAAGACGCTGACTTACCATCCTTTCCAACTGCCACAAGGTGCTGACCTAAGCATCTTCGACGTTATCTGCGACAAGCAGGGACACATCTGGATGGCCTCCATGGGTAATGGTGTCATTCGCATCGACCCAGAGAACGGCAACGTGAAAGCCTACGTGCAACATGAGAAAGCACCTGACGACCGCAAACGAAACAGCATCGTCAACGACTATATATCACAACTCGCCCTCTCTCCCGACGGCAAGCGCATCTACGCCGCCACGACGATGGGTGTCTGCGCCATGGATATTGAGACAGAGAATTGGCTCAGCACCTTTGGTGAGAACTGTCTGATATACGGTACTGCAGCACGTATTGCCCGAGAATTCGACGGTACGCTCTATATCGGCACCAACGACGGTCTGCTATGCTACAACCTGGAGGAGCGCAAGATAAAGCGACTGGGCATTGAGAACGGACTGGCAGACAACGGTATCTCCTCTATAGAACAGGATAAGGCCGGAAACCTCTGGATAGGAACAGACCACGGACTATGCCGCCTGAATCCGCAGACTGGCAAGACCAGCAACTTCTTCGTTGACAATGGTTTGCAGTCCAACGAGTTCAGCGACGGTGCCTCATGGGCTTCGCCTCGCGGTTATCTGGTATTCGGCGGACTGGGCGGTGTTACCTGGTTTAACCCCGCTGAGGTTCGTGAGCACCGCTGGAAGGGCGACGTGAAGCTGACTGGCTTCACCGTTAATGGCGAGCCTATCGGTCGTGGCTCTATGTCTGGCGTTTGGCAGGTGACAGACACCACCATTATCGCCTCTAACTGCTTTGTACTCAGCAGCAGCGACAACACCTTTGCCGTACAGCTATCTACACTGACCTACGACAACCCAGAGCATATCGTCTATAGCTATCGCATCAACCACGAAGACTGGGTACGCATGCCACCGGGCGTCAACGAGATTACCTTCAGCCACATGCAGCCTGGCAGATACAAATTCTCTGTCGTAGCTGAGCAGAACGGTACTTCCACGCCAGAGCGCACCTTCGAGGTGATTATCCACGCTCCGTGGTATCGAACCACCCTTGCGTACCTTATATATTTAGTTATCCTCGTTGTGCTCTTCATGCAGTACCGTCAGCGACGCCATCGCAAAGAGCAAGACAGCCTGCGTCTTCAGCAGCACATCCACGCTGAGGAGATGGCCGACGCCAAGTTGCGCTTCTTCATGAATATCAGTCATGAGATACGCACCCCTATGACGCTCATTGTCACCCCATTGCAGTCGCTTATCAAACAGGACAACGACCCGCATCGACGCGGCATCTACGAGACTATTCGTCGTAATGCAGAGCGTATCTTAGGCCTCATCAACCAGATGATGGACCTCAGAAAGATTGACAAGGGACAGATGCAGATGCACATGCGCGAGACTAATCTGGTAAGCTTTATCAACGATATCTATACGCTGTTTGCCCAACAGGCAAAGAACAAGAACATCCTGTTCCATTTCGACTGTGACAAGGAGCGCATCATGGCTTGGATTGATCGTGGTAATTTCGACAAGATTATCATCAACATCTTGTCTAACGCTTTCAAGTTCACGCCCACAGGCGGTGAGATACGTATCCGCCTGATAGACAATGAGAAAGAAGCCACTATCAGCATCTTCGACAGCGGTGAAAAGATACCTGAAGACAGGCTGGAGCGCATCTTTGAGCGCTTCTATCAGTCACCCTCAACGGCCAACGACCGCAATGTAGGTACAGGTATCGGACTCGACCTGACACGCTCGCTGGTAGAGCTGCATCACGGTCGTATCGAGGCCCACAACAACAGCAACGGCCCCGGCTGCGAGTTTACGGTAACCATTCCTATGGGCAGCGAGCATCTGACACCAGAGGAGATTATGACAAACGCCATAGAGGATGAGCAGCCCGCAGAGAGCATCATCGTCGAAGAAGAACTGCCAGAGGAAGAAGAGGTTGCCATCAACAACGATCTGCCGAAAGTAGGCAAACGACAGAAAGTCGTTGTCGTTGAGGACGATAGCGAGATACGCGAATATCTGGCTGCCAACCTGTCGGAGAACTACGACATCACGGAATGTGTCAATGGTAAGGAAGGTCTGGCCGCTGTACTGAAGTTCATGCCCGACCTGGTTATCTCAGACGTGATGATGCCGGAGATGGACGGTACCACGCTCTGTTCGAAGATTAAGACGAACAATGCCACCAGCCACATCCCTGTTATCTTGCTGACTGCCAAGAGTCGTGAGGAAGACCAGCTGGAAGGTCTGGAGGTAGGTGCCGACGCCTATATCGTCAAGCCCTTCAACATGGATATTCTGCGTCGTACCATCGTCAACTTGATTCATTCACACCACACGCTGCAGCTGAAGTTCGGCCGCAACGACCAGCTGGAGGAACTGGTGGATGACATCAAGATAAAGTCGCCCGACGAGAAGCTGCTGGAGCGCGTGATGACGGCTATCAACCACAATCTGAGCAATGCTGAGCTTAGCGTCGACAAGATAGCCGAAGAGGTGGGTATCAGCCGTGTACACCTGCATCGCAAGATGAAGGAGCTGACAGGACAGACTCCCCACGAATTCATCCGCAACATCCGCATGAAGAAGGCCGCCAGCCTGCTCACTTCAGCCGACATGAACGTCTCGGAAGTGATGTACGCCTGTGGCTTCAGCAATGCTGCTTCCTTCTCCACCGTCTTTAAGAAGATGTATGGCATGTCTCCACGAGAGTACATGAACGAGCATCAGGAGATGAGTGAAGAGTGAGGACGCTATGCTAGTTAATAGTGAATAACGAATAGCAAAAACGGGTTCACATTCACGCCTAACGCTCTGTAGCAATGAACGTTAGGCGTGAACCCGTTTTTTAAAGAGCCACCAAGCGGTAGGCATTACCACGACGTGTATGACGAGGAGTAAGCCCCATACTGACGAGTCGTTGACCGAGAGTGCTGGATGACAGGTGACGTACCACATGATGGTCCATAGAATCCAATTTGTTGAGCACTTCTTCAGCAGTCACCAATTCGCCCTCTTTGTTGTCACGTGCAGGACGGAAGAAGGTAGAGAAGAGCGTTTCCAGTTCGTCCTTTACCATATAGCGCTGATTGCGACGCTGCATCTCACGCTCCTGAGCCTTCGTGAAATAGGTGGGCATAGCTGCCTCCACCTCGTAAATCATTTGTGCATAGAGCTGCACGTAGTCGATACCGCCTGTACGAATCATCTCTTTAGGTTCCAGAATCAGGAATCGGCGCGAGCCCGTATGGTCGTAGAGCAATTGGCGTGAGTTGCTGGTGCCCACGAAGGAGGCGATGCGCGGCAGACGATTGAAGTTCTTCTTGTAAGATCCTATGAACGAGGGCTTCATGGTCTGCATCAGCGTCTTCAACTCAGGCATTTTCTTAGGATTCTCCTTGTCGAACTCGTCGATGTTGACGATGGCAAACTCCACCAACTTTCGCTGAGCATTACCCTTAGCAGAGAGCGAGAAGTCGTCGGTATAGTAGTCGCGCAACTCAGGAGGAAGCAGTTCGCGCACGAAAGTGCTTTTGTGCAGGCCCTGTTGCGGACTCACCAGCAGCAACATCACGGCATTGGCGTGTTTGCTGTCGTAGCCAAGCCACTGACTAACCACCGCACGCAACCAAATGCGCCCCATCTCGCGACAGTAACGAAAGGGCGAGATGCGGCTGAACAAATCCTCAGTACGATCCTTGCCGTCCCATTGGCCACGAACCGTTTCAAGCCACTGGCGCACAGGATGATAGTCCTGAGCAAAGTCGGAGCGCAGCCAGTGCTTGATGCGACTGTCGAGGCAGAAGATGTTGGCATCCTCCACACCGCAAGCGATGGTATTAAAGCCTCGTTCGTCAAGTGCACGCCATACTTCGCCACCCTCTTTGCGACGAAACTCATAGACATCGGTAACCACGTTGTGGCGCACCTCAAAAGTGTTGGCAACATACTGTTTCATCTCGCGAACAGGCATCAGCAAGAGCTGCTTGCGCTGTTCATAGTTTTGAGTCATTTTGTCTTTGTTTTCCATTGTTTATGATTGTTTTTTAATTGTTTTATAACTGTTTGTTAACAAGCGAGTTCCGATTTCTTTACAGTAAATCAAAACGAATGTTAATTTTGGTTTGTTTTTGCCCCATTTTGGCGTTGCAAAGTTACTAAATTTTCCTCCCGTTTGCAAGATTTTCCTCTACAGAAACGCCTCATTTTCAGAAAGTTCCAAGACAGCTGTACTCATCGTCCAAGACAGCAACAGTAACCTTCCGTATCAGTTATTCTCGTTTCTTGCGACGGCCGTCGTAAATATCTGCGACGGTCATCATAAATATTTGCGACGGCCGTCGCACAATATAGCATAGCAGAAAATGGAGAAAACTGTTGCTTATATGGAGAATAAATGCTACCTTTGCAGTTGATTTCAACAACTAATGTCAACCAAATTGAAGTAATCATGAAAAAAATTAATCCCATCCTCTTCGGCGTATATGCTACACCCAACCCTGACGATGAGCATGAACAGTTATACCATCCACGTGCTGTGACCTATGGCACAAAGATGAACGACGACGAGCTGAAAGACTATCTGGAACGCAATACACGCATCAATTCTTCACAGTTTGTAGGGATGATTGAGGCACTGATGCAGGAGATTCCACAGCAACTGCTGCAGAACAAGAGCGTACACATTCGTGGCATGGGCACATTCTACCTGAAGATTGGCGTTCGCAGTCGCAAAGATGCTCATGGCAATAGCTATACCAAGAAGTTTACCGACCCTAAAGACATTACTGCCCGCGACCTTCGTATCGAGGGCATTGGCTTCCGTGCTGACCCTACATGGAACCGTATGGTAGCGAATACTCAACAGCCTTTCGAACGTGTGGAAACGCGTCATCATACTCCCGTCACCAAAAGCGAGTTGCTGCAATATATCGACAAGAAAGTCAGCGAAAAGGGCTTCGTTACCATTCGTAATGTAGAGCGCGACCATAGCACCACCCCATACTATGCTCGCAAAATGCTAGAAGACCTCTGCAGAGGCGAGCAGCCCAAGCTATATCGAGAAAAAGTCGGACATACCATTCTCTATAAACGCTTTGGAAAGTAGTCTCCGGAAAGGGTTCACGCCTAACGCTCATTGGCAGAGAGCGTTAGGCGTGAACGTGAAGGCATTTCGCAAGCAAAAAGTTTAATTATTCTCTATTCACTAGAGGCTCAGCCTCGCTTACAGCTTTTCGCCGTAGCAGAGGTCGCCACAGTCGCCGAAGCCAGGAACGATGTACTTATGCTCGTTCATGCCTGGATCGATGGCGGCACACCAGATGGCATCATCGTCTGAGAGGGCCTGACGAACAACGTCTACCCCTTCCGGAGTGGCAATGACACAAGCCACATGAATCTTCTTGGGTTTGCCCGTCTTGAGCAGTGCCTCGATGCTGGCTGCCATCGAACCACCCGTAGCCAACATGGGGTCGCAGATGATGAGCGTCTTGCCCTTCACGCTGGGCGACGCCATGTATTCAGTATGTACGCCGACCTCCGTATGCTCACGGTTGGTATACATGCGGTAGGCAGAAACAAAGGCATTCTCAGCCTTGTCGAAAACCTGGAGGAAGCCTTCGTGGAAAGGCAGTCCAGCACGCAATACGGTGGCAATCACAACCTCATCTTTAGCCAAGGGAATATCAATGGTTCCCAGAGGAGTCGTCACCGTCTTCTCCTTATACTCCAGCGTCTTTGAAATCTCATAGGCCATCAGCTGACCAATGCGCTCGATGTTGTTACGGAACAGCAGGCGGTTCTGCTGGTACTTCTTGTCGCGCAACTCAGCCATATAATGGTTCATCACGCTGTTGTGCTCTGAAAAATTGGTTACTTGCATAATTATCTGTTTTTTATGAGTGCAAAGATACTACTTATAATTGAAAATGTAACACGGAGTTGACAAAAATGTTGAGCGCACACAATTTTTTATATACTTTAACGGAAAAATGGCTGAAAAAAGGAAAATTCTCAATTCTCAATTCTCAATTCTCAATATAAATATGTACCTTTGCAGCGGTTTAAAAATAGGTAATAGTAAAATTCACTAAATAACAAGTTAAACAATTATGGCAAAGTTAGATTTGACACAGTATGGCATCACCGGTTCAAAGGTGATTGCACACAATCCGTCGTATGAGTTCCTTTTTGAGGAAGAGACAAAAGCTGGTCTGACTGGCTATGACAAGGGTCAGAACACTGAGCTTAACGCTGTTAATGTGATGACAGGTATCTATACCGGTCGTTCACCTAAGGATAAGTACATCGTTGACGATGCTCAGAGCCACGACAAGGTATGGTGGACTTCTGAGGAATATAAGAACGACAACCACCCCATGTCTGACGAGGTTTGGGGCAAGGTTAAGGAAATCGCCATCAAGGAGCTTTGCAACAAGGAGCTTTATGTTGTTGACGCTTTCTGCGGTGCCAATGAGGGTACCCATCTGGCTGTTCGCTTCATCATGGAAGTAGCATGGCAGGCTCACTTCATCAAGAACATGTTCATCCAGCCTACTGCTGAGCAGCTGGAGAAGTTCGAGCCAAACTTCGTTATCTATAACGCTTCAAAGGCAAAGGTAGAGAACTACAAGGAGCTGGGTCTGAACTCAGAGACTTGTGTTGCCTTCAACACTACTTCTCGTGAGCAGTGCATCATCAACACATGGTATGGTGGTGAGATGAAGAAGGGTATGTTCTCTATGCAGAACTACTACTTGCCATTGAAGGGCATCGCTTCTATGCACTGCTCTGCTAACTGCGATATGGATGGCAAGAACACCGCTATCTTCTTCGGTCTCTCTGGTAC
>JAILMS010000115.1 GCA_024692385.1 Prevotella sp. | reverse complement strand
GCATGCCGCTGTCTTTAAAAGCGAGCTTTTACGCCAGCAACATACCACTCGTCACAGCCACTGTCGTGGCTACCATCTCCCAGAAGCAAAAACAATCGCCCTGGCGGGCTTAAAAACAAATGAAGGCTGAAGTATGAAGGCTGAGGGCTGAAGTATGAAGGCTGAGGGCTGAAGTATGAAGTAAGAGGGCTGAGGGATGATGTCTGACGTCTAATGGCTGTGCGCAGCTGGTTTTTATTGTTTTTGTTAATATTATCGTTATGTTAAACTAATAAGGAAGAAGTCTTATGAAGAACAAAGAATTTTGGAAGACGGTGATACATATCGTCGTGACGGTGCTGACAGCACTGGGTACTACGCTCGGAGTTAGCGCTTGTGCGCTAAATTGAGAAAATGAGAAAATGAGAAGGAGTACCCCCTCCTGACCTCCCCGAGGGGTGGGGAGTTTTTAAAAAAAGAAGGGAGCATCCGAGGGTTCGGGTGCTCCTGCTTTTATGTATCCAATAAACAATAGCCAATAAACAATAAACAAATGATTCCCAGAATGTGATGAATGGTATGGGTTAGCTATTTCTGAATTCCTTCGGTGTCATGCCGAAATGGTCTTTGACATACTTGCCGAAGAACGATGGGTTAGGGAATCCGAGGCGGTCGCAAATCTGTTTGACGCTGAGATCAGTCTGCTTCAGATAGTAACGGATGTCCTCTAATACATGTTCCGTAATCCATTCATTGGCTGTCTTTCCTGAGTTCTTCTTACAGACGGCTGTGAGGTATTTGGGCGTGATACAAAGTTCGCTGGCGTAGCTTTCTACTGTTTGACGCTTCACATCATTAGTGTGCAGCAGGTCTAGAAAACGCTGGAAATAACTGTCTGTCGTGTGTGTTTCATGATTTTCGTTCGACAGCATCCACTTCATGGTACCGCAAAGGCCGAGGATAGCTGAACGGAGCAGTGCCTGGATGATTTCAGTATGATAAGGATTCTCCTTGCCTCGCTCGATAGCCAGCGTTATCATGTCGTAGAAGTGGGTGTAGAAGAGTATCTCGTCTTCATCCATCGTTACGATATGCTGGCGATGGATATACATCATGTCGTTCCAGATACTTATTTTCTCATTTAGGAAACTGCGCAAGATGCGATTGGTAAGGAACATACCCTTCAGATTGAAATCAGGACTAATCATCACATCGGTTATTGTGACGTTTTGCGGAACAATAGCAATCTGGTTCTTATGCAGCTCCATCTTTATGCCATTCATCTGTGCCTGCACTTTTCCGTCAGTACAGATAACAATAGCATTCATAGACACATGAGCAATATTAATTTCAGTGAATTGCTGAATGCTGTCCACCACCATAATGTCGCTGTCGGAATAGCCAATCTGGACATCCTCATTATCGGCCAAAGTCTGGAATGTAACTTCTTCATGCTGTTTCATGGTGCAAAGATAGTGATTATTTCCCGTTTCTTGTGTTTAATTTGTTATAAATTATGTTTGTTTTGGAATCTCTATGCAGAATTGATAAGAAACGAAGTGAAATTGAACATTATTTATGATTGATTTTACACTACCTTTGCAGCCAAAATAAAACATTTAGTGATGAAAAAGGTATTATGCTTAGCAATTGGCTGTGGGCTATTAGCCGTTAGCAGCTGTAGTGAGAGGAAGGAGCAGAACGCAAAAGCTCCTATTAGAGTGAAAACAGAGGTAGCGACAACTACCACAAGTACCAACGGACAAACGTATGTGGGCATTGTCGAAGAGCAAGAGGCTACTGCAGTCAGCTTTACTGGTATGGGTGTTATAAAGCGCATGCTGGTGAACGAAGGACAGGCAGTCGGCAAAGGGCAGCTGATAGCTGAGATGGACGACACGCAAGCGCGCAACCTGCTTCATGGTGCCGAGGCACAGATGGTGCAGGCCAACGACGCACTGGTGCGCTTCAAAATGCTACACGACAACGGCTCGCTGCCCGAGGTGCAGTGGGTAGAGATACAGAGCAAGGTGGCTCAGGCCAAGTCGCAGCATGAGGTGGCTAAGAAGAACTTGGCCGACTGCAGACTGGTGGCTCCCGTTAGTGGTATTATTGGTCGTAAGCTTATTGGTGCAGGAGAAACGGCTTTACCTTCACAGGCGGTAGTGAGCATCCTCAATATCTCAACGGTAAAGGTTAAAGTCTCTATCCCTGAGGCCGAAATCAGTGGCATTGGTGCTAACACCTCTTCTATTATTAAGGTCGACGCCATCAATAGCAGCTTTACTGGCGGCAGGATAGAAAAAGGTGTGCAAGCCGATGCGCTCACACATACCTACGATATCCGTATCCATGTGGCTAATGGCAATCGCAAGTTGTTGCCAGGCATGGTGGCTAGTGTTCAGTTTGGAAATATCGAGAAACCAAGCAGAGAACTGTCGCTGCCCGTGACGGCTGTTCAGCGTAAGGCTGATGGTAGCTTGTTTGTGTGGACAGTAGCTAATGATAGTACTGCTCATCGCAGCACCATTACTACAGGCGAAACCATAGGTAACCGTATCGCTATTACTGATGGCATGACTGAAGGTGCTCGTGTGATTACCGAGGGATACCAGAAACTGAGTGAAAACACCAAGGTTGTTTTCTGATGTATGATGGAAGAAATAAGATGTAAGAAGTATGGGAAATAAGAAGAACTGGCTCCGATGGCCGTTGGAGCATTACTCGATATCATTGCTCATCGTTGGCATTCTGTTTGTGATGGGCATCTACGGCATGTACATCATGCCGAAGGACGAATTTCCACATGCCACCATCCGACAGGGTGTGGTAGTGGCAGTGTATCCTGGTGCCACTAGCGAGGAGGTGGAACAACAAGTGGCTCGTCCGCTGGAGCGTTACCTCTTCACCTATGACGAGGTGAATCGTAAGAAGACGACCACGCAATCGCAGAACGGTATGTGCATTGTGATGGTGAAACTGAACGACGATGTGAACAACAAGGATGAGGTATGGTCGAAGATTAAACATGGTCTGAATGGTTTTAAGGCTCAGTTGCCTAGTGGTGTGCTGGCCATCGTGGTAAACGATGACTTCGGTAACACCTCAGCACTGCTTATCGCTATTGAGAGCGATCAGCGTAGCTACCGCGAACTTAAAACATATAGCGACGACTTGAGCGACCGCCTGCGCCGTATCCCATCGGTAGCGAATGTCAAACTCTTTGGTGAGCAAAAGGAGCAGATATCGCTCTATATCGATCGGCAGCGCCTGCAGGCCTATGGCATTGGTCAACAGATGCTGTTCTCACGTCTTCAGGCTCAGGGTATTACTACGATGAGTGGTTCCATTAGCGACGATGACCAACAGATTCCCATCCACGTAGAGGCTCAGGAGAACAGCGAAGAGGAGATTGCCAACCAGATTATCTTCTCTGACCCTGCAACGGGCAAGGTGGCTCGTGTGCGCGATGTGGCTCGTGTGGTGCGCGAATACGAACCCATGTCGAGTCGTATCGAACAGGACGGACATCCTTGTGTGCTGCTGTCGATGGAGATGACGCCTGGCAACAACGTGGTGCAGTATGGCGAGCAGGTGGATAAAGTGCTGAAGGAGTTCAGCCAGAACGAGCTCCCCGAAGATGTGAAGGTGACCCGCATAGCTGACAAGCCTAAAGTAGTGGCGATGAGTGTGAGCGACTTCCTGCGCGACCTGCTCATTTCGATGGCTATCATCATCCTTGTCATGATGGTGCTGTTCCCCATTCGTTCGGCCATCGTGGCTGCTATCACCATCCCGCTCAGCACATTCGTTAGCGTGGCTATCATGTATATGATGGGCATTGAACTGAACATCGTGACGCTGGCGGCACTCATCGTCGTGTTAGGAATGATTGTAGACAACTCCATTGTGGTCATCGATGGCTATCTGGAATATTTGGGTAAAGGCCTCAAGCCCTTCGATGCTGCCATCGAGTCGGCGCGCCAGTACTTCATGCCCATGCTGTTGGCCACCATCTGTATCTGTGCCATCTTCTATCCCTTCCTGATTACAATGAAGGGTATGTTCCACGACTGTCTGGAGGATTTCCCCGTTACCATTACCATCAACCTGATGGTGTCGCTAATACTGGCAGTAACGGTGATTCCGTTCCTCGAAACACGTATCATCAAGCCTGGCAAGGTGAGTACCGATGGTAACAAGATTACGAAGTGGGTACAGCGAACATACAATAAGGTGCTTGACTGGACCTTCGGCCATCCTCGGCTCACTATCTATGGTGGCATCGTTATTATCCTGCTGTCGTGCCTCATTGCCCCTACACTGAAGATTCGACTGTTCCCCTATGCCGACCGCGACCAGTTTGCTGTCGAGATATTCCTGCCAGATGGCAAGGGACTGGCCGAGACCGAGGTAATTGCTGATTCTGTCCGCCACATTCTGGCCAATGACGACCGCATCACCAGCATCACAGGTTTCATCGGCTGTTCGTCACCACGATTCATGGATGCCTACGCCCCACAGATGGCAGGCAACAACTATGCGCAGTTTATCGTGAACACCAAGAGCGACAAAGCCACCATCGACCTATTAAGACAGTATCAACCCCAGTTGAGCGAGTCATTCCCCAATGCCTATGTGAAGTTCAAACGGCTGGACTATCTGGAGGTGAACGAGCTAGAATATCGTTTCTATGGCGACAATCTCGACTCGCTGCATGTGGTGGCCGAGCGACTGATGGAGCGCATGCGAAAGATGCCTGAACTGGAGTGGGTACACACCGATCACTTCCAGCCTTATCCCATCATCAATGTCGAACTAGACCCTGTGACATCGGCACAGTTGGGTATTACACGCACCACTGCCCAGTTGGCGCTGAGCGCGACATCAAGTGACTTGCGTGTGGGACAAATCTGGGAAGACAACTACGAGCTGCCCATCGTCGTAAAGGACGATGCTGACATGACCTTCTCAGATATCGCAAACCTGGGCATTGCATCGCCTGCGTCATTGGTTTCTGCTGCAGGCTCTCAACTTTCAACTTTCAACTTCCAACTCTCAACTAATACCACCGTGCCTTTGCGCCAGATAGCCAAAGTGCAGCCCAAGTGGAGCGAGAGTCGCATTATGCATCGTGGTGGTGAGCGTTGCATCACTGTTACTGCCCAGTTTGCACAGGGCGTCTATACTGCTCCTATCGAGAAAGAGATTGCCCGCGTGATGCAGGAGGATATAAAGCTGCCACAAGGCATCCGTACTGAGGTGGGTGGCGAGATAGAATATGGTGACGAGGCGTTGCCACAGATCTTTGGTGGCATTGCTATTGCGGAGATCATCGTGTTCTTCTTCCTGCTGTTCAACTTCAAGAGATATGGTATCACCATTATCTGTATGGTGGCACTGGCACTGATGATTCCTGGAGCACTGATTGGCCTGGGACTGATGAATCGTGCCTTGGGACTCACCTCTATCTTCGGACTCATCACGCTGATGGGAATGATTATGCGTAACGAGATACTCATCTTTGAGCATGCCAACGACCTGATTCAAAAAGGTGTGTCCGTAAAGCAGGCGGCCTACGAAGCTGGCAAGCGCCGCATGGTACCCATCTTCCTGACCACAGCGACAACAGCCGTTGGTGTGGTGCCAATGATTATCGCTCAATCGTCGTTCTGGATGCCCGTGGGCGTCACCATCTTTGCAGGTGGTATAGGCTCACTCATCATGGTTGTTACCATGTTACCTGTAGTTTATTGGCAAGTAAATAAATAGTAATTATGAAAAAGTTATTAGCCCTCATTGCTTGTTTTGTATGCTGCGATTATTCCGTAGCACAGACTTATACTTTAGAGCAGCTCAAGGACTCTGCTCTTCATAACAACATCGCCATTCGCCATGCGCGACATAGTATCGATGCTGCCCGCCAGCAGCGCAAGGAGGCGTTTACCAAGTATTTCCCTAATATCAGTGGCACAGGTCTGTGGTTTAATGCCAACAAGGGAATGGCGAAGATGGACATCGATCCGTCGGGAATGATTTCGCCAGAGTTGGGCGCCAGTCTGGCACAGATGCTCCCTGCCGAAGCACTTGCTGCCATGTCCAACCCCATCAGCATCTCGATGATGAAAAACGGTACCATTGGCTCGCTGATGGCCGTGCAACCCGTCTTTGCTGGTGGTCAGATTATCAATGGCAACAAGTTAGCCAAGGTGGGCGAGGACGTGAGTCGCCTGCAGTTGCAACTGTCAGAAAACGAGGTAGAGAAGACAGCTGAGCAGTACTTCTGGCAGTTGGTCTCGCTACAGGAGAAGATGAAGACCGTCGAGGCAGTAGACACACTGTTGGCTGGCATCCATAAGGATGTCGATGTAGCTGTGCGTGCCGGTTTGGCCATGCGCAACGACCTGTTGCAGGTACAACTGCGACAGAACGACATCCAGAGTCAGCGTTTGAAGTTGCAGAACGGCATCTCCATCGTCCGCCTCTTGCTATCTCAGTATTGCGGCCTGCGCGACACGTCGTTTGTTATCAGCTATCAGACGGAAACAACGGAACAGCTTCTCCATGGAGATTTCAATGTGCAGAGTGTTCCCGAATATCAGTTGCTGAGCAAACAGGTTGAAGCTACTGGACTACAGAAGAAGATGGCCGTTGGCCAGAATCTGCCAACAGTCGCTGTAGGTGCAGGTTACAACTACCATAATCTGCTGGACAACAATCACACGTTTGGCATGATCTTCGCCACCGTTAGCGTGCCCATCTCCGACTGGTGGGGTGGCTCGCATGCCATCAAGCGCCGCAAGATAGAACACCAGAAAGCCGTTGAGCAGTTAGAGGATAACACCCAACTACTCAAGATACGAATGCTGAACGCGTGGAATGGGGTAGAGGAGAGTTATCAGCAGTTGCTGTTAGCCAAACGCAGCATCGAACAGGCCAGCGAGAATCTACGACTGAACCGCGACTACTATCGTGCCGGTACCTCCAAGATGTCTGACCTGCTCGAAGCCCAGCTGCTATACCAGCAGTCGCTCGACAAACAGACCGATGCCTTTGCCGACTATCAGAACAAATTACTGGAATACAGACAAGCTATAGGACAATAACCATGCCAGCAGCTGTTATTGCTGCATGAGGTAGGCCTTGAAGTCCTGGAAGTTCTTCGTCATGGGGACGCTCTGCTTCTGGCCCTTCATGAAGGCTTGCAGGCGAGCGGGTATCTCGATGTCGGTAGAGAGGATGGCATCGACCTTCTCCT
>JAILMS010000053.1 GCA_024692385.1 Prevotella sp. | reverse complement strand
GCCGCTTCACAGCGTCGACTCCCGAAAACCTAAAATTTAATGTTATTATTAACTAAAAATCCTGCAACGCTTTGCAGGGTGTGTATCTGCATTTTTAAGTTTTTCTTTGTTATCCCCACCGCCTGTCACACGGTGGGGATTCTATTTTCAAGTGTCACACTTATCACCGTATCTGTCAGCAGTTTACGCGTGACAGTGACACTTGTTATCTTATTCTCATCGCACAGAGGGACTGTCCCGGTGTGTTCTAGAACACAAGGTAAGAGCGAATGACACGATCCGGATAATTCTTTTTATACCATGTTTGAGCACGCCATGTAAAGATTACATGGGTATCATTATTATGTAAATCTAATGTATATACTATTTCAGCAGAAGCTTCTGTTGAGGCATAGTAGTAAGGACTATGATCTAGTCTTAAACCATCGAATTGACTTTCTGAGAACCCCGCATCTGTAAAATGCTTTTTAAATTCTGCATCCAAAGTAGATTTCACAGGCTTAGATACGCCAAAATTACGTGAACTATTATCGGAAACACCTCCCGTGAATTCTGACAGAGCTGGGAAACTAGCACAGAATGTAGAGAAGCACTCGAAGATTTGTCCCGTTGAGGGCAAGAACCATCCGCTACAAGAACTCGGTGTGGGATAGGTTGCCGAGTACTCCGTTGATGCTTGTATCATAGCATTACACTCTGAATAGTGACTATTTGCCATAGCTGTCCTACAATGGGTAAGTCCTTCCTTATCACCCAAGACGGCACTTATTTGCTGACTCGCATTATTATACCAATACATTACGTCGGTCATTTGGTGGGTAGCTGCATATGAATCTGTTGCGGCCCAAACAGTGCTAATATTGTTACTATTATTAGCTGCTCTACGAGTTAGTGAGATTACACTTCCATGTTTATAATTTGCATTTATTTGTTTATCTTTTGCAGATGTTGACAAAGAATACACTAACCCAATAGCCGTAGGATAACATGCATTGCTAGAAGCAGAAATCAACGTATGGCTTAAGGCGCCATTAGAATAGAAGACATCACCTACCGCTAAAGTATAAGAATTATTGCTTATTTCAACGTGCCTATTCGACACATACTCTGTACGTTTAGACTCAACAACTTTAACAAATTTCTTTCCACGTTCTGCAGTCTTGTAGTTTTCAGACCAGTCAACAGTTACATTATCTGCTTGGACAGCAGCCAAGTCTGTTCCAGCCTGATTATTACTAACAGGTTTGAACACATAGTAATATGTGTCAGGAGTTGTTCCCGATGCAGGCTTCTTATATGGACGAGTATTGCCTGTAAACTTAGAAGAAGCTACGATTGCGTAGTGATCGTCAACAACATCATAAGTACTTGTATGTACCCACTTGTAATTAGCATCGGTACTCAAATGGTAGCAGGCATCTTTATATCCCTTTTCAGGAACATACGTCGTGCCCAATGTAAACACTGCAATATTCATCTGGTGTGCCATCGTAGCATTGATGGTGGAGGCTATTGTTGCATGGTCTATACCCTTACCAACCTGCAAATCTTGAGCATTGAGCGTGGCAGGTGAATCACCATTCTGCAAGAGCACAGGCTCCCAGCCATTAATAAGCGGAGCGAAGAAGGCATCGGCAGCCGTATCTGTGGTACCCTGTCCTCCTACAGGATATTTGGTATCAGGAGTAGAGGTGTAGGGATAGTAGAAGAAATACTGACGGCCAGGAAGCTTGTAGACAGGATTGTTTGTTGGATGA
Source organism: Prevotella sp. (assembly GCA_024692385.1). Classification (GTDB taxonomy): domain Bacteria; phylum Bacteroidota; class Bacteroidia; order Bacteroidales; family Bacteroidaceae; genus Prevotella. Next base: position 998 of record JAILMS010000053.1, on the reverse strand, counting down.
TGCACTGTCCAACTGCCATTATTGTAAGTACATTGTACATTATAATGGAGTATATCAGTACCATTGGTATCAACGACATAGAGTCCTACGGCATCGCCATTAGCAAAACTTGTCTTCACACCTTTAAATTTATCACCTGACTCATCGGGCCATGCAATGCTACCAATCTTCAGCTTGGTCAGTTCGTGAGAGGAGATAGCATAGGTAACAGTAGTGTTACGCTGCCACGCTGCCATTCCCTTGAGAGGAGCTGTTACGGTATATTCATAGGTAAGGTCCTGATACTTCACCTCGATATAGGCATCGTCATTACCATCAAACGACTGCGGAATCATCAGGAAATACAGATTCTCATCATCAATAAACTGCTCATTATTTGTACCATTGAGGCCTGATTTGTTGACTGTCAGCACAAAATCATCGCTAGCAGAATAGCTCTGCGTACCATCCATATTCTTCCACTCCCACTTAGAGGCATCGTCGGCACCAATAGTCATGGTACCCTTACCATGAACATTATAGATACCCACGCTCTTGATGCGACCTGCCAGCCACTGCTCACCAATGACGAAGCGAATGGCCGTCAACTCATGCTTGAAGTTCAAACCCACACTACTCTTCTTCTGATTGCCAGAAGCACTATTGAAGGCCGTAGTCTCAGCACTGGCAGTCATCAGGTCTACCTGATTCTCTACATCAGTATCCACAGTGAGCATCACCTTCTGAGCACCGCCAGCCGACTGATCCGAAATCTGTACTTTGTTATTGCCATAAGGCGTATAGGCATAGAAGAAGAGCTTCTCGTCAGAGGTAGGCCAATAATAATCCTGCGCTATCTCGAAGACATCGTTAGTATTTTTTGTTGCCTGCAGATTATAGAAGAAATCGGGCGTAGCAGCAGCAAACTGCTCAGCCGATACATTTGTATTAGTTTTGATGGCTGACACACCAAAAGATGACAGGTGTCCAGCATCCTCAACACGTGTTCCGCGAGTTAC
>JAILMS010000025.1 GCA_024692385.1 Prevotella sp. | reverse complement strand
ACCGTTGTCATCGTGAAAACAATCAGCGATAAAACAATCTTTTTCATTACTTTTTGATTAATTTTGTTTAAAATCGGCTGCAAAGGTAAGCGTATTGCACAAAATGGCTGCAAAAGTGCAATCATTATTAACGCTTATTAACTAAAAACTGCACACTTGTTGCACAAATGTGCCAAAGTGTGCAGAAAAAACGGTGCTTTTTCTTTACTTTTCAGCCAATATCACACAGATTTTTTCTCTGACGGATAATTGACACGAGTATGATAAATCGTTTTCAGCTTCTCAATGAGTACTGTCTTGGCATACTGGATGTCGCGGAAGGTGATAGGGCACTCGCGGAAATAGCCGTCAGCCACCTGTCCGTCAATCAGACGTTCTACCAGGTCGCGGATAGACTGTTCCGTATAGTCGGGTAGGGAGCGCGATGCGGCCTCTACCGTGTCGGCCATCATCAGACAGGCCTGCTCACGCGTAAACGGATTAGGTCCAGGGTATGTGAACAGTAAGTCGTCAACGGGCTCATCCGGATGCTCGTTGTGGTAATGCACATAGAAGTATTTAGCCTTGCCCAGTCCGTGGTGGGTAGCGATGAAGTAGCGGATGACGCTGGGCAGGTCATACTTGTCTGCCATCTTCAAGCCTTCCGTTACGTGACTGATAATAATCTGTGCCGACTCAATGTCCGACAGCATCTCGTGAGGATTGATGCCCGACTGGTTCTCCGTATAATATATAGGATTCGACAGCTTTCCGATGTCGTGATACAGTGCACCAGTACGAACCAGCTGTGCCTTGGCACCAATCTTGTTGGCTATCTCGCCCGCCAGGTTGGCCACCTGAATAGAGTGGTTAAAGGTGCCTGGTGCCACCTCACTCATTTTTCTCAGCAGCTCGTTGTTCGTATTAGAGAGCTCGATGAGTGTGATATCACTGGTAAATCCAAAGGTCTTCTCGATAATATAAAGGAGCGGATAGGCGAAGAGCAAGGCGATACCGTTTGCCACCAGATAGTTGTAGTAGCTGTAGTCTATCTGCGTCACTCCATCGCTGTGTATCCAGTCAAAGGCAATATTCACGGCTATACAGCTGACGGTAACGAAGATGGCCGTCTTGAAGAGCTGAGAGCGCTGTGACAGTTCCCTCAGACTGCTGATAGCCACCAGACCAGCCACTGTCTCCATAACGATAAACTCGAAGGGATGCTGCAGCATGACGGCACATATCAATACCATCGTGATGTGCGTCATGAAGGCTGTACGCGAGTCCATGAAGACACGAATGAAGATAGGTACCATCGCATATGGTAGCAGATAGACGTGCACAAAGGTGTTGCGCATAAACAGTGCCGTCAATACTGAGAAGATGATAATCATCGCGTAGAGCATCGTCGTGCTGCGAGGCTTCTGGAAGTAGTCCTTGCGGTAGAGGCTCAGGTAGATGGTGAAGCTCAGCACAAGGATGGTGACATAGAGAATCTGTCCGAAGAGCGATAGGTGGTTCTGCTTGACGTCCTCGTTGCGCAGCTCGTTCTCCTTCTTGAATGACTCGATGATGCGGTAGGTCTTCTCCGTGACGATGTCGCCGCGGTCAATAATCTTCTGTCCTTTCTGTACCACGCCACTGGCCAAGGCGATGCCTGCCAGCAGGTCGTTCTTGCTGGCCTCGCTGCGTTCGCGGTCGTAGGTCAGGTTGGGCGTGATATATTCGTTGAGGTCACATTTCTGTAGAATGGAGCGTACCGCTGCCAGCTCCTCGTCTTCGAATAGCTCTTCGTAAGCCATTTTGGGAGAGTATACATCCACCACTGATATACTCGTTGCCTGCTTGTCGTTGACGATGCGAATCGTAGAAGTGGTGTCGCTCACCAGCCCCGCATAGTCCTTCTGGTCGATGACGCCCTGCTGGTATATCTCGTGCAGCCTGTTCGAGATGATGCCCTTGAACTTGGCGGGCAGGTCGGGGATGCCGTCGGCATAGTCCCTGTAGAACCTCTGCACCATCTCCTGCTCTACCAGCTGGTTATACTTGTAGTAGGGCTCATACTGCTTCATGGCACTGTCGCGCTCTTCGCGGATCACGCTCTCCGACTTATAGATGGGGAAGTCGAAGGGTGCTGTGAAGTCGGCATATTTCCAGGGCTTGCCCTGTTCTGCGTGGAAATAGCTACGACTGTCATGTGGCATCGACCACACCACGATAGTCACGGTCGTGATGATGAGTATTGTGCGGATGAGAATGTCACGCCAATGGAGTTCTTTCATACGATATTAATATTTTTACCGTGCAAAGATACAAAATTATTCACAATTCATAATTCTTTTCGCAGAAAAGTGTGGTGTTGCATTCATAATTCATATTTATTTTGTACCTTTGCAGACAAAATACATATTAATACATGTCAGAAAGAAGAGTAAGAGTTCGTTTTGCGCCCAGTCCTACGGGTGCTTTGCATATCGGTGGTGTTCGCACTGCCTTGTATAACTATCTGTTCGCCAAGCAGCATGGAGGCGATTTAGTGTTCCGTATTGAGGATACCGATAGTAATCGTTTCGTGCCTGGAGCAGAAGAATATATCATCGAGTCTTTCAAGTGGCTCGGCATCAAGTTTGATGAGGGCGTATCGTTTGGTGGCGACAAGGGTCCTTACCGCCAGAGCGAGCGCCGCGACATTTATAAGAAGTATGTTCAGCAGTTGCTGGATGCTGATAAGGCCTATATCGCCTTCGATACTCCTGAGGAGTTGGAGGCCAAGCGTGCTGAGATTCAGAATTTCCAGTACGACTGTCATACCCGCCAGCAGATGCGTAACTCGCTGACGATGTCAAAGGAAGAGGTCGACGCACTGATTGCCGATGGCAAGCAGTATGTTGTCCGCTTCAAGGTAGAGGCTGGTCAGGAGATTCTTGTCAACGACCTCATCCGTGGTGAGGTGCGCGTCAAGAGCGATATCTGCGACGACAAGGTGCTTTACAAGAGTGCCGACGAGCTGCCCACCTATCATTTGGCTAATATTGTCGACGACCACCTGATGGAGATCTCTCACGTTATCCGTGGTGAGGAGTGGTTGCCCTCAGCTCCCCTGCACGTCATGCTTTATCGTGCTTTCGGCTGGGAGGATACCATGCCTCAGTTTGCCCACCTGCCTCTGCTGTTGAAGCCTGATGGCAAGGGTAAGCTCTCTAAGCGTGATGGTGATCGTCTGGGCTTCCCCGTATTCCCCTTGTTGTGGAAAGACCCCAAGAGTGGCGAGACCTCTCGTGGCTATCGTGAGGATGGCTACTTCCCTGAGGCCGTTATCAACTTCCTCGCCCTGCTGGGATGGAATCCTGGTACTGAGCAGGAACTCTTCACGCTCGACGAGCTTGTTCCCCTGTTTGATATCACCAAATGCTCTAAGGCTGGTGCCAAGTTTGCCTACGAGAAGGCTATCTGGTTCAACCACGAGTATATCCTCAAGAAGTCTAACGAGGAGATTGCCACCCTGTTCGAGCCTATCGTCAAGGAGCACTGTCCTAACGAGACCTTCGAGCGCGTGCTGGAAGTAACCCGCATGATGAAAGACCGCGTGTCGTTCGTTCATGAGATGTGGCCCCTCTGCTCTTTCTTCTTCGTAGCTCCCACCGAGTATGACGAGAAGACTGCCAAGAAGCGCTGGAAGGAAGATAGCGCTGCTCAGCTCACTGAGCTGATGCAGGTGCTGGAAGCCATCGACGACTTCTCATTGGAGAATCAGGAGAAGATTGTCCACGCCTGGATTGAGCAGAAGGAGTATAAGCTGGGCAACATCATGAATGCTTGGCGCCTGACGCTGGTTGGCGAAGGCAAGGGTCCAGGCATGTTCGACATCTCTGCCTTCTTAGGCAAGGAGGAGACGTTGAAGCGCATGAAGCGAGCAATCGAAACACTTGGTTAATGTCTAATATCTAATTCTTAATCTAGTGTATAACGTCGTCATATTTCTCTACCTGTGTGGTGTTGCCGTTCTGAGCATCTTCAATGAGAAGGTCCGCAAGATGTGGCGTGGTGAGCGCCAGGCTATCCGCACCATTAAAGAGAAGATAGACCCCAATGCCCAGTATGTGTGGTTCCATGCCGCCTCGCTGGGAGAGTTTGAGCAGGGGCGTCCCCTTATGGAGCAGTTGCGTCGTGAGCATCCTGAATACAAGATTCTGCTGACGTTCTTCTCGCCCTCAGGCTATGAGGTGCGCAAGAACTACGAGTGTGCCGACATCATCTGCTACCTGCCCCTCGACACCATTTTCAATGCACGCCGTTTCCTGCGTACCATTCGCCCCGTTATGGCGTTCTTCATCAAGTACGAGTTCTGGTATAACTACCTTCATATTCTGCGCCATCGTGGTGTGCCCGTCTATAGCGTCAGCAGCATCTTCCGTCCTGGTCAGGTGTTCTTCCGCTGGTATGGCAAGCAGTACAGCCGTGTGCTGAAGTGCTTCACCCATTTCTTTGTGCAGAATGAGGTAAGCCGCGACCTCTTGGCCACTATCGGTATCACCGATGTCACTGTAGTTGGCGATACCCGCTTCGACCGTGTGCTGCAGATCAAGGCCGCTGCCAAGCAGCTGCCCATCGTCGAGCAGTTCAAGGGTAATAGCAAGTGCTTCATCGCCGGCTCTTCATGGCAGCCCGACGAAGAGATTTTCATCCCTTGGTTCAACGAGCATCCTGACTGGAAACTCGTTATCGCTCCCCATGTCATTGGCGAGGAACACCTGCAGCAGATAGAGCATCAGCTCGAAGGCCGTAAGGTCGTAAGATATAGTGCGGTAGCCAACTCTCAACTGTCAACTGTCACCTCTCAACTGTCAGACGCCAACGTCTTGATTATCGACTGCTTCGGCCTGTTGAGTAGCATCTACCACTATGCCGATGTGACCTATGTTGGTGGAGGTTTTGGTGTAGGCATCCATAACACGCTGGAGGCTGCCGTCTGGGATGTCCCCGTATTCTTCGGCCCCAACAACCAGCGCTTCCAGGAAGCACAAGGCCTGAAAAACTGTGGTGGCGGCTTGGAGATTGGCAATGCTGACGACTTCCGTCGCTATATGCAGGGCTTCGAGGAGCATCCCGAACTGATGAAGGAGCTGGGCGAGAAGGCTGGAGCCTATGTCGCCAGTCTCTCAGGAGCAACAGAGAAAGTCCTCTCCGCCGTTTTTTAATCCCTCAATTTCTCATTTCCTCAATTCCTCAATTTCTCAATTCCTCAATTTCTCATTTCCTCAATTTCTCATTTCCTCATTGCAACGCCACACTTTGTACCTTTAGGTCAAAGAATTTCTCATTTCCTCAATTTCTCATTTCCTCAATTTCTCAATTCCTCAATTTCTCATTTCCTCATTTCCTCAATTTCTCAATTTCTCATTTCCTCAATTCCTCAATTTCAAACATGGCATTGATTAAGAGTTACCAAGGTCTGACACCCAAGTGGGGAAAAGACTGCTATTTCAGTGAGAACGCCACCATTATTGGCGATGTACAGATGGGCGACCAGTGCTCTGTCTGGTTCAATGCCGTTGTTCGAGGCGATGTAGCCCCCATCACTATTGGCGACCGTACCAATATACAAGACGGCTCGTGCGTACATGTCACCCACGAGACAGGTCCTA
>JAILMS010000052.1 GCA_024692385.1 Prevotella sp. | reverse complement strand
CAACGGAACTTAGTATCGCTATTCTTCATCTTCACATTGGTGATACCATTGTATTTCAGCCAAGAGTTGGCAATCTTTGAGGCATCGGCAATAGGAAGGGGAATCTTGTCGCCTACCTTCAGCTTAGAGGCATCGAAGTTGCGGGCACGGAGATAGACACTCATCATATCATAGATGCAGTCTTTATACTCTGACTCCTTCCAATAGTGCTCGCCACGGCTATTGATCTCATGCTGCTTGAGGTGGCAGTTGCCTTTGGGATAGGTGTACCAGAGCTCATCGACATAGTAGCGCTTGCCTTCACGGGCTCCCTTACGATAGTAGAGGGGTGCAAGGTCCTTGGTAGTATAGCTGAGCAACGTGTCGCGCATAACGAACATATTGTCCAGCTTACTGTTACCACGGGTAATCAGACTACAACGATAGGCATCCTGTCCGTTGAAAGTAGAATTCACGGTTGACATGGAGGCAGTACCGACCTTCATCCAGACGAACTTCCAGTTGAAATAGAGGTCGTAGCCTACAAACTCGCCAGACTTAAAGGCATTATTATCAATACCACACTGGGCAAACGATGACAGGAATGTCATTGCAAATATCCATAATACAATAAGTCGTTTCATATCTATTATGTTTTAGTTTCTAATCAGTTTATTCTATTTACGCTTCACATATACTATTCCCAACTTAGCAGCACGGTCGGCATTACGATTCTTCTGCTGTCGCTTCTTGGTATTTTGCTTCTTAACAAGGTCTGAGGGCTTCTGCTGATCGAGCGGTTTACCCTTCAGATTCCACGACAGCGTGATATCAAACTTGGCCTTCGTCTCTATCTTGCGAGAATAGTAATATACTGCTTCAGCCTGTTCGTCAGCGTCGTAGTTGCCGGTATCCCATACCCCATTGCCATTACGGTCGATAAAGGCTCGTGCGTAGTAGACGCCTGGCGCAACATAATAGAAGGGGGCAGTATGGTCGTCCTCCATGCTACTCTCTGCGATTACCTTCTCACTCTTATCGAGCAGTTGTACTATCACGGAAGCACTATCTGGACAGCCTGTGATATCGAAGAAGAGCGTGGCATAGTCGTCCAGCGTCTTCACTTTAATACCTTGTTTGAAGGCATCACACGCCTTACCGTAGATGTCAACAATGGCCGCACTGTCAACCTCAAAGCTATACTCCATTCCGGGGTGCCAGTCGACTAACAGCTCATAGTTGCGCAAAAGGTTGTCCCGTTGTCGGAATTCGAAATTAGCCCGATACCATAGCGTATCTATCTTCGAATAGAGGTGGATACCCGTTGTATCCAACACTGCCGGCGGTGTGGGCAACTCGATAGAGATGGAGCGATTGGGATCCATCGCCTGTGGAGCACTGTATCTAACCTCCAGAGGCTTTATAGGATAGATGCTATCGTAAGGTTCTTCACGCTTACGCTTCTTCTCCTGCACCTTCAGCCATGCCTCGTATTCCTTCTGCTTGGTTTTCTGGCGCTTGGCATAAGGAGTCTTGGCCAGTGCCTCAATCGTATCAATCTTTGAAATCAGTTTTCCTAATGAGTCGGTCATCAGATAGGTCATCTCAAACGACAGCGTATCCTGATTGACTAACAATGTATCGCGCAGCCAATAGGTGATAGAGTCTTTCTTGGCGCTGGTCTCAACGACAAAGGCATTGTCACTATTGAAGTTCAAGCCACGAAGGATGGGCAGCTGCTCATTGCCATAGCTGAAGAACACCTGTATGCGGTCAGCATCCTTACGCTCCGTCTTCAGCAGATAGCGATCTGTCTGCGTCTCCTGGAATGCCGTCAGCACGATATTGTCTGGATAGTAGTGCATATAACTTACCTGACGAATACTGTCGATATGCAGTGTATCGCGCCAAATAGTATCCTGTCGCATATCGGGCTTGACCGTAGGCTTATAGGTGTCGTGCGAGAAGGCAATCATCTCACTCTTCTGCGAGAACTTGTAATTGGCATCAACATCCTGCAGAGCATAGATGCGGTATTCACCCTCTGCGACACCTTTTATCACGAAATGTCCGTTAGCATCCGTACGAGAAACACGCAACAGGGGTTTGGTACGGAAGGCAGAGTCTGCCAAATCGCTATATAATCCGACCAGAATTCCTGATAGCGGGTCTAAGTTCTCAGCAGAAAGCACGGTACCTGACACCTCGAGCGTGTCTGTCTGTTCGCCTGTAGAGAAAGTAAAGGTATAGTTGCCTAAAGGATTATCCTCATTGTTGTCACTGATGGCATCACTGAAGTCGATGGTATAAGTCATATTGGGTTTCAGTGTGTCTTTCAGTTCCACAACGATTTTCTTACCCTTATCAGCTATTTCCGGCATCTCCATCTGTGGCGGAGATACAATAACATTCTGCGTAGGATCTGCCAGTTTGATGAACTCATCGAAATAGATGGTAATCTTCTTTGACTTCACGCCAGTAGCTTTGTCAGCAGGGGTGCTGCCAATCACTACGGGAGGATCGTCATCATACCATCCACCATCAGGCGAACCCATACGAGCACAACCCATGAAAATGAGGAATTGAGAAAATGAGAAAATGAGAAAGAATGTTCTCAAATTCCATAATCTCTTAATGCCTTTTATGTTTCTTGGATTTCTCATTGTGCATTTAACGAAAGCAGTTGTTCGATGTGTTCGCGCGAATTGCTCAGTCGAGGTACTTTATGCTGTCCACCCAGTTTACCCTTCAGCTTGAGCCAATCATTAAACAGATTGGGACGTGCCTCAACGATTTCAAGGTGTTGCAGCGTGATATCCTTGTAGCGCTTAGCCTCGTAATCACTATTGATTTCCTGCAGGCGCTTGTCTAACAAGTCAGAGAAGAGCGTCAAGTCGCTGGGCGACTTAGAGAATTCGATAAGCCATTGATGGCGACACTTGGCATTCTCGTCCATGAACACAGGAGCGGCAGTATATTCACTAACCTCAGCACCTGTCTGTTCACAAGCATAGGCCAATCCCTTCTCAGCATTATCCACTATCAGCTCTTCGCCAAAAGCATTGATAAAGTGCTTCGTGCGACCAGAGATAAAGAACTTATAAGGATTGGTAGATGTAAACTGGACGGTATCGCCAATCTCATAGCGCCACAATCCACAGCTGGTAGAGATGACCATCGCATAGTTTTTGCCAGTTTCTACACCCCAGAGAGGAACGATGTCACCTCCATCCATAGGAATAAACTCGTAGAACACATCATAGTCGAGCATCAGCAGCATCGACTTGTCTGTTGGGTCGTTCTGCAGTCCGAAGAATCCCTCACTGGCATTATAGGTCTCCATATAATGCATATTGGGCGAGGTAACCAGCTGCTCATACTGCTTACGATACGGGGTAAAGGCTACTCCACCATGGAAGAACATCTCGATATTAGGCCATACCTCTTCAAGATGTGTCTTACCCGTAATCTCCATCATACGAGTCAGTACAGAGAGCATCCAAGAAGGTACACCGGAGATGTTGGTGACGTTCTTGTTCATCGCCTCGCGGGCTATGCGGTCTCTCTTTATTTCAAAGTCAGAGAGCAGGGCTGTCTGCTTCTTGGGTACGCGTACCATATTAGCCAGCGGATTGATATTCTCAATCAGGATGGCACTAAGGTCACCCACCAGGGAGTCCTTTAGATTATAATTCGGTGCATGACTGCCTCCAAGTATCAAGGACCTTCCGTCGAAGATTCTCGACTTGGGGTTGTTCTGCAGATACATCGCTACGGCATCGAAGCCTCCACGGTAGTGGATATTCTTCAGTCCTTCCTTGCTGACAGGGATGAATTTTGACTTATCATTAGTGGTGCCGCTTGACTTGGCATACCACTTTACGCGTCCTGGCCACAGAACATCTGTCTCTCCATGACGCATACGGTCAATAGAACCCTTCAGCTCCTCGTAAGTGTTAACAGGATTATGCTTGATGAAATCATCGTAGCCCTTAACGGCTGCAAAGGCATGATTTCTTCCATATTCAGTATCCTTAGCCATCGCCAACAGACGACGCAGCACCTCACGCTGCAACTCCTCGCCTTGCGTCAGGTGCTTCTCCAATGCCCGCATACGGGGCACGAATATCGGCCTTACTATACTTGTTATGCTCATCGATATTGTATGTTACAACTTACAAAGGTAAACATAAACTTTGGTAACCGTCAAACATTTTACGTTTTTTAATAGAAAAGCGTATGTTCTTCGGAGTTACTCATCTGCAAAGGCGGCAGCTTCTGCTTCAGCAATAATCTCTTCGCGAGACTTTTCGCGAGGTGTGGCAGTAATGTCGTCGAGGGTCAGCTCGTCGAGGACTGTCTGTTGAGACTGAGTCGCAACACACTCTGCACCAATCGTGGGGACTTGCTGCTCAGTCTTCTCCTGCTCGATAATGAAATTCTGTTGCTCTTGCTCCAGCTTATCCAGGTCGGGAGCTGCCATTACAGGCTCCTCTTCCATCTTGGTACGGTCGGCCTTGACAGCGAAGATGGCATCGATGAATTGAGGCTCACGACGCAGACGCTGCAGCGTAGCCTTGCTGGCTTTCTGCTGACTTTCCTTCTTAGAGAAACCAGTACCTTTACAGCCTTCCAGTCCTTCGATAAATACCTGAACAGTGAATACAGGACTACCATTCTCGTCGCGTGTCTGCTCTAAATCGCGAAACTCCATCTTGACACGATTCTTCTGACTCCATTCGAGCAGCTTCGACTTAAAGTTGACCTCCTTATAGGCTACTTTGTCGATGTTTATGAGTTGTGTCAAGATGCGTCGCTCCATAAAACGCATGCAGGCAGCATAGCCACGATCCAAATAGATAGCACCTACCAAAGCCTCAAAGGCATTACCGTTCATATAGCTATTATGAGAGCTGGAATGACCTGCCGACAGAATGAGCTGGTCGATACCCATCTCCTGAGCCAGTTTTCCTAAGGTCTCACGACTCACAAGCTTAGAACGGGTATTGGTAAGAAAGCCTTCGCGCTTACCCTCAAAATGACGGTAAACAATATCGCCAACAACAGCATCCAGCACGGCATCACCCAAGAATTCCAGACGCTCATTGTTCTGCGGACGACCTTTCTCGTTGCGCTTCCCTACACTCTTGTGCAAAAGGGCTTGCTTGTATACACTGATATTATGAGGATAGAAACCAAGAATTTGGTAAAGAGCAGAAAAAAGCTCCTTCTCCTTGCGGAAAGGGAGCTTTATTCTATCAATGATGTTATTAATCCACATACTTTTTAAATACCACACAGGCATTATGACCACCAAAGCCGAAGGTGTTGCTGAGACCAGCACGAACCTCGCGCTTCTGAGCCTTGTTGAATGTGAAATTCAGATTGTAGTCAATCTCAGGATCCTCATCACCCTCCTCGTGGTTAATCGTGGGAGGAATGATGTCGTTCTTAACAGCCAGGACAGTAACCATAGCCTCTACAGCGCCAGCGGCACCCAGCAGGTGACCAGTCATAGACTTTGTAGAAGAAATGTTCAGCTTGAAGGCTGCATCGCCGAAGACCTCCTTGATGGCCTTAGCCTCAGAGATATCGCCAACGTGAGTAGAAGTACCGTGAACGTTGATGTAGTCGATGTCCTCAGGTTTCATCTGAGCATCGTCCAGAGCATTCTGCATCACGAGCTTAGCGCCCAGACCCTCAGGATGAGAAGCGGTGATATGATGTGCATCAGCACTCATACCAGCACCAACCATCTCAGCATAGATCTTAGCACCACGAGCCTTTGCATGCTCCAATTCCTCAAGGATGAGACAACCAGAACCCTCGGCCATGATGAAACCATCACGACTGCCACTGAATGGGCGACTGGCCTTCTCGGGCTCATCATTACGGGTTGAAAGGGCCTTCATGGCATTGAAACCACCAACACCAGTCTCACAGACAGCAGCCTCAGCACCACCAGCAACAATAGCATTAGCCTTACCCAGACGAATCAGGTTGAAGGCATCAGCCAATGCGTTTGATGAAGAAGCACAGGCAGAAGCTGTGATATAGTTAGGTCCGTGGAAACCATATAAAATAGAGATCTGACCAGCAGCAATATCAGCAATCATCTTAGGGATGAAGAAGGGGTTGAACTTAGGACCATCCTCACGATGAGCACCATAATAGGATACCTCATCCTCGAAAGTCTTAATACCACCGATTCCTACACCATAGACTACACCAATGCGGTTCTTGTCCACTGTCTCCAGATCCATACCACTATCCTCAACGGCCTGCTTTGCAGCAATGATAGCCAGCTGAGTATAACGATCCATCTTACGAGCCTCTTTACGATCAATATAAGCATTGATATCCAGACCTTTTACCTCACAGGCAAACTGGGTCTTGAACTTAGAAGCATCGAAAAGGGTAATAGGTGCAGCACCGCTTTTACCAGCCAGCAAGGCCTCCCAAGTGTCCTTAGGATTATTGCCCACAGGAGTAACGGCACCCATACCAGTAACTACTACTCTCTTTAATTCCATAATAATTATTTATGTATACAGAAAATGAGAGAATGAGAGATTAAAGCCCTGAGGCCCTAATTTCTCATTCTCTCATTTTTTAATCTATCATTATCGAATATAATTATTTTGCGTTCTCTTCGATGTAAGCGATAGCATCTCCAACAGTACCAATCTTCTCAGCCTTGTCGTCGGGGATAGAAATACCGAACTCCTTCTCAAATTCCATGATCAGCT
>JAILMS010000051.1 GCA_024692385.1 Prevotella sp. | reverse complement strand
ATGGCTCGTTTGGAACCTGTTGCCATGCGTTTGGAGGTTAAAGAAGGCCAGCATGGTTGCTTGCTTATCAATGATTCGTATAATAGCGATATTAACTCCCTCGATATTGCTCTTGACTTTATGGCACGTCGTGAGGGAACTCAGCGTACGCTGATACTTAGCGACATTTTTCAAAGTAGCAAGTCAGATGCCGACCTTTATGCTGAAGTCAATGCGCTTTGTATGAAGCGAGGCGTAAGTAGATTGATTGGTGTGGGCCCACGTATCTCGGCACAGGCATCGCTTTTTACTCTTCAGTCTTCTTTTTTCACTTCTACTGATGCATTCCTTCATTCAGATACCTTCCGTCAGCTCCATGAAGAGGTCATCCTTATCAAGGGTGCTCGTGCCTTCGGATTTGACCGCATCACTGAACAGTTGGAACAGAAAGTTCATGAGACTATCCTTGAGGTAAATCTCAATGCTGTGGTCGACAACCTGAACTACTACCGTTCGTTCTTGAAGCCTGAAACAAAACTGGTTTGTATGGTTAAGGCTGATGCCTATGGTGCCGGTGCTGTAGAGGTAGCAAAAACATTACAAGATCATCGTGTTGACTATCTTGCTGTTGCTGTGGCTGACGAGGGTGTCACTCTGCGTCGTTATGGTATCACTCAGAATATTATGATTATGAACCCTGAGATGACGGCTTTTAAGACGATGTTTGACTACGACCTCGAACCTGAGGTGTATTCGTTCCGTCTGATGGATGCCCTCATTCGTGCTGCTGAGCAGCAGGGCATTACTGGCTGGCCTGTACATATCAAACTTGACACCGGTATGCACCGTTTGGGCTTTGACCCAGAGAAGGATATTGATGAGGTAATCCGTCGACTGAAGAGTCAGAATGCCATCATTCCACGTTCGGTGTTCAGTCATTTTGTGGGCTCTGACAGTGATGATTTTGATAATTTCTCAACCATGCAGTTCGAGAAGTTTGATAAGGGCAGCAGTAAACTGCAGGCTGCCTTTAAACACAAAATATTGCGTCACATGGATAATAGCGCAGCCATCGAACATTTCCCAGAGCGCCAGCTTGATATGTGTCGCTTGGGTCTTGGCCTCTATGGTTATGATCCAAGAGAGACGAGTTCTACTGGTGCTGCCAGTCTTCGTCCAGTCTCAACTCTCAAGACCACCATTCTCCAGTTGCGCAATGTTCCAAAGGAAGAGACTGTAGGTTATAGTCGTCGTGGCATTCTTACGCGTGATAGTGTTATCGCTGCGATTCCTATAGGCTATGCCGATGGTCTGAATCGCCACTTGGGAAGAGGCGCAGGCTACTGTCTCGTTAATGGTCAAAAGGCTCCTTATGTGGGTAATATCTGTATGGATGTTGCGATGATTGATGTTACTGATATTCCTAACGTCCATGAAGGTGATAGCGTTGAGATTTTTGGTGAACACCTGCCTGCTACTGTGCTTAGCGACATTCTCGACACCATTCCTTACGAGGTGCTTACGGGTGTTAGCAATCGTGTTAAAAAGGTATATTTCCAAGATTAATAAAGTATTATAATAACCGAAATGAATGCAATTAAAACAACCAAGATGTCCAATTTCCGTTGGGCGATTTGTAGTCTACTATTCCTTGCTACAACCATTAATTATATGGATCGTCAGGTCCTGTCGTTACTAAACACAAACTATATCTCTTTGGATTTTCATTGGGATAATGATGACTATGGTACCATCACAGCCGTTTTCTCCCTCTTCTATGCTATCGTATCGCTTTTTGCCGGTAAGTTCATAGACTGGATGGGTACTAAGAAAGGTTATATCTCTGCCATTATTCTGTGGAGTATCGGTGCTTGTCTACATGCAGGATGCGGTGTCGCAACCTGTTGGATTAGCGATGTTGACAGCATGGCGGTATTGAAGACGATGGAGAAGACATCGCAGATGGGATTGTTTGGACTGACAGTCAGTGTATGGCTGTTTATTGGTTGCCGAATGATATTGGCTATGGGTGAGTCGGGCAACTTCCCTGCTGCTATCAAGGTTACTGCTGAGTATTTCCCCAAGAAGGATCGCGCCTTGGCAACTTCTATCTTCAATGCAGGAGCATCTATCGGTGCTTTGGTGGCTCCTCTAAGCATTCCTGCACTTGCTGATGCCTTTGGATGGGAAATGGCATTTATCATCATTGGTGCCCTTGGCTTTATCTGGGCAGGATTGTGGCTGTTTATCTATACAAAACCATCGAAAAGTAAGTTCGTCAATGCTTCAGAATTGCTGTATATCGATTCAGATGAAGACACAACCCCTCAACCAGTAGCAGATGATACAGAAGATGATGGCATTAAGTTGTCACTCATTGATTGTTTCAAGTATCGTCAGACCTGGGCTTTCATCGTAGGAAAGCTATTTACTGATGGCGTCTGGTGGTTCTTCCTGTTCTGGGCGCCAGACTACTTCAACTCATTAGGCTATCCCGTTACAACGATGACCGGTAAGATGCTCATCTTTGTGCTTTATCTCATTGTTACCGTTGTGTCTATCTATGGTGGATACCTGCCTAAGCTCTTTGTTGAGAAGCGAGGCATGAATCCGTATGCAGGACGTATGCGTGCTATGCTGATATTCGCCTTCTTCCCCATATTTGCTATGTTTGCACAGCCTCTCTCAGGTATATCTCCCTGGATTCCTGCAATTATTATTGGTTTGGCTGGTGCTGGTCATCAGTCTTGGTCAGCCAATCTCTATTCCACCATCGGCGATATGTTCCCCAAATCAGCAGTTGCAACCATTACTGGTATTGGAACTATGTTTGGCGGTCTCTGTAGCTTTGCTATTAATAAGGTATCTGGTGTGCTCTTCGATTATGCTGAGACACAAGGTGCAGCGTTTACCTTCTTTGGTGAGACTGGTAAGCCTGCAGGTTATATGATCGTATTCTGCTATTGTGCTGTTGCTTATCTCATCGGTTGGTGTATTATGAAAGCTCTTGTGCCGAAGTACAAACCCGTCATTACCGAGAACTAATCTTATCTTAAGAAATACCCTATAGTTGCTTTGAACGAGTTGCTCAAATAA
>JAILMS010000028.1 GCA_024692385.1 Prevotella sp. | reverse complement strand
CGTGGTAACAATATCCAGATTACCAACTGCTTCGACCCTGTGACCGATTGGCCCGCACTGCCAGCAAGTCCTATCGAAGACTTTACCAATGGTATCGTTTATCAGGCACTTTCTGAAGCTGCTCCTGGCATTTGGTTCGAGGCAGCCGACGGTCATCCTATACTCTACGACCCCAACGCTTCTACTGGCATTGCAGACGTTGAGCGCTCAAAGAATATTGTTGACGGCTCAACATTTGACCTGCAGGGCCGCAAAGTTTCTGCTGCTGCCATGCGCAAGGGTATCTATGTTAAGAATGGAAGAAAGTTCGTTATAAAGTGAGAAAGTTTATTCTTTTGATGTCTCTGCTGACATGCTGCCTTGTGCAGCTGTCGGCAGAGACCGTTTTACCCAATCCGATAGCTGACCCCGCAGCTGTGGTCACCTCAGGAAGAGCGCGTTTTACGGTGCTCACTCCGGAGATGATACGTATCCAGTATAGCTCTACAGCGAAGTTTGAAGACCGTGCAACGTTTGCCGTCATCAATCGTCGTCTGCCAGTACCTGCTTATACCACTCGCGAGGAGGGTGGCTATCTCTATATTGAGACAGAAGTGCTGACACTTTGTTATAAGAAGAATAGCATCATCTCGCCTCAATATCAGAAACCCGACAATCTTTACATCACATTGAAAGTAGGTGGACACCAGGTAATCTGGTATCCTGGCAAAGAGGATGCGCTCAACCTGAAGGGAACGAAGCGTACCCTTGACACTGCCAGCGGTGACAACCAGCGAGGCGACTTAGAGAATGGTGTTATCTCGCGTGCCGGATGGGCAGTCATCGATGAGTCACCTGCTACCAAGCGTGGCGACGGCTCTACGACTTTCGCCTTCGACAAGCAGGTGGATGGCATCGACTGGGTGGCAACACCTGTTGACAAGAATGCCATCGATATGTATTTCATGGGCTATGGGCATCAGTATAAGAAGGCCATTGGCGACTACATCAAGATTGCCGGTCGCCAGCCCATGCCGCCACTCTATGCGCTGGGCTACTGGTACAGCAAGTATCAGCGCTACTCGCAGAGTGATTTTATGAACCTGACCAACGAAATCAAGCAGAACGATATCCCCATCGATGTGATGATTATGGATATGGACTGGCACTTGGACGGTTGGACGGGTTGGACCTGGAATAAGAATCTGATATCTAATCCTGAGGGTCTGCTCCGCTGGATGCACCAACAGGGACTGAAGGTTAGTCTTAACCTGCATCCCGCTGATGGTGTTGCCAGCTATGAGGAGCATTTCGCAGAGATTCGCAACGATATGGGCCTTCCCGGCACTGCCGACCGCGTGCCTTGGCAGTTAGAAGACTCCACCTTCTATCGCTCTATGTTTAAGCATATCATCCGTGATCGTGAGCGTCAGGGTGTCGACTTCTGGTGGCTCGACTGGCAGCAGAACCTGACCAGTAATTATCTCAACGGATTGGGCGAAACCTTCTGGTGCAACCATGTGTTCTATAACGATATGCGTCAGAACCGCCCCGACCGTCGCCCCCTTATCTTCCACCGTTGGGGTGGGTTGGGCTCTCACCGCTATCCCATCGGCTTCTCGGGTGATACTTATGGCACCTTTGGCTCGCTGGCCTTTCAGCCATACTTTACTGCTACTGCCTCTAACGTGTGCTTTGGCTATTGGGGCCATGACCTAGGTGGTCACATGCAGATTGGCGACCCCAATCCCGAGCTGATGCTACGCTGGCTGCAGTATGGCGTCTTCTCGCCCATTTTTCGCACCCATGGTGCCAGTCAGGCAGGCAATGAGCGTCGCATCTGGATGTATGATAATTTCCCCTCGATGCTGAAATGTGTCAACCTGCGCTACCAGCTCATGCCCTATATCTATACTGCCGCCCGTCAGGCTTATGATACGGGTATCAGTATCTGTCGTCCGCTCTACTATGAGTGGCCTGAGGCTAACGAGGCCTATCGTGCTGAACAGGAATATATGTTTGGTGACGATATTCTGGTATCGCCTGTGGTTACTGCTGCAGAGCGTGAGGGTATGGCGTATCACCAGACGTGGTTGCCAGAAGGTCTGTGGTATGATGTCTGCCGTGGTGCCCTACTACAGGGTGCACAGACCATCAATGACTGGTATGGTCAAGAGGAGATACCTTATTTCTATCGTGCGGGTGCCATCGTTGCCTGCAATCCTGAGGTAGATAACCTCAAGACGCGACCTGCTGAATTACACCTCATTGTGGTACCTGGTGCCGATGGCCAGACCTCGCTCTACGAGGACGAAGGTGACACGCAGAAGTATATGACGGGCAACTACACAACGACTATTATTCGCCAGCAACGTACCGACCATCAGATACTGCTCACCATTGAGCCTCGCAGTGGCCAGTTCGATGGCATGCTGGCAGAACGCTCTTATCAGGTGCAGCTGATTGCTGAGGAAATGCCACAGGCTGTTCGAATCAACGACCTTGTGGTAGATAGCTGGAGCTACGATGCTGAGCAGCGTGTGCTGACAGTTTCCATTCCCATGACACCTTGTGATGAGACCATCACACTTCATGTTCAACGTGCCACAACAGGCATTCAGGATGTTGAAAACAGAAAGATGGAAGTGGAGAACTATTACGACCTGCAGGGTCGTCGCCTTTCCTCTCAATTTGCCATTCAGAATATGGTAGGCATTGTTCGTCGCACATGGGCTGACGGCCGTGTCACCACAAAAAAAATAGTCAGACAATAAACTCACGACACACAAAAACCTTATGATACGTTTTTATTTTTCTGTCATTTTTTCATTCCTCTTTAGCTGCGTAGCCGCTCAGCCGCAAGAGCTGTGGGCTACAGGAACGGCACTGCCCGACGGTCCTTGTCAGTTGGTGTTGCGCCCTGATGGCAAGTTCCGCTTTGCAGGTGCTTTGACTGAGGGTGAATTGCAACTGATGACCACCTCCACCTATCAGGAGGGTGTCACGCAGTTTCTGGCACCCAAGTTGGTTGATTCCTATCTTATCAACTATGGTCTTGCCTATACCCTCACCACCGACAAGAATAGTGCTGGTTGGGTAGTGCCGTTTAGTGAGGATTCCTATCGCTTCATCGTAGATACCGCTGGTCGAACAGTTCGTGGCGAGTTGTTCCTGCCCTGGAATGAACTGCTCATTGCTGGCAGTGCCTTCCCAGGAGGTTCTGATAATGTGGAGTGGAAACGCGACAACATGCAGCCTTTCGTTCGCGACCATGAAGACCCCTACGTCTTTGAGTGGACGGGCGAGTTGGGCATCTACGACAATGTGGTAGAGCCAGGTCACTTCAAGTTGGAGGGACAAATGACGTGGGGACCACGCGAACTCCATCCATATCAGCACGACGAGGATATCCTGGAGTCTACACAGCTGCGCATAGGAGGCGACGATACCAAGTGGCAGGTCAAGACGCCAGGTACCTATCGCCTCCGTGTGAACCTGTTCACAGAGACGATTCATGCCGAACTGCTTTCCGTCTCAGCATCTCCTTACCAACAAACAACGTATATACAAACCACTAATGATACTCCCGCCGCTGCAGAGCATATCTACGACCTGCAGGGCAACGTCCATCAGCACCTGACGCGCGGTTTGAATATCGTGCGACAGGCTGATGGTACGATTCGCAAAGTAATGGTGAAATAGTACAGCTAATACAGCTCCGTATACAACTAATACAGCTCCATATACAGCTGATACAGACGCGTATTAGCTGTAGTACCACTCAAAGTATGGCTATTTAGCACACCTAAATAGCCATACTTTTTTTCTAACAAATTGTATTTTCGCTTCACATTGTTCTACGTAACGTTGTAGAGGAAAAACTTGCAAAAAACAGGATATTTCTTCTCCATTCCATATTTATTTCGTATTTTTGCTGAAGAAAACCGTAAAACTATATTTGGTTATGAAATTGAATGTATATGAGGAGGCCAGTCGTTGCCTTTTGTGTCAAGATGCACCGTGCACCAAGGCTTGTAAGACAGGTGATCCTGCACGTGCCATCGGTGTGTCAAAGCGTATTCCTAAGAAGTAACTTGCTGTCTTTAAGTTTAATAAGCGTGTCCATCGGTGATATCTTCCTTGTCGAGCTTCTTCTTGTCAAGTGCATACCATGCATAGGCGATGTAGATCAGTACGAAGGGAATGAGAAGACTGACAATAGCCATCGTGCGTAGCGTGAATTCGCTGCTGCAGGAGTTGGCAATGGTCAGCGATGACTGTAGGTCGGCG
>JAILMS010000020.1 GCA_024692385.1 Prevotella sp. | reverse complement strand
AGGCCAACGCCACCGATAGTGCTTACCTCCGTACCGAAATATCTTCTCATCAAGTCTTCACTGAGACCGATAGACTCGAAAATCTTAGCACCGCGGTATGAGCGGATGGTAGAGATACCCATCTTCGACATAATCTTCTTCAGTCCCTTATCCACAGCCTTGATATAGTTCTTCTCGGCTGTAGCGTATTCTTCCTGAATCTTATGATGCTTTACCAAATCATCGAGGATAGCGAATGTCATATATGGGCAGAGGGCACTGGCACCATAGCCCAGCAGCAATGCAGCATGCATGGTCTCACGAATCTCACCGCTCTCAACAATCAAGGCGGTCTGTACGCGCTTGCCCACACTAATCAGATAGTGATGAACGGCGCTCACAGCCAACAGTGAAGGAATGGCAGCATGCTTATCATCAATGTCGCGGTCGCTCAAGATGATGTAGTTTACACCCTCATCAACGCTGGTCTCAGCCTCGTGGCAAAGGTCGTCGAGTGCCTTGCGAAGGCCCTCCTCGCCCTTGTCGATAGCAAAGAGCGTGGCCAGCTTCTTGGTGTTGAATCCCTTATAGCGGATATTACACAATATATCAAGTTGCGTGTTGGTCAAGACAGGCTGTGGCAGACGAACCATCTTACAGTTGGAAGCATCGGGCGTCAGGATATTGGTACCTACAGCACCGATATACTCTGTCAGGCTCATAACCAATTCCTCACGAATGGGGTCGATAGCGGGATTGGTGACCTGGGCGAACTGCTGACGGAAATAGTTGAAAAGCACCTGTGGGCGGTCGGAGATAACGGCCAGCGGCGTATCGTTACCCATAGCGGCAACGGGCTCCTGACCAGCAGTAGCCATCGGCACGATGGTCTTATCGATATCCTCCTGACCAAAGCCGAAGGTGATGAGCTTCTGCTCGTAGTTCTTTACGGAGTTGTCAACTTTACGACCGCTCTTCAGCTTCTCCAGCTGTACGCGGTTCTCATTCAGCCACTCACGATAAGGATGAGCCTTAGCCAGCTTCTCCTTGATCTCGCCATCGTAGTAGATCTGACCCTCCTGGGTATCAATCAGCAGAATCTTACCAGGCTGCAGGCGGCCCTTGCTGACGACGTCGCCCGGCTCAAAGTCCATCACGCCGACCTCACTGGCTACGACCATCATACCGCTCTTAGTGATGGTATAACGGCTGGGGCGCAGACCATTTCTGTCGAGCATACCACCAGCATAACGTCCGTCGGAGAAGAGCAGTGCGGCAGGACCGTCCCACGGCTCCATCAGGATAGAGTGATACTCGTAGAATGCCTTCAGGTCTTCGCTGATAGGATTCTTATCATTGAAACTCTCAGGGACGAGAATGGCCATTGCCTGGGGCAGCGAGAGGCCGCTCAGCATCAGGAACTCGAAGACGTTGTCGAGTGAGGCAGAGTCGCTCATACCCTCCTGTACGATGGGGCGCAAGTCCTTGATATCGCCCAGCGCCTCGCTGTTCAACACGCTCTCACGGGCCTTCATCCATCCGCGGTTACCACGAATGGTATTGATCTCACCATTGTGGGCCAACAGGCGGAAGGGCTGAGCCAGCTTCCACTTGGGGAAGGTGTTGGTAGAGAAGCGAGAGTGGACCAGCGCCAAGCCACTGGTGAAATAGTCGTTAGACAAATCAGGGAAATAACGGCGCAGCTGGCCGCTGGTCAACATTCCCTTATAGATGATATTCTTGTTTGACAGCGAGCAGATATAGAAATCCTCGTTATCAATACGATTCTCAATGCGCTTGCGTACTTTATATAATATACGCTCAAAAACGGGCACATTCTCATCAGCAATTCCTGTAACGAAGATTTGCTTGATGTCGGGCTCTACTTCACGAGCTGCATCACCAAGAACCTCAGGATTTGTAGGCACTGCCCTCAGATGCATCAGCGTCAGGCCCTCGCGCTCAATCTCCTCGATCATCACGCTCAGAATGTCCTGCTGTGCCTTCTCGTCTTTGGGCAGGAATACCAATCCCGTTCCGTACTTACCCTTTTCAGGTACGGGAATACCCTGCAACAGAATAAACTCATGCGGAATCTGCACCATGATACCGGCACCATCACCCGTCTTGTCGCGAGTCTCAGCACCGCGATGTTCCATGTTTTCCAGCACTTTCAGTGCGTTGTCAACCAGATCGTGACTCTTTCCACCGTGGATGTTGACTACCATACCAACACCACAGGCGTCGTGCTCGTAGTCACTCTGGTAGAGTCCTTTCCTTTCTATTCTTTCCATATTATCCTAACAAGTAAATCCTCTTATTTATAAAATCGGGCGCAAAATTAAATCAAATTGTCATAAAAACAAATGTTTTTCCTACCAAATAATCTACATTTTAATCAAAAATAACAATCTGTAAGCAAAATATGCGAAATTTATTGCAAACTGTTATAAACGGAAGAAAAGTAAAATTAAATGCAGAAAAGATGCATTGTCATGTCAAAGAATCATCGTAATTTTGCCCACGAAATCATAAATCGTCACAGTGACAATAGTATTAATTAATGGTAAAAAGGTATGAAAAAGATTGAAGCAATTATCCGAAAGACCAAGTTTGAAGAGGTCAAGGCTGCCTTGCTCTCTTCCGACATCGACTGGTTTGAGTACCACGACGTACACGGCATCGGACAGAGTCGTCAGGAGCGCATCTATCGTGGCGTCCAGTACAGCACAGATGTCATCGAGCGCGTAGCAATCACTATCGTGTGTCGCGACATATTCCTCGATCCCACCGTACAGGTAATCTTGAGAGTAGCTCATACTGGCGAAATCGGTGATGGCCGTATTTTTGTCAGCGATGTCATCGATACATATTCTATTCGCACTGGCGAGAATGGTGACATCGTACTGAGGGACAAGAAGTAAAAAGCCCCTCCAAGCCTCCCCGAGGGGAGGTGTAGAAGATAACAACAAAATACGTTTTTCTGACCCCAAACCCTGTGACGGTCTTCCCCCCTCGGGGGAATTAAAGGAGGGTTACTATTATGAACGAGATAGGATTTTCACTCGATACAGTATGGATGCTATTAGCAGCCATGTTGGTTTTCTGGATGCAGCCCGGTTTTGCGCTGTGTGAGGCAGGATTTACGCGCAGTAAGAACACCGCAAACATCCTGATGAAGAACTTCGTTGACTTTATGTTTGGCTCACTGCTGTTCTTCTTCCTTGGCTTTGGTTTTATGTTTGGTAGCGAGGGCGCCGGCTTTATCGGTATACCTAACTGGGGCGACCTCTCTTTCTATAAGGGCGACCTGCCCGTTGAGGGTTTTCTGATTTTCGAGACCGTCTTCTGTGCTACTTCTGCTACTATCGTCAGTGGTGCGATGGCTGAGCGTACTAAGTTCTCAATGTACTTGATTTACAGTGCTGTCATTTCACTGTTTATCTATCCCATCGAAGGTCACTGGACATGGGGTGGCGGCTGGCTCTGCAATGATGCTGCCGACAGCTTTATGATGACTACCTTCGGAGATGTGTTCCACGATTTTGCCGGTTCTGCTATTGTTCACAGCGTAGGTGGTGTGCTGGCCCTGATTGGTGCGTTGGCACTGGGTCCTCGTGTAGGCAAATATGACGAAGACGGCAAGAGCCGCGCTATTCCCGGTCACAACCTGGCTATGGCTTCTTTGGGTGTATTCATCCTCTGGCTGGGCTGGTTTGGTTTCAACCCCGGTTCTCAGCTGGCCGCTTCAGGAGAAGTGAACCGCGTTGCTATCTCACACGTATTCCTGACCACCAACCTTGCTGCAGTAGCAGGTGGTACAGCAACGATGTTCCTCACCTGGTTCAAATACGGCAAACCATCACTCTCACTGACGCTGAACGGTGTGCTGGCTGGTTTGGTAGGTATCACCGCCGGTTGCGACCTCGTATCGCCTCTGGGTGCCGTCATCATCGGTTTGGTATGTGGTATCGTACTTGTATATGCTATTGAATTTATCGACCATAAACTTCATATTGACGATCCTGTAGGTGCCAGCAGTGTACACGGAGTGTGTGGTATCCTTGGAACTGTAATGACTGGTTTGCTGTCTACAAGCAATGGTGCTTTCTATGGTTACGGATGGGGATTCTTCGGTGCTGAATGCTTTGGTGTTCTCGTCATCGACCTCTGGGCTGCCGCCTGCGGTATCGTCTTATTCTACGGTATCAAGAAGCTGCACGGACTGCGTGTGGACAAGCGTATTGAGGAAGAAGGTCTCGATGTCTATGAGCATGGAGAAATGTGTTATAACTAAAGTTTAAAGAAAGGAATGATTATGAAAAAGGTTGTTTTGATGGCGATCATGATCGCTACAGGAATGTGTGCAACAGCTCAGGAGAGTGTGGAAACGGCTATCAGTGCCGATGTCGTAAACGACTACATCTGGCGTGGTCAGAAGCTGGGCAACGTGGCAATACAGCCTACCCTCGGCGTTTCCTACAAAGGATTAGCGCTGACAGCGTGGGGAAGCGTAGGTCTGGCGAATACTGATGATACGAAGGAGTTTGACTTTACGCTTAGCTATACCCTTGGCGGTCTGAACATCGGTGTTACTGACTACTGGTTTAACCAGGGTGGTCTCGATCCTGAGGGACGTTACTTCAAATATGATGCCCACGGAACAAACCACGTTTTTGAAGGTAACATCGGCTACGACTTCGGCTTTGCGGCATTACAGTGGTACACCAATTTCTCGGGCAACGACTATAAGGCGGACGGCAAGCGAGCCTACAGCAGCTATATGGAAGTAACTGTCCCATTTAAACTTTCTGCCGTTGAATGGACTGCCACAGCTGGCGCCGTCCCCTACGAATCTGTTCAGTATGGCACGAGTGGCTTTGCTGTCACCAACCTCGCACTGAAGGCAACAAAGGATATCAAGGTTACTGACACCTTCTCTGTTCCTGTCTTCGCACAGGTTGTTGCCAACCCTTGCGCTCAGATGTCATACCTGGTTATAGGTTTCACGCTTCAACCATAATCTTTTTACCAGGTAAACCTGCCCCCTCTTTCCTGAAAAATGGAAGAGGGGGCTTGTTATTTTAGAGGATAACAAAAGTTTTAAATTGACAAATTATCACTCTATTTTTTGTTAATTTGATAGTTTTTGCCAATTTGATGGTACAAAAAGACGATTATATTTTGGGACATCTGTCTTTTTGTATTACCTTTGCGCTCGATTAATAACAATAGGATAGCAAGATGAGCAAGACTCCTTTCACTAAGATGCACGGCTGCGGCAACGACTATATATATATTAATGTGTCGCAGCATCCTGTTGACGACCCCGTCCAGGCGGCTATTCGCTGGAGCGATCGTCATAAGGGCATCGGTTCTGACGGACTCGTACTCATTGATAAGTCGCCTATTCCTGAAGCAGACTTCTCCATGCGCATCTTCAATGCTGACGGCAGTGAAGCAATGATGTGTGGCAATGCCAGTCGCTGCATTGGAAAATATCTCTTCGAGCGTGGGCTGACCAGAAAGACGGAAATCCGCCTATTGACATTGTCGGGCATCAAGATACTACAGCTTCATCTTGAGGATGGCGTAGTAAAGAGCGTAACAGTGGATATGGGCGAACCGATATTAGAGGACACGACACAGTTTGTTGCCTCACGCGACATGGGATGCGGCACATTTGTCTCTATGGGCAACCCGCATTACGTCATCTTCACAGACGATGTAGATCAGGTGGGCGAATCAGGACATAGCCTTGAACAATATCCCGCCTTTCCCCAGCGCTGCAACATTGAGTTTGCCCACATTACCGCTGACGGAAGCATCAGAACAAGAGTCTGGGAACGAGGTAGCGGCATTACCCAGGCTTGTGGCACTGGAGCCTGTGCTACCGCAGTAGCCGCTTTTCTCACCCATCGCGCCGGACGCAAAGCAGACATTATGATGGATGGCGGAGAGCTCAACATCGAGTGGCGAGAGAGCGACAATCACGTATATATGACAGGACCCGCCGAATTTGTATTTGACGGGGAGATTGAATGAAACATTATAGAACAAGAATATGGCATTAGTTAACGAACACTTCCTTAAACTGCCAAACAACTATTTGTTTGCAGACATAGCCAAGAAGGTTAACGCCTTCAAAGTGATGCACCCCAAAGCCGACATCATCTCGTTGGGTATTGGCGACGTGACACAGCCATTGTGTCCTGCTGTTATTGAGGCGATGCATAAGGCTGCTGACGAAATGGGTACGGCAAATGGTTTTCGTGGCTATGGTCCTGAGCAAGGTTATGACTTCCTGCGCGAGGCCATCTTAAAGAATGACTTCCTTCCACGCGGCATCCATCTTGATATCGACGAGATATTCGTGAACGATGGTGCCAAGAGTGATACCGGTAACATCCAAGAGCTGATTCGCTGGGACAACAGCATTGGCGTTACAGACCCTATCTATCCTGTCTATATCGACTCAAATGTCATGATTGGTAGAGCAGGAACCGTAGAGAACGGCAAATGGTCGAATGTCATCTATATGCCATGCAATGCAGAGAACGGCTTCGTTCCACAGATTCCCAATCGCCGCGTAGATGTCATCTACCTCTGCTATCCCAACAACCCCACAGGAATGGTTATCACTCGAGAGGAACTGAGGAAATGGGTGAACTACGCCCTGAAGAACGATACCCTTATCTTCTACGACGCCGCATATCAGGCCTATATCCAGGATGACAATATCCCCCACTCTATCTATGAGATTCGTGGAGCCCGCCGTTGTGCCATTGAGTTCCACTCATACTCTAAGACAGCAGGATTCACGGGCATTCGCTGTGGATATACCGTCGTACCAAAAGACCTTACCGCAGCAACACTTACGGGAGAGCGCATTCCTTTGAATCCGCTATGGTATCGCCGCCAGTGTACGAAGTTCAATGGAACAAGCTACATCAGTCAGCGCGCTGCAGAGGCTATCTACACGCCTGAGGGTAAGGAACAAGTAAAGAAGACCATCGGCTACTATATGGATAACGCCAAGCAGATGCTTACCACTCTGCGCTCACTCGGCTTCGAGTGCTATGGTGGCGAGAATGCACCATACATCTGGATGCGCGTTCCTCAAGGCGAAAGCTCATGGAAGTTCTTTGAGAATCTGCTCTATGGAGCCAACGTAGTATGTACACCTGGTGTAGGCTTTGGTCCTGCCGGCGAGGGATATGTGCGCTTTACCGCTTTTGGCAGTCACGAAAAGACGGAGGAAGCACTCGACCGTATTGCCAGTTGGAGCCAAGGTTGATGCAAAACCTTAGGTGAATACTTACAATTTGTAAGCAGCAAATAGTCTTTTTCTTTCAATTTGTTAGAATAGTTAAATTGATAG
This sequence comes from Prevotella sp., assembly GCA_024692385.1. Classification (GTDB taxonomy): domain Bacteria; phylum Bacteroidota; class Bacteroidia; order Bacteroidales; family Bacteroidaceae; genus Prevotella. Next base: position 4,023 of record JAILMS010000020.1, on the reverse strand, counting down.
ATTTATTCTGCCAGAAAACCAATGCGTTTTCTGGCAGAAAGTTTTAACTTTGCCCTCGCAAATTAACAAAACGTCATTAGAAATCATATTTATTGAGCAAAGTGATTATGGAAGCATTAAGATTTCAGGTTGTCGGTGAGGCTTTCAAAAAAAAGCCACTCGACGTAAAAGCACCCAGTGAGAGACCTTACGAGTATTTTAGCAAGAAGGTCTTCAATCGTGAGAAAATGTACAAGTACTTACCCAAGAACGTGTACGAAAAGATGATTGACGTCATCGACAATGGTGCCCGCTTAGATCGCGCAGTAGCCGACGCAGTAGCTGCCGGCATGAAGCAGTGGGCAGTAGAGAATGGCGTTACTCACTATACACACTGGTTCCAACCCCTGACTGAAGGAACTGCCGAGAAGCACGACTCATTCATTGAGCACGATTTCAAGGGTGGCATGGTAGAAGAGTTTACTGGCAAGCTGCTCGTTCAGCAGGAGCCTGACGCTTCCTCATTCCCCTCTGGTGGTATCCGCTCAACCTTCGAGGCTCGCGGCTACTCTGCATGGGATCCTACATCACCTGTATTTATCATTGACGATACGCTGTGTATCCCCACCGTATTTATATCTTATAGCGGTGAGGCACTCGACTATAAGGCACCTCTGCTGCGCGCGCTGCATGCTGTAAACATTGCCGCTACAGATGTTTGCCACTACTTCGATCCCACTGTTAAGAAGGTTACCTCTAACCTCGGTTGGGAACAGGAGTATTTCCTTGTTGACGAAGGACTGTATGCTGCTCGTCCAGACCTGTTGCTGACTGGCCGCACCCTGATGGGTCACGACTCTGCCAAGAACCAGCAGATGGACGACCACTACTTCGGAGCTATTCCTGAGCGTGTTGCTGCCTTTATGCGCGACTTGGAGATTCAGGCTCTTGAGCTTGGTGTTCCTTGTAAGACACGTCATAACGAGGTTGCTCCCAACCAGTTTGAGCTGGCTCCTATCTTCGAGGAGACCAACCTCGCCGTTGACCACAACATGCTGCTCATGTCCGTCATGAAGCGCGTAGCCCGCAAGCATGGTTTCCGCGTGCTGTTGCACGAGAAGCCCTTCGACGGCATCAACGGTTCTGGTAAGCACAACAACTGGAGTCTCTCTACCGATACAGGTGTGCTGCTCCACGCTCCCGGCAAGACAGCCGAGCAGAACCTGCGCTTTGCCACCTTCATCGTCGAGACGCTGATGGGTGTCTATCGTCACAACGGACTGCTCAAGGCCTCTATCATGTCAGCTACCAATGCCCACCGCCTGGGTGCAAACGAGGCTCCCCCTGCCATCATCTCCAGCTTCCTGGGCAAGCAGCTCTCTGAACTGCTCGACCACATTGAGAAGGCTGACCGTGAGAACCTCCTCGCCATGGACGGCAAGCAGGGCATGAAGATGGACATCCCCGAGATTCCCGAACTGCTCATCGACAATACGGACCGTAACCGTACCTCACCCTTTGCCTTCACTGGCAACCGTTTCGAGTTCCGTGCGGTAGGTTCTGAGGCCAACTGTGCTTCGGCCATGATTGCCTTGAACAGTGCTGTCGCTGAGGCCCTGGTAGACTTCAAAAAGCGTGTTGATGCCCGCATCGCAGAGACCGAGAAGAAGTACGAGGGTACTGAGCACACCGCTAAGTTCCACGCCATCATCGACATCCTGCGCGAGGATATCAAGACCTGCAAGCCCATCCGCTTCGACGGCAACGGCTACTCTGACGAGTGGGTCGTAGAGGCTGAGAAGCGTGGTCTGGACGTTGAGAAGTCATGTCCTAAAATCTTCGAGCGTTATCTCGACAAGGAGAGCATCCAGATGTTCGAGAGCCTGGGTGTCATGACCAAGAAGGAGCTGGAGGCTCGCAACGAGGTAAAATGGGAGACCTACACCAAGAAGATTCAGATTGAGGCTCGCGTGCTGGGCGACCTGTCCATGAACCACATCATCCCTGTGGCTACTCACTACCAGAGCCAGCTGCTGAAGAATGTTGGCAACATGGCTGTGGTCTTCCCCATCGATACTGCCGACAAGTTGTCTGAGCGCAACAAGAAGATTATCCAGGAGATTGCCGAGCGTACCTGTGCCATCGAGAAGGGTGTCGAGGATCTTGTCAATGCCCGCAAGAAGGCCAACAAGATTGATGACGAGCACCTGAAGGCCATTGCCTACCACGATGAGGTGGAGCCTAAGCTCGACGTCATCCGCTACGAGATAGACAAGCTGGAACTGATCGTTGACGACAGCCTCTGGCCATTGCCAAAATATCGTGAACTGCTGTTCATCCGATAATACAAAAAAAGTCCTGGCTATTTTGCCATCGCCAGGACCTTAATCAGACAATCATACTTTTTTGGTTGTTTGAAGTTTGCGAAAGGGGACTCGATGCTGTGAAGCATTGGGTTCCCTGTTATTTTGGGGATAGCGTCATGTCAGGATATTCAAAGATGTTTCTTAAAGAAGCGCAACACACAGTCCTGTGAAGCGATGCCACAACTATGAGGCATATCCCACAGTTCTGTCTCTATCTTATCCCCAGCTCCCTGACTCTCCCACGTATCGTGCATGATGCGGAAAGCCTTTTCCACACCGGCTACAGGGAAGAGCTTGTCCTGTGATCCATTGATAAACAACATGGGTTTAGGACAGGCCATACTGGCCACATGAGGATAGTCCATCCAGCGTCGCAGACCTGGGAAGCAATTGGCAAAACCACCATTCTCCGTCCGCTTGTATTTGAAACTCATCTGCTCGTCGGTGGTCACCATCCAGCAGACGGCAGCCCCCACCTTGATGCGGTCGCTCAGGGCTGCCAGCATCCACGCTCTGTAGGCTCCCATCGACCATCCTGTGCAACCAATGCGCGAGGCATCAACCTCAGGCATTGTCGCCAGATATTCCGTGCCAGCAATATCGTCATAGGTCATCCAGGCACTGAGATTGATGCCATACATCATCATATTGCCAGCTATCATGTCATAGCGGTCGCGCCTGGGACCTTCCTGTTGTCCGCGCTCACCCCACATGGGAGCATCAGCCGAGAACACCACATAGCCATGCTGGGCCAGATAGTCACCAAAGAAGCGGCCCTCATAGCCCGCCAACCATTCGTTGGCATCCTGAATGACAGTACTGTCCTCACAGGCCAGCGGACGAATCATCTTCTCCTTGCCTATAAACAGATGGGCCCCATGGTCGTGCAACACATTGACGGCAGGAAAAGGTCCCTTGCCATCAGGTATCAGCACATAGGCAGGAACAGTATAGTAGCGCGACAAACGGATCTCGATCTTACGGGCCTTGTAACCCTCACGCTGTTCCTCAAAGAGTACCTTGACATCATAGCCAGCAGCAGGTGGTGGAGGCATCAGCATACAGTCCAGCACCTTCTGTCGGGCAGCCTTGCGCCACTCGTCAAAATCCTTGATATCGCTGTTGCCCCAAGCCATCGGATAGTCGAAATCGGCTATCAGCGAGTCTGCATAGACGGGCAGATTACGTTTGAACTCATACTTCTCACGCTTCTGGGCGAAAGTGGTGCAACAGCTCAGCACCATCAATACTATAATCAACTGGTTCTTCATACTTCTGCAATCTTTATTTTGGGATACCGATGAGAAATTTTATTCTGCTATTCCTGCCAAGACTTATTATCGTATGTGCATGTCCTGCCAATGCAAAGATAGTCAGGTTTGTCCGTTTTTCCTATAAATATTATCCGCTTTTTGTCCATTTTTCCAATTAATTAACAATTTAAGTGGATAAGCACCGCAAAGATAATCAGCTAACGTTTCGGAAGCTTTGCTTCCTCAGTGGTGTGAGGTGAGAGGAGTGCTAACCCCATGGTTTTTCCTGACTTCGTCAATGCGTCACCCCGCCCTATCCGAGTTCAAGGGCAGAAAGTTTGAATAGGGGTTCGATAGTCTTATGCCGTTCGGTAAGGAAAAGTGTCTTGGTCAGTATCTCCCTGTTTTCCGGCAATCGGACTCTA
>JAILMS010000016.1 GCA_024692385.1 Prevotella sp. | reverse complement strand
GCGACATGGGTGACGATGGCAATCATCTTCAGGCTGTCCATCCACTGGATGGCCGTCTGACGGTCGCCCTTGAGTCCGAAGGCGATGACGCCGCAGGAGCCGTTGGGCAGGTACTTCTGGGCCAGCTGGTGGTTGGGATCGTTGGGCAGTCCGCTATAGTGTACCCAGGCTACGCGCGGGTCACTGCTGAGGAACTCGGCAACGCGCTGGGCGTTCTGGCAGTGGCGGGGCACACGCAGATGGAGGGTCTCCAGTCCGAGGTTGAGGAGGAAGGAGTTCTGGGGTGCGGGGATGCTGCCGAGGTCGCGCATGAGCTGGGCGACGAGCTTGGTGGTGTAGCCCATCTTGCCGAAGGCCTTGGTATAGGTCAGTCCGTGGTACGACTCGTCGGGTGTGGTGAGTCCGGGGAACTTGTCGGCGTGTGCATCCCAGTCGAAATTGCCGCTATCGACGACGCAGCCGCCGACCTGTGTGGCATGACCATCCATGTATTTCGTGGTGGAGTGGGTGACGATGTCGGCGCCCCACTCGAAGGGACGGCAGTTGATGGGGGTGGGGAAGGTGTTGTCGACGATGAGGGGCACGCCGTGCTTGTGGGCGATGCGTGCGAACTTCTCGATGTCGAGAATCTGACAGCCAGGATTGCTGATGGTCTCGCCAAACAGGGCCTTGGTATTTGGACGGAAGGCGGCGTCAATCTCTTCCTCGCTGGCCTCTTGAGAGATGAAGGTGCACTCGATGCCCAGCTTTTTCAGCGTGACGCCAAAGAGGTTGTAGGTGCCGCCATAAATCTCGTTAGAGGTGACGAAGTGGTCGCCAGCCTGGCAGATATTGAAGATGGCGTAGAAGTTGGCAGCCTGACCAGAGGATGTCAGCATGGCAGCGATACCGCCTTCGAGGGCAGCAATCTTCTGGGCCACGGCATCGTTGGTGGGATTGGCCAGACGGGTGTAGAAATAGCCCTCCTTTTTCAGGTCGAAGAGGTCGGCCATCTCCTCGGTGTTGTCATACTTGAACGTGGTGCTCTGGTAGATGGGGAGCACGCGCGATTCGCCATTCTTGGGTTGCCAGCCTGCCTGTACGCAGAGTGTGGCGGGTTTCATTTTCTGTGTCATATTATATTTAGTTCATAATTCTTAGTTCATAGTTGGCCGTAGACCGTCAGGAAGTCATCCTCAGAGAGAATGGGAATTCCCAACTCTTGGGCTTTCTTGTTCTTGCCAGAGGTGGACGTGACGTCGTTGTTAATTAGGAACGACGTGGAGCCGCTGACAGCCGATGCCACCTTGCCGCCTTGCGACTCGATATAGGCTTTCAGCTCGTTGCGGTTCTTGAAGTGGTGTACGTCGCCCGTGATGACGAAGGTGAGACCGGCACACTTGTCGCCTGACGGTGCTACGTCGGGAGTGGTGACGGTGAGCTTCTCCAAGAGGCGGCGGTAACGGGCGAGGTTGTGCTCGTTGCGGAACCACAGGACAAACTGTGCCGACTTCTCAGGGCCGATGCCGTTGATGTGGGCAAAGACATCCTGAGGCTCTGTCTGGGTGGCGAAGAGGTCGAGCTGGGGAGTATCAGCGGAGGAACCGCTGACGGCTTGCGCTACCAGCTCGTCGAGCGGATAGGCGCTGAGCAGGCGCTTGCAGACGTCGAGGCCGCAGAGCGGTATGTTGAGCGCATAGAGCAGGCGGTGGGCCTCTACGTTGCAGCTCTTATCGATAGAGCGCATGATGTTGGAGGCTGATTTCTCGCCAAAGCCCTCCATGCGGGAGAGTTCCAGAATATGGCTGCGCAGCTCGTAGATATCGGCATATTCGCTAATCCAGCCGAGGTTGATGAACTTGGAGAGCGTCTGCTCAGAGATGCCGTCGATGTTCATGCCCTCCTTGCTGACGAAACGTGCCAGCTTTTTGAGTTGCTTGGCAGGACATTCACTATTGGTGCAGTGGAGCGTCTTGGTGCCGCTGACCTCGCTGATGGAGACCTTGGCAGGGGCATGACAGACGGGACACTCGCTGGGCACGACGAACGAGCCTACGCTCTGCTTGATGGCGATGACCTTGGGGATAATCTTGTTGGCTTTGATGACGCTGAGTTGGGTACCAGGACCGCCAATGCCCAGACGCTCGCACTCGCTGATGTTACACAGAGAAGCACGTCGTACGGTGGTACCTTCTAATTCTACGGGCTGGAAGATGGCTACAGGCGAGATGGTGCTGGCGGCACACGACCACTCTATCTCTTGCAGTACGGTGTTGGCTGCCTCGTCCTGCCACTTGAAAGCCAGTCCGGCACGAGTGGCATGGTGGCCTGTCACGGAGCCTGTCTGTGAGTAGGCCGTATCATCATAACATATCACGAGACCATCAACGGGGAAGGGATTCTTCTTGGAGACCACTTTCTCGGTGAAGCCTTTCAGACAGGCTTCCACAGCGGGAAGCGAGGGTTCAGCCACCAGTTGGCGCTCAACGGTCTTGAAGCCCTGCTGGTCGAGCCACGCCATGCGGTCGCCCCAGCTATTGAGGTCGATGTCTGTATATACTAAGGTAAAGGGAATCCAGCGGATGTGGCGGTCCTTGATGTCCTGTGGGTCTTTTACGGATAGTGAGCCGGAAGCGAGGTTGCGCGGGTTGGCATAGTCCTCACCACTCTCCATGAGGAAACGCTCAAAGTCTTCATAGCTGATGACGGCCTCGCCACGGATAACGGTGTGGCCCTTGTGGGCGATGGTCTTGGGAATATCGTTGATGGCCTCAGCCAAATGGGTGATATTCGTGCCGATATGTCCGTTGCCACGCGTCACTACCTTGCTAAGTTGTCCGTTGTCGTAGGTGACGACAAGTGTCAGTCCGTCGAGCTTCCACGATATCCAGATAGGACGCTGCTCGGCCCATTTCACCAAGTCGCCTACCTGTTTGGTCTTGGCCAGCGAGAGAGCGGCAAACTCATGCTCTTCCTTTTGGCCAGTGATGCTGTCTTCTGACACTTTCTGCGTGGGAGAGTCGGGCAGGGTAGTGCCTGTCTCCGCTTCCAACCGTTTCAACTCGTCGAAACGGGCATCCCACTCATAGTCGGTCATGAGCTCAGACAGTCCATTGTAGTAGGCTTCTGATGCCTTATTCAACTCATTGATGAGTTGTTGCATGCGTAGTATTTTGTCGTCAGTCATAGCTGTTTATCTACAATTTTTGTGCAAATTTACAAAGAAAATGTCAATAATCTGTTGTCAGTTATCAATTATTTAGTATCTTTGCAACATAAAAAACCTAAAAACAACTATCTATACATTTATCATGCAAGATTTGTTTTTTGAATTACTACGTGTGTCCATAGGACAATTAGACTGTTTAAGCAGAGGGCCATCGGCTGAGGAGTGGGAGAAAATTTACCAGACTTCCCGACGACATGGCGTGGCTGGCGTGTGCTATAAGGGTATAGTGCGTCTTTTTGAGTTTGGCTTGCGCGTTCCACAGGATTTGAGCCTCGACTGGATGGCTGATGCAGAAGACCTGCGTGAGGAGCAGGAACTGTATGAGAGTCGCTGTGATAAACTCATGAAGAAGCTGGCAGAGCGCAAGATTCGTGCTGCCGTGGTCAATGGGCTCGGCATGCGCCATCATGCAGATAATGAACTGCAACACCTGCTGCGGGCTACGTCTATCGATGTCTATGTGGATTGTAGTATGGATCGCCTCATCAAGTTTGCGCGTCAAACGGGTCAGGAGGAGATTCAGAGCGGCTATACCTCAATGCCTCTACAGGTATGGGAGAATACTCCCGTGAATTTGTATTATCGTTTAATGACTGCTCGTAATCCGTTTGTAAACAAGAAGATACAAAAGTGGTTTGTGCAGAATAAAGATCTGATGTTTAGCCTGAACGACAACGAGATATTTGTGCCCACCTTGACGATGAATGCAGTCTGCATGCTGCAAATATTCAAGCAGCTTCTGCTGAGCGGAAAGGCCACGATGGGATTCCTGGTAGATTACTTCTATGTGCTCCGTCAACTGCAGGGAGCATTCCAGCCCTTTAAGGATGGTAGTGGCATAGAGAATACCCTTAAAACGCTGGGATTGACGCAGTTTGCTGCTGGCGTGATGTGGGTGCTACAGAAGGCGCTGGCACTGGACAGACAGTGCATGCTTTGTGAACCATCAGAGGAAGAAGGACGCTTTGTCCTGCGTTGTTTGATGGCTCGCAAGCGCTCTCTCCGACGCCTGCTGCTACATTATCCGATGGAGATGATGTGGCCGAAGAGATAACTTATAAGGCACCTTTAGTGGATGGCAGTTCGTAGTGATAGATGTCTCTGCGTACTGCCATTTTCAGTGCGCGGGCCAGTGCCTTGAAGATTCCTTCGATTTTGTGGTGTTCGTTCTGACCTTCTGCCTTGATATTGAGATTCATTTTGGCAGCGTCGCTCAGACTTTTAAAGAAGTGGAGAAACATCTCGGTGGGCATCTCGCCAATCTTCTCGCGGTGGAACTCTGCATCCCATACCAGCCAGGGACGGCCTCCGAAGTCGAGGCAGACAGAGCAGAGACAGTCGTCCATAGGCAGACAGTAACCGTAGCGTTCAATGCCACGCTTGTCGCCTAAGGCTTTCAGCAGACACTCACCCAGTGCCAGGGCTGTGTCTTCAATGGAGTGGTGCTCGTCGACATGCAGGTCGCCATTGCAGTGTACGGTGAGGTCTATCATGCCGTGCTTGCCAATCTGTTCGAGCATGTGGTCGAAGAAGCCCAGACCAGTCTGGATGTCGCAACGGCCATTGCCGTCAAGGTCTACCTTCACCAGAATATCCGTCTCTTTAGTGGTGCGACGAACCTCGGCGGTGCGCTCGCCACCAAAGGCAATGGCGGTAGCCTTCTCCCAGCTCTCAGCAGCAGAGCCACCTGGTGTGCTGTCTAACTGCAGGAAGCCACAACCAATATTCTGGGCAAACTGGTGGTCGGTATCGCGGTCGCCAATGACGTAGCTGCCCTGAATGTCGTATTCGGGGTTGTTCATATATTTCTCCACCAAGCCAGTGTTGGGCTTACGCGTGGGAGCATTGTCTTCAGGGAAGTGTGGGTCGATAAGAATCTCGTCGAACTCGACGCCCTCGCCACGCAGTGTGTCGAGAATGAAGTTATGGACAGGCCAGAACGTATCCTCAGGGAAAGCGTCGGTGCCCAGTCCGTCTTGGTTGCTGACCATCACAAACTCATAGTCGGTGTGCTGGCGCAGGAATGCTAAACTGGAGATGGCACGAGGCACAAACTGCAACTTTTCGAAGCTGTCAATCTGCTCGTCGGCAGGTTCGCGAATGATGGTTCCGTCACGGTCGATAAAGAGTATCTTCTTCATTGTATGTCGAGTTTTTGTTGTTCGTTTTCTTGTTCCTTGCTTTCAATGGCGCCGTAGATGTAATAGTTGTGGACCAGCATTACCTGACTCACGTAGAACTCCATGAAGCAGCAGAGCATGAACGTGATGAAGGTGAGGGGTGTCATATAAGACGGCATGCCCAGCGGGTCGCCAATGAGTACGCCCATTTGTGCCTGTTGGTTGGCGATATTCAGAATGTGGGCCGGCAGCATAATAATGAATGCTGCAATCTCTACCAGCAGCGTGCTGACGAAGAATACCACAAAGATACTACCCCAATGACGCATGCCTCGTGAGTAGCTGGTGCTGAGCGTATGCCAATAGCTGCAGGGAGCTTCCATCAGGTATTTCATCAGTACATGGAATAGGGGAAGGCTCAGCAGTATGATGATGAGCAAGCCTATGGAGAATGTCGCTGTCAGCGTGATGAGGTGGTTGGCAACGAACTGTGGGCTGAATGCTTCAGCACCCGCAATAGCCGCGATCATCAGTATGATGGGAATGAGTATGACCAGCAGAGTGAAGAAGAGGCCTTTGAGCGAGCGTCCCATCATCTTTGGACTGGCGCTGAACCAGTGAGGTGGTATGCTGATGACATCTGTCTCCTTGTGTTCCTTCAGCTTGTTTAATATCGTGGCTGACGCCGATGCCAATGTAGCTATGGCTACTACCAGAAGGCCAAGAATCTGTAAGAAGGTGATGAGATACTGCACGAGGGTTTCCAGAAACAGGCCGTGATAGACGTTTAGCTGCTGGATGATAGCTACAACGATTTCAGGAATTTTGATGACAGAGAGCGTTCCGAAAACACCACAGGCGACGGCATAGAGCAGAGCCATCTGCCAAGAGGCCTTAAACAACCGACGGAAATTCTCGGTATAGAGACGAAAGCCCGCTATCAGTACGCTACGGTAGCTGCGGGGTTTCATGAGAGTCATTTCTTGCTGCTTTTCCATTGCTTTTTTGCGATTAATGCTGCAAAGGTACGAAATATTCATAATTTATAATGCATATTTCATATTATTTTAGTATTTTTGCACTCGAATAGAAAATGAAGATATTACGATGGGGCTTCATCGGTTGTGGTGAGGTGACAGAAAAGAAAAGTGGGCCCGCTTTTTCCGAAATAGAGGGCTCTAGTGTCGTGGCGGTGATGAGTCGTCAGGAGCGGAAGGCGCGTAGCTATGCTGAGCGTCACGGCATACCGAAGTGGTATACCGATGCTCAGGAGCTTATCGACGACCCCGATGTTAATGCGGTCTATATCGCTACGCCTCCCAGTAGTCATGCCACCTTTGCCATTATGGCGATGAAGGCAGGAAAACCAGTATATGTGGAGAAACCGCTGGCTGCATCGTATGAGGACTGTGCGCGCATCAACCGCATCAGCGCTGAGACGGGTGTCCCCTGCTTCGTAGCTTACTATCGTCGCTATCTGCCTTATTTCCAGAAAGTAAAACAGTTGGTAGATAACGGAACGATCGGTAAGGTTATCAATGTACAGATTCGTTTTGCCGTACCTCCTCGTGAGCTCGACTATACCAAGCCTGACGAGTTGCCTTGGCGCTTGCAGCCAGATATTGCGGGAGGCGGCTATTTCTATGATCTGGCTCCCCATCAGCTGGACTTATTACAGCATATCTTTGGCGTCATTATCGAGGCACGCGGCATCTGTGCCAATCGTGGCCAGCTCTATCAGGCTGAAGACTCGCTCAGTGCCTGCTTTGAGTTTGAGAGCGGGCTTCCAGGCAGTGGCTCATGGTGCTTTGTGGCGCATGAGTCAGCTCGCGAGGACTGTATCGAGATTATCGGTGACAAGGGACTGATGAGTTTCTCGGTATTTGACTACAAACCTATTCTGCTACATACCAGTGAGGGAACACAGGTGTTGGCAGTGCCCAATCCGCCGTATGTACAGTATCCGCTGATCAAGAGTGTCTGCGAACATCTGCAGGGCATTGGTATCTGTGAGTGTACCAGTGTTTCGGCAACTCCCGTGAACTGGGTGCTGGATAGTATTCTTGGGAAATTCTAAACCGATGAAGAGAGTGCTACTGACCATATTGGCCGTAGTGTCGTTGCAAGCAATAGCGCAAGACACGTTACAGACGGAACAGCCGGAGAAGATGAGCTGGCTGCGCCGTACTATCCGTGGCTTCAGCTATATCGACGAGAATTATGTCGAGCCACAGCACTACAACTGGTCGGTGATGTTTCAGGCCACACATACTTACGACTACTATCGTCTTAGCACAAGTGGTTCTTCGGCTCAGTCGGTGTGGCTGTCTCCTGAACCCAACGTGAAGATAGGTCCTTATTTCGGTTGGCGTTGGGTATTTATGGGTTATACCTTCGACTTGAAGCATGTGGATGTCAGTATCAAGGACCTAAAGCAGGAGGTAGACCTTAGTATCTATAGTGCACAGATTGGTGCAGACCTGTACTATCGTCGTACGGGTTGCGACTATCGCATCCGTCGTTTTGATTCAGGTAAGAATATCAGTACCGGGGCGTTAGAAGGTGTTCCTTTCGACGGCATCAGTGTGGGCATTACGGGGCTTAATCTCTACTATATCTTCAACCATAAGCGCTTCTCTTATCCGGCAGCCTTTGCCCAAAGCACAATACAGAAAATCAGTTGTGGCTCGTGGATGACGGGCATCACCTATACGCGTAACAGCATAGAGTTTGACCACGAGAAGCTGCAGGCAACGATTGACGAGCATCTGGGGCCACAGGTGTTAAAAGTGGATAGCGGACTGATGTTCAACAGCGTGAGATACTATAACTACAGTGCCTCGGTGGGATATGCCTACAACTGGGTGTTTGCCAAGAACTTCCTGTTCTGCTCCTCTCTGTCGCTGGCACTGGCCTACAAACGCACACGTGGAGAATCGGGCAGCAGCAAGATTCTGTTGGATATGAATAACATCAATATCGATGGTATCGGACGCTTTGGCCTGGTATACAACAATATGCGCTGGTATGCTGGAGCTTCTGTCATTGTGCGTTCCTATAACTATCATAAGTCGCAATTTGCCGCCAACAATATCTTTGGTAGTCTGAATATGTATGTAGGCTATAACTTTGGAGCGCGCAAGGGATATAAAAAGAAAAAAGAATGAGATACCGATTACTCTATATATTCTTGCTGTTGCCCATCGTATGGGCTGAGGCACAGGTAACCTATCAGAAGGCTGATAGCCTGACCGTCTGTCGCCTTTTGGCAAAGACTGATAGCAAGACATCGACGTTGTGGTTTGCCCGCCAGTTCTTGGATGTACCTTATGTGGCGCATACCTTAGAGGTCAATGATCAGGAACAGCTGGTGGTCAATACCCGAGAACTCGACTGCACCACGCTGGTGGAGACGGTGACGGCACTGACACTCTGCGCACAGCAGGGAAAGAAAACGTGGAAAGACTATCTGACAACGCTGCGAACGCTGCGATATAGAAAAGGAGTGATGACGGACTATACGTCGCGACTGCATTATTTCTCAGACTGGATAGCTGATAAGCAGGCCATGAAGATTGTCAAGGAGATACAGTCGCCTAATCCGCCCTTTACGGCTGTTCAGCGGGTCAACATGAACTATATGAGTACTCACCCCACAGCCTATAAGGCGCTGAAGGCACACCCTGAGCTGGTGCCAGTGATTCGTAAGCAGGAGCAACAGCTCACGGGCACAAAAGCCCGCTATATTCCCAAGAGTGCACTACGTCGCAGCACCAAAGCCTTACGTCAGGCTGTCAAGGATGGTGATATCATTGCCATCACTTGTAATAAGAAAGGTCTGGATATTGCCCATCTGGGCTTTGCCGTATGGAAGAAAGATGGTCTCCATCTGCTTAACGCTTCAATGATACACAAGAAGGTGGTTGAGGAATCCATGACGTTCTACCAGTATCTGCAGAAGCATTCGTCGCATACGGGTATAAGAGTGATAAGAATAAATTAACGACATAACGTAAAAACAATAAATAATAAGAAAATGGAACTACCTGATTTCATGAGTTATGCCAACAAGTTCTCACAGTCGGACTTCGTTGACAAGATTGCAAAAATCGCTAAGCGTGCTGGAGCTAAGTTAGTCTATGCAGCCTTAATCTTGTACTATACCCTGCAGAGCGATAAGGTGAGCACTGCCAACAAGGCAATGATTATTGGTGCCTTGGGTTATATGATTAGTCCGTTGGATGTTATTCCCGATGCTATCCCCATCGCTGGACTGACGGACGACCTTGCCGTGCTGCTCTTCGTATTAAAGAAGGTGTGGACGGATGTTGACCCAGAGATTCAGCAGAAGGCCAAAGACCGTCTGGGCAAGTGGTTTGATGAAGACGAGATTGCTGAGATTAAAGACCTCTTCAAAAGCGAAGAATGACCAACGAATATCAAGTAAGAGTGCAACCGCAGGTGGCTGCCAATGAGCAGGCACTACGTTCTTGGTTGGCTGATGAATACGGCTTTGACGTACGCACGGTGACGACTGTGCGTATTCTCCGTCGTAGCATCGATGCCCGTCAACGTACTATCTTTGTAAACCTGAAGGTAAGGGTATTCATCAATGAGCAGCCGTCGGATGACGAGTATCTGCATACGGAATATCCTGATGTCAGTGACCGCCCACAAGTGATTGTAGTAGGTGCTGGCCCTGGCGGATTATTTGCTGCCTTGCGCCTTATTGAGTTAGGTCTGCGCCCCATCGTCTTGGAGCGTGGAAAGGATGTGCATGAACGTAAGAAGGACTTAGCCCAGATTTCCAGAACGCATAAGGTAGATGCTGAGAGCAACTACTGCTTTGGTGAGGGTGGTGCTGGTGCTTACTCAGACGGTAAGCTGTATACCCGTTCTAAGAAGCGTGGCTCGATAGAGAAGATTCTCAATGTGTTCTGCCAGCACGGTGCCTCGACGAATATTCTGGCCGATGCCCATCCGCATATTGGTACTGACAAGCTGCCTCGCGTCATTGAGAATATGCGAAACACCATAATCCGTTGTGGTGGTGAGGTACATTTCCAGACCAAGATGACGCAGTTGATTCTTGAGGGTAATCGTGTAGTCGGTGTTGAAGCCGTCAAAACTGTCAACTGTCAACTCTCACCTGTCACCTACCAAGGTCCCGTCATCCTTGCTACTGGTCATTCTGCCCGTGATGTCTACCGCTATCTGGCTGATAGCAAGATAGAAATAGAGGCCAAGGGCATTGCTGTAGGTGTTCGTTTGGAACATCCTTCTATGTTGATAGACCAGATACAATACCATAATAAACAGGGTAGGGGCAAGTATCTGCCTGCTGCTGAGTATTCGTTTGTCACACAGGTTGATGGTCGTGGCGTCTACTCGTTTTGTATGTGTCCTGGTGGCTTCGTCATTCCTGCTGCTACTGATAAGGAACAGATTGTGGTGAATGGCATGAGTCCGTCTAATCGTGGCGGACAGTGGTCGAATAGCGGTATGGTGGTAGAGACGCGTGCCGAGGATATCGAAGGAGATGATCCATTGCGCGTGATGTACTTCCAAGAACAGCTTGAGCGCGACTGTTGGCTACAGGGTAATATGCGACAGACGGCACCAGCCCAGCGTATGGCCGACTTTGTCAACAAACGACTGAGCTACGACCTGCCAAAGACTTCCTATACTCCAGGTCTGATTTCTTCACCATTACATTTCTGGATGCCGCAAAGCATCAGCCATCGTCTGCAAGAAGGCTTTAAGGCCTTTGGTCGTCAGAGTCACGGATTCCTGACCAACGAGGCTGTGATGATTGGTGTGGAGACACGTACCAGTAGTCCTGTGCGCATAGTCCGTGACGGCGAGACGCTGATGCATGTGCGTCTGCAAGGACTCTTCCCTTGCGGTGAGGGTGCCGGTTATGCTGGTGGCATTGTGTCGGCGGGTGTTGATGGAGAACGCTGTGCAGAGATGTGTGCGCAGTACTTACAACAGACTGCTTAATCGATTGCGAAGCTGTTCAGCTTCGCTTTTTCTTATAGATAACACAATCTCACAGGTGTTATCATAGGTCTGACTGATGATGCGTGGATTCATATCCTTGACGATGCGCATCACATCGTTCATTTGTGGATAGGCAAACGAGTACTTGATAATCTCTTCCACCTGTCGCGTTTCAATAGTAGCATGGGCAATCGCGTCAGCCGCAGCCTCACGATAGGCAACGATAAGACCGCTGGTGCCAAGATTGACGCCGCCATAGTAGCGAACTACTACAATTAAAATGTCTGTCAGTTCGTTAGAGTTGATTTGTCCGAGAATAGGCTTACCGGCTGTGCTTGATGGTTCCCCATCGTCGTTGGCACGGAACTCTGTGCGCTCTGCTCCCAGCATATAGGCATAGCAGACGTGGCGGGCATCGTAGTATTTTTTGCGATACTGCGCCACGATGTTCTTCACCTCGTCAACAGTGCTGACGGGATGGGCAAAAGCGAGGAACTTACTCCGTTTCTCGGTGTAATATCCCTCGCTTGTAGTTGCTATGGTCTTAAACTCGTCGGTCATTATACAAGTTTGTGGATGACCAAGCCTGAGCGCAGCTTCGGCTCAAACCATGTAGCCTTAGGTGGCATAATCTTGCCACTGTCGGCAATATCCATGATTTGCTGCATGGTAACAGGGTAGAGGGCCAGTGCGGCACGCATCTCACCATTATCTACACGACGCTTCAGCTCGCCCAGTCCGCGCAGTCCACCAACGAAGTCGATACGCTTAGATGAACGCAGGTCGCCAATGTTCAGTATCTCGTCAAGAATCAGACGGCTGGAGATATCAACGTCCAGCACACCGATAGGATCGGTATTGTCGTAGGTACCTTCCTTCGCTTTCAGGCTGAACCAGTGCTCGTCCAGATAGAGTGAGAACTCGTGCAACTGCTGAGGCTTATAGATGTCTGTACCCTTGTCTTCTACGTCGAAGTTCTTCTTCAGTGCAGCAAGGAATTCTTCTGAACTTAGTCCGTTGAGGTCCTTCACTACTCGGTTGTAGTCAAGGATGGTTAGCTGTGAAGCCTGGAAGCAGACTGCCATGAAGAAGTTGTACTCTTCATCACCCTTGTGGTTAGGATTCTGCTTCTGTTTCTCTGCACCAACGAGGGCAGCAGCTGCTGAGCGGTGGTGGCCGTCAGCAATATACAGTGAAGGCATCTTAGCAAACTCATCAGTGATGGTCTGCATATCCTTGTCATCGTCGATAATCCAGAACTGATGACGGAAACCATCAATAGGAGCAATGAAGTCATATTCTGGCTCAGTAGCAGCATAGCGCATGATAAGCTCGTTGAGTACGGCATTGTCTGGATAAGCAAAGAATACCGGCTCGATGTTGGCATTGTTCACACGAACATGCTTCATACGGTCTTCCTCCTTATCGCGACGTGTCAGCTCATGCTTCTTGATGTTGCCCTTCATGTAGTCGTCGGTATGAGCGCAGACTACCAGACCATACTGTGTTTTTCCCTGCATGGTCTGAGCATATATATAATAATGTTCGTGTGAGTCCTGAACCAACCATCCATTGTCCTGGAACTTCTGGAAGTTTTCTGCAGCCTTCTCATAGACGCGTGGGTCATACTCACTGGTGCCTACGGGGAAGTCAATCTCCGGTTTGATGATGTGATACAGACTCTGGGCATTGTCGCCAGCCTCGGCGCGTGCCTCTTCTGAGTCGAGCACGTCGTAGGGACGGCTTTCTACCTTTTCTACAAGTTCTTTGGGTGGGCGAATGCCCTTGAATGGTTTAACGATTGCCATGATATTATGATAGTTATTGTTTATTTCTTTCTGACGGGGTCGCAGGTCAGTCCACACCCCAGTTTCTTAAATATTTTGCGATCCACCTCAGAGAGCATTACCGTTGAGTGCACCTGACAGCCACGCAGTTTGGGCAGCTGTGCCAGTGCAGCACGACACTGCTCATCGTCTTTTGACAGTACGCTGAGAGCTACCAGCACCTCGTCAGTATGCAGACGTGGATTCTTACCGCCCAGATACTCTATCTTGGTCTTCTGTACGGGCTCTATCAGACTCTGTGGAATCAGCTTAGCGTCGTGGTCGATGCCTGCCAAATGCTTGGTGGCATTGAGCAACAGAGCTGCTGAACAGCCGAGTAGGGGAGAACTCTTGGCAGTGATGATGGTGCCGTCTTCCAGCTCCATAGCTGCTGCCGTCTGTTCTGTCAGTTCCTGCTTAGCCTGTGCTGCTACTGTTACGCGACGATAGGCGGTGGTAATCTTTGCCTGATTGAACAGCATCAGAATCTTGTTGACCTCGCGCTCGTTGTCTACGCCGTCAGCCATCTTGTTGGTGGCTGTGTAGTAGCGGCGGATAATCTCGTCGCGTGAGGCATTGCAACATACCTCATCGTCAGAGATACAGAAGCCCACCATATTGACACCCATATCCGTAGGTGACTTATAGGGATTCTCGCCATAGATACCCTCGAACAGCGCATTCAATACGGGGAATATCTCGATGTCACGATTATAGTTGATAGCTATCTTGTCGTAAGCCTCCAAGTGGAACGGGTCAATCATGTTGACATCGTTCAGATCGGCAGTAGCCGCCTCGTAAGCGATGTTGACGGGATGCTTCAGTGGCAGATTCCATACAGGGAACGTCTCAAACTT
>JAILMS010000172.1 GCA_024692385.1 Prevotella sp. | reverse complement strand
AGTGTTGCTGCCATGGGGCAACAAAAGAAGAGTCAGGAACCAGACTGGATGAAAGAACTCACCAGTCGAATTACGCTCAACGGCTATGCCCAAGGTGGCTGGTCTTACCAAAATCCTAACGGAAAAGCAACCAATGCCTACAACCTTAAACGCACACTGCTATGGGCAAAAGCACGCATCACCGATCGCTGGTCATTCCTGTTTATGCACGACTTCTCGAGCGTCGTACAGGAGTTTTATACCGACTATCGCATCACTAACGACAATGCCGTCACCGTCCGCCTCGGACAGTTTAAGCATGCTTACTCGATGGAGAATCCCCTTTCTCCGACACAATTAGAATTGGTCGATGTTTATTCACAAGCCGTGCTCTACCTTGCCGGTGAGGGCCCAGACCCGCTGAATGGCGTCAACTATGGCCGTGATATGGGACTCCAGATCTACGGCGACCTGGCAAAAGGTCTCTTCCACTATGAACTTGCCCTGATGAGTGGACAGGGTATCAATCGTAAGGATCAGAACAATCAGAAAGATTTCATCGCCAAACTCGAGGTGCGCCCGATGCCGGGTCTGCGCTTCGTGGCTTCAGGCTATCTCGGCACTGGCTGTGCTGTGGGAACAGCTGCCTGGAACCCTGATATCAAGGTAGGCGACAATTATAAGCGAAACCGTTACAGTGTGGGTGCCGAATATAAGTCAGCACCTTATTCACCTGCTAAATATAAGGAGGCTCGTCCTCTCAGTGTCCGTGCCGAGTGGCTCGGTGGCGAAGATGGTGAGGTAGGCAGCCGTGGTGGTTATATCACGACAGCCATTCCCGTTGTCGATGCCCTCGATATCGTGGCCAGCGGCGAGACTTTCGACCGTAATACGAAGGTAGACGGCTGGGATCAGACCAATCTCACGCTGGGATTGCAGTACTGGTTCTATAAGAAGTGCCGTCTGCAATTGCAGTATACCCGCTGCCTCTGCGGCGAGAACATCAGTTCTAAGGATTACGACTGGCTGCAGGCCCAAGTGCAAGTGGCGTTTTAGAAAATTAAAAAATTAGAAAATTAAAAAATTAGAAAATTAAAGATTAAACCATAACCATTAACCTTTAACCATTAACCATTAACCATTAACCTTTAACCATTAAACGGTGGGAGACATACGAGATGCATCTCCTCATGGGTGATGGGATGCGTAAACCATAGTTCTGCGGCATGCAGACAAAGCCGTTTGCTACTGGTGCCATATAGTTCATCGCCAACGATAGGATTGCACAGTCCATCGGGATGTGCACAATGAATGCGCAACTGGTGTGTACGCCCCGTTTCAGGCCATAGTGCCACCATGCGATCACTGATAAACTCATAACGAGTAATGGCTCGCTTGCCATGTTCCATATCCACCACCTGTCGTGGTCTGTTCATGGGGTCAGGACGTAGTGGCAAGCTAATAACTCCAGTACCTTGGGCAGGGTGTTCAAGCAGTGCTACATACTTCTTTTTTACCTCATGGCGGATAAACTGTTGCTGTAGGGTGCGATATGTCTCCACATTTTTCGCAACGATGAGCAGTCCACTGGTACCCATATCCAGTCGGTGGGCTACAAAACTGTCAGGATAACGCTGCTGCATTACGGTCTCCACACTGTAATCATCCACTCGACCAGGAACAGAAAGCATGCCGCTAGGTTTGTTGATGACCACGATGGCATCGTCCTCATAGATAGTGGTAATATCCTGTCGGGGAAAGCCAGACAAAGCAGGGTCTGGATCAACCTCCAGTCCTTGCAGCATCCATGTCAAGATGGGTTTGCACTTCCCTCTGCAGGCAGGATAGTAGTTGCCATGCTGGCGCAACTCTTCTTTGGTGCTTTGCCCCCACCAGAACTCAGCCATGCAGACTGGCTTGAGTCCCTGCTGATAGGCATATTGCAGCAGCTTAGGTGCACAACAGTCGCCCGTACCGCCTGGCGGTAGCGGAAACTTTTGTCTTAGCTTCGGACGATCGTAATAATCCTGCCAGATATCTACCAGGTCCTTCTTCTCTCCTTTGGCATTCAGCAGCTGATACTGATGGAACAACCAGAGCTGTAAGTCTTGAGACAACAGCCTCCCCCTGTCCCCCTCCAAAGGGAGGGGGGACTTGTTTAGCATCGATATCTCGCGCTCTTTGGTCTTGAAATAGCCATCAGGCTGTTGGGCGTCATAGACGGGCGGCACGAAATAGTTCCAATCGTTGCGTCCTGCCAGCAGTCCACTATAGGCTGCTAGAAAGTAATATGGGGCTAATGGGTTTGATGGGCATTGCGTGATGAGCACGCCAAACATCTTCCCACGATCTGCATCCTCCTTGATCTCTGCATGCGTGGCGATATATTCCTGCACCTCCTTCGCTGCCAACTGGCAGAGTGGATGCGGCTCATAGCAGAAAGGATAGGTAAAGCGCTCAGGCGCCTCTATGTCCGTAAAGAGTGGATGCAGATGTATCATAGGGACAAAGGTACGAAGAAACGAGCAAAAAGCCAAGAAAATGATGTAAAAACAATGCACCATGACAGAAAAAAAACGAGGGTTAGCACTATCAAGTGTTAGCCCTCGCAACATATTGAATACTGACTACTATTCGTTTCCTTTAATTATATCAAGTTCCGATGGATTATTCTTGTCGAAGGTGTATACGTAAGTAAAGTCTAACTTCTTCGTATTGACGTACTCCACGAACTTATCTGCAGGAGCAGGGCGTGATCCATGACTAGTTGAAGGAATGGCATCGTCATCATTGATGAGCTTACCTGCGGCATTGTAGTATTCGAATTTATAACTCACGTTCATTGAGTATCTGACGCTTTCTACACCTGTGAGGTCTGCATTGTCTTTCATTTTAACAGTACGAGAGAAAGAGAAAGTAGCAGGCAGGCTATTGGCCACTAAAGTGACAGTATGGCTATAAAGCCCTTCATACCCGACAACCTGCACTACACTCTGATCCGTCAACTTCACCTCTCCCATGACCTGATCACCCTTTTTACAGGTTATCGTTACATCACAATACTTCAGCATATCCCCAGTAACATCGAAAGTAAAGTCCATAGCAACTTTGTCACGCGTTTTGTCTTCTGCCGGGTTAGAGGGAGAATCGTCACTGTCACTACCACAGGCAGTAAATAGATTCATGCAGCATGCAGCTGCGATGAGCATCATAAAGAAATGTTTTGTCTTCATTTTTGTGGGGTTATAAAATTGTTAATAATAAAAAGTAGATATATTTCTGCATACAAAGATAGTCATATTTCGGGATATGCCAAAAAGAATTAGTAAAAAAGTCCGAAAATTTGGTACAACAGGCGATTTTTAGTACCTTTGTATCCGATATGGGACAACAAGCATCACCGATACAGGCTCTTCAGCAGCAACGACTGCTGTTGCAATTAGAATATAACACAGAGAAAGAAGCCTTTCGCCAGCAGACCCAGCAGACGGGTATAGCGCGGAAGGTGAAGCGTGGTGATGCGTGGTGGCCAGTAAAGGTGAGCAAGAGCTACTATAACTCGCTCAACCAGTTGGCGATAGAGCTGGTACGCACTGCCGATACCGATATTGAGCATAATTTTGAATTTGGACGTCCCGTATCCTTCTTTACCATTGATGATGATACCATCCGCCACTTCCGCCTTACGGGTACCGTCAGCTATGTCGATGGCGACCGCTTGGTGATTACCGTTCCTGATGGTTTCTCTGTCATAGACTTGCAGAATGCTGAACAGTTGGGTGTGCAGCTCTCTTTCGATGAGACCAGCTATCGCCTGATGATGGAGGCGCTCGACCGTGCCATCAAGGGTAAGGGGCGTCTGGGCTATCTGCGCGACCTGTTCTACAGTCATCAGAAGCCAGAGACCTTCAGCTTTCCATCCATTCATTTCCCTTATCTGAACGGCACACAGGAGGAGGCAGTCAATATGGTGCTGCGCGCCAAGGATGTGGCCATTGTTCATGGCCCTCCAGGAACAGGTAAAACCACCACGCTGGTAGAGGCTATCCGTGAGACGCTGATGCGTGAGAATCAGGTGCTGGTATGTGCACAGAGCAATATGGCTGTCGACTGGATTTCAGAGAAGCTGGTAGATCGCGGCATCAATGTGTTGCGCATCGGTAATCCTACGAAGGTCAACGACAAGATGCTCTCCTTTACCTATGAGCGTCGCTTCGAGGCACACCCCGACTATCCGCAGCTGTGGGCTATTCGCAAAGCCATCCGTGAGCTGCGCAGTCATCGCAAACGAGGTGATGAGAAATTCCATCAGAAGCTGGAGCATCTGAAAAGTCGCGCCACAGAACTGGAGATACGCATCAATAACGACCTGTTCAGCGAGGCTCGTGTCATTGCTTCTACTCTGGTGGGAGCGGCTAATCGCTTGTTAGACGGTCATAAGTTTGGCACCTTATTTATTGATGAGGCTGCGCAGGCTTTGGAGGCTGCCTGCTGGATACCTATGCGACGTGTCAGTCGTGTTGTCTTGGCTGGCGACCACTGTCAGCTGCCCCCAACCGTCAAGAGCATTGCCGCCATGAAGGCCGGTCTTGGCAAGACGCTGATGGAACGCATCGTAGAGACCCACCCCGAGGCCGTCACCCTGCTGAAGATACAATACCGCATGAACGATGACATCATGCGCTTCTCATCCAATTACTTTTATGATGGACAGGTGGAGAGTGCACCCGAAGTCAGGTTCCGCGGCATCCTGGACCTGGACACACCTATGGAGTGGATAGACACCGCCGAGTTTAGTGATGAACTGGGAGAAAAGCCAGATAGCCCAGATAACCCAGAAAATATGAATAGCCAGGATAGTCAGGAAAATCAAAGAAATCAAGGAAATCAAGAAAGTCTGGGAAGCCAAGAAAGTCTTGGAAATCAAGAGAGTCCGGAAAAGCCCGCCCTTTCCTTCAAGGAAGAGTTCGTCGGTGAGAGCTACGGCCGCATCAACAAGAACGAAGCTCTGTTGACACTCTACGTCCTGCAGCACTACTTCGAACGCATCAGCAAACAACGCCTGTTGGATGAGCGCATCGATGTAGGCATCATCTCACCCTATCGCGCACAAGTTCAATACCTGCGCCGCCTGTTGATGAAGAAGCCCTTCTTCAAACCCTTCCGCCGCCTCATCAGCGTCAATACCGTCGACGGTTTCCAAGGTCAGGAACGCGATGTCATCATCCTGTCGCTGGTACGTTCGAACGATGAAGGACAGATAGGTTTTTTGCGCGATCTGCGCCGCATGAATGTCGCCATCACCCGTGCCCGCATGAAGGTCATCATCCTTGGCGACCGACGGACGCTGACCCACCATCCTTTCTACCGACAACTGTGGAAATACATTACTCACCTTAAACATAACGACAATGAAGAAACGATTACTGATGGGACTGATAGCAGTCTTAATGACCACAATGATGATGGCACAGCAGTTTAACGAAGTAGAGTACACCCCGGAGAAGACCCTCTTCTCGCTCTTTGCACCGGAAAATGCAAAGAAGGTGAAGCTGCGTCTCTATCGCGACGGACTGGGTGGCAAAGCCCTGTGCACCATCAAGATGAACTATCAGGACGGACGCTGGCGTGCCGAAGTGAAAGGCAATCTGAAGGGTAAGTTTTACACCTTCGACATGGGTCACGGCGAGTGTCCGGGAGTCTTTGCCAAAGCGGTGGGTGTCAACGGCAAGCGTGGTGCCATTATCACCCTGAGCGAAACCAATCCCACTGGATGGGAGCAAGATAAGCGACTCATCACCAAGTCGCCTGCCGACCTCGTGGTTTATGAGTTGCACCATCGCGACTTCTCCATAGCCCGTCCTGAAGCCCAGTACAAAGGTAAGTTCCTGGCGCTCACGGAACCCTGGGCCATCCAGCATCTGAAGACACTAGGCATCAATGCCATCCATATCCTGCCCAGCTACGACTATGGTTCAGTGGACGAGACACGCCTCGATGAACCCCAATACAACTGGGGCTACGACCCCGTGAACTACAATGTGCCCGAGGGTGGCTATTCTACCGACCCCTACCAGCCCGAAGTCCGCATCCGTGAGTTCAAGCAGATGGTACAAGCCTTGCACAAGGCCGGCATCCGCGTCATCCTGGATGTGGTGTATAACCACACCTACGACATCGACCATTCCAATTTCCAACGCACCTATCCCGACTACTACTATCGCAAGACAGCTGACGGTAAATACCGCAACGGCTCAGGTTGCGGCAACGAGACCGCCTCGGAACAAACCATGATGCGACAGTTTATGATAGAGAGTGTGCGCCACTGGATTAACGAATACCACATCGACGGTTTCCGCTTCGACCTCATGGGTGTGCACGACATCCAGACGATGAATGCCATTCGCCAGACCGTGGACGAGATAGACCCCAGCATCTTCATCTATGGTGAGGGTTGGAGCGCAGGAGCCTGTGCACTGCCTAACGACCAGTTGGGCATGAAAGCCAATATCCCGCAGATGCCCGGCATTGCTGCCTTCTCCGACGAGATTCGCGATGCCCTGCGCGGCCCTTTCAGCGATGACACCAAGGGTGGATTCCTGGCCGGCGTGCCCGACTGTGAAGAGAGTCTGAAGTATGGCATTGTCGGTGGCATCCAACATCCGCAAGTCAATATGGCAAAGGTCAACTACTCCAAAGCGCCCTGGACCCTGGAACCCACCCAGATGATGAGCTATGTCAGTTGTCATGACGACATGTGCCTGGTAGACCGTCTGAAAGCCAGCATCCCCGGCATCCAAATGGATGAGCTGATACGACTCGATCTGCTGGCCCAGACTGCCGTCTTCACCTCGCAGGGTGTACCCTTCATGCTGAGCGGTGAGGAACTGCTGCGCG
The DNA here is from genome assembly GCA_024692385.1 of Prevotella sp. Taxonomy (GTDB): domain Bacteria; phylum Bacteroidota; class Bacteroidia; order Bacteroidales; family Bacteroidaceae; genus Prevotella. The sequence continues at coordinate 461 of JAILMS010000172.1, read as the reverse complement.
ACAAGAAAGGGGTACATAACTCCTTTGAATCACCCGACAGCATCAACCATCTGGACTGGCAGAACCTGCAACGCTATCCGCAGGTCATGGAGTATTATAAGAATCTGATAGCGCTGCGCCAGCACCATCCCGCCTTCCGTCTGGGCAATGCCGACCTGGTCAGAAAACATCTCTCGTTCCTGAAAGCGCCCAAGCAGGTTGTCGCCTTCCGATTGAAGAACTACGCCGGACGCGATGACTGGCGTAACATCATCGTCATCCTCAATGCCTCCAAACAACAACAAACCGTCCGCATACCCAAAGGTACCTACACCGAGGTATGTTGCGACGGCGTCATCAACGAGCAAGGTCTGGGTACCATTGCGGGAGGTCCCGTAGTGGTCAGTCCTCAGTCGGCCCTTATCCTGCACGACGAATGAAGATTGAAAAGGAGAAATAATAAAGAGGTGAGAAGCTATAGG
>JAILMS010000147.1 GCA_024692385.1 Prevotella sp. | reverse complement strand
CTTGCATTATTCATTATTGCCCACGTGCTTGGACTTGCTGTACTTGTACAGTTGTTAGCGCCCTATGCAGCCTTCGGTCGTATCGCCACCAACCTGTTACAGCCTGTTTATCAGGCGGGTAACAACGTCTTGGCAGCTATTGCCGAACACTATGACAGCTATGCTTTCTACCATAGTGATGTATGGCTGCGCTCAGGCATCTCATTGGGTATTGCCGCAATTACATTGGTAGTATTAGGCATCCTCGCTTGGCGTAACGGCCGCACCTATTGTAACACGATCTGCCCTGTAGGTACTCTGCTGTCGCTCCTCAGTAGATTCTCATTCCTCAAAATCACTTTTGACACAGAGAAGTGCAAGAGCTGCTCTCTTTGCTCAAAGAATTGTAAAGCAGCCTGTATTGATTATAAGACACATACTGTAGATGCCTCTCGCTGTGTTGTCTGCGGTGATTGCATTGAGAGTTGTAAGTTTGGAGCACTGAAGTATACCAAAAGAACTAGTAAAGATAGTAAGACTAGTGAGGATAGCATTGATAATAGCAAACGTTCTTTCCTGTTGGCCTCAGCATTAGTAACAACTGCCGCTATGGCTCAGTCGAAAGACAAAATCATGGATGGTGGACTGGCAAAGATAGAAGACAAGGTGGCTCCTGAGCGCCAAACGCCACTGACACCTCCGGGTTCATTATCAGCTCAGAATATGGCTTGCAACTGCACAGGCTGCCAGCTATGCATCTCGGAATGTCCCAATCAGGTGCTGCGTCCAAGTTCAGACCTAATGCACCTGATGCAGCCCGTAATGTCGTATGAGCGTGGCTACTGTCGTCCAGAGTGCAACCGCTGTTCAGAGGTTTGTCCTGCTGGAGCTATCAAACCTATCAAGCATGAAGTCAAGGCATCTACGCAGATTGGTCATGCCGTATGGATTAAGAAAAACTGTATCCCACTAACTGACGGTGTAGAGTGTGGAAACTGCGCACGCCACTGTCCTGTTGGCGCTATTGAGATGGTGCCAAGTGACCCAGACGACGAGGAGTCTGCTTATGTTCCTGCTATCAACGAGTCACGCTGCATCGGTTGTGGTGCTTGCGAATATCTATGCCCAGCACGTCCACACTCGGCTATTTATGTAGAAGGACATGAAGTGCATAAAGAGGTATGATGTAAGATGTAAGAAGTAAAAGGTATGAAAAAAGATATATCAAGAAGAAATTTCTTAAAGATACTTGGTGGTGGTGCCATTGGAACTGCTGCCGTCATGACGGGCTGTAAGTCGAAGAGCGACTCAAAGGCCGTTGAGGAATATAAGAAACAGGTGGAACCACCAGTAGGCAAGATGACCTACCGTGAGAATCCGAAAAACAAGGAGAAAGTATCGGTCCTTGGCTACGGTATGATGCGCCTACCCTCAAAAACAGAGAATCAGGACGACTTTGACCAGGAGATGATTAATAAGCAGATAGACTATGCCATTGAACACGGCGTAAACTATTTCGACACGTCTCCCGTCTACTGCCAAGGAAAGTCGGAGGCCTGTACAGGTATAGCCCTGAGCCGCCACAAGCGTTCAGAATATTTCGTGGCTACCAAGCTATCGAACTTCCACCCCTCCACCCAGAGTCGCGAGGCCAGCATCGGCATGTATCAGAACTCGCTGAAGCAGTTGCAGGTAGACTATATCGACTACTACCTATTGCATGCTATCGGTGGCGGCATGGATGAGTTTAATCGACGCTATGTAGACAACGGTCTGATGGACTACCTAATGAAAGAACGTGAGGCTGGCCGCATCCGCAATCTCGGTTTCTCGTTCCACGGTAAGCAAGAGGTGTTTGACGAAGTACTGGCTATGCACGACAAATACCATTGGGACTTTGTTCAGATAGAGCTAAACTATCTGGATTGGGATTTCGCCAACGAAATCAACGACCGCAATGTGGATGCAAGCTACCTGTATGAAGAACTACAGAAGAAGGGTATTCCTGCCGTCATCATGGAACCACTGTTAGGCGGTCGTCTGGCTAATCTGCCTCAGTATCTGGCAACAGAATTGAAGAGCAAAGCTCCTGAACGCAGCGTAGCTTCATGGGCCTTCCGCTATGCAGGAACTCCAGAGGGTGTGCTCACTGTCCTTAGCGGTATGACCTATATGGAACACCTAAAGGACAACCTACTCTCATACTGTCCGCTGGTACCATTAACAGAAAAAGAACAGCGCTACTTAGACCAGGAAGTGGCCGATCGCATTGTGAATTTGGAGAATATTCCTTGCAACGACTGTAAATACTGTATGCCATGTCCTTACGGTATTGACATCCCTGCCATCTTCGTACATTATAATAAATGTAAGAACGATGGTACCCTGCCACGCCTGAAAATGGATGATGAATACTTCAAGCTACGCCGCAACTATCTCATTGGCCTCGACCGTGCTGTACCTCGTATGCGCCAGGCCGATCACTGTATCCAGTGTGGTCAGTGTGAGCCTCATTGTCCGCAGAACATCCGCATTCCACGAGAATTGCAAAAGATTAGCCAGTTTGTAGAGTCGCTGAAGCAGAACAAGTTCGAATAATCGACGTAGCAACGGTATAAGCAGTAGTCCATGCTGCCTGGAAGTTGAAGCCTCCCGTAACGCCGTCAATGTCGAGCACTTCGCCTGCAAAGAAGAGATGAGGCACATGCTTGCTCTCCAACGTAGCAGGATTGACAGCTTTTAGCGAGACACCGCCGCAG
>JAILMS010000108.1 GCA_024692385.1 Prevotella sp. | reverse complement strand
CGACGGCTCATGGGAGGTTGGCACTGCTGCCTACGAGAAGCGTGGCGTGGAGGCCTTCGTTCCCCTGTGGAACAAGGAGAACTGTATCCAGTGTAACCAGTGCGCATACATCTGTCCTCACGCTGCCATCCGTCCGTTCGTCCTCACCGACGACGAGTTGAAGGGCTTCGACGGTCTCGAGACGCTCGAAATGAAGGCTCCCGCCGCCATGAAGGGTATGCACTTCGTCATCGAGCCTTCAGTCCTCGACTGCCTCGGCTGCGGCAACTGCGCCGACATCTGCCCGGGCAACCCGAAGACTGGCAAGGCCCTCACGATGGTTCCCTTCAACCCCGATGCTGACGACATGAAGAAGATGGCTGCCGACTGGGATAAACTGGTGAAGGTTCCCAGCAAGCAGGATCTCGTTGACATCCGCTCGAACGTGAAGAACTCCCAGTTCGCTCAGCCGCTGTTCGAGTTCTCGGGCGCATGCTCTGGTTGCGGTGAGACACCTTACGTGAAGCTCATCTCTCAACTGTTCGGTGACCGTCAGATGATTGCCAACGCTACCGGTTGCTCATCTATCTACTCTGCTTCTATCCCCTCGACGCCTTACACCAAGAACGAGAAGGGTCAGGGCCCATGCTTCAACAACTCTCTGTTCGAGGACTTCTGCGAGTTCGGTCTCGGTATGGCTCTCGGTAACAAGAAGATGAAGGAGCGCGTGGCCAAGCTGCTGCAGGAGATGATTGACGGCAATGCCAGCGACGAGTACAAGGCTCTGGCCAAGGAGTGGATTGAGAACTGCGAGGATGCCGACAAGACCAAGGAGATTGCTCCAAAGCTGCGCAAGTGCATCGCCGAGAGCGCTGCCAAGGGCTGCCCCGTCTGCAAGGAGCTCCAGACCCTCGACCACTATCTGGTGAAGCGCTCTCAGTGGATCATCGGTGGCGACGGTGCTTCTTACGACATCGGTTACGGCGGTCTCGACCACGTCATCGCCAGCGGCGAAGATGTAAACATCCTCGTGCTCGATACTGAGGTTTACTCTAACACGGGTGGTCAGGCCTCCAAGGCTACTCCTCTCGGTGCTATCGCTCAGTTCGCTGCCCAGGGTAAGCGCATCCGCAAGAAGGATCTCGGCATGATTGCCACCACTTACGGCTACGTCTACGTCGCTCAGATTGCTATGGGCGCTGACCACGCTCAGACCCTGAAGGCCATCCGCGAGGCTGAGGCTTGGCACGGACCCAGCATCATCATCGCTTACGCTCCCTGTATCAACCACGGTCTGAAGGCCAAGGGCGGTATGGGTAAGAGCCAGGCTGAGGAGAAGAAGGCCGTCGAGTGCGGTTACTGGCACCTGTGGCGCTACAACCCCGCTTTGGCCGAGGAAGGCAAGAACCCGTTCTCTCTCGACTCTAAGGAGCCCAACTGGGAGAACTTCCACGACTTCCTGCTCGGTGAGGTTCGTTACCTTTCTGTCAAGAAGGCTTATCCTAACGAGGCCGAGGAACTCTTCGCCGAGGCACAGAAGATGGCTCAGCTCCGCTACAAGACTTACATCCGCAAGTCTCAGGAGAATTGGGAGGATTAAATCCCCTATCCTATAATATTAAAGAGGTGTAACCACGACGGTTACACCTCTTTTTTGTTTAGTATCCATCACGTAGAGAATGAGGATGTAAGATGTATCGGCTGGCAGCATATACAACGGCTGCTTACGACAAGCATTGTGGCAAGGTTCTACTTTCTCTTATTCTATTATCCCCAATTTCCTCAATCTTAAGACAATGGCACCATTATTACGCTGGAAGACTATAGTTAATTCTTCAACGCTCTTTCCCGACTTATAAAGTGTAGCAAGCTTGACATCAGCCTCCTTTGCCCATGGACGATAAGCATTTTACTCCTTGGCCTCGTTTCGTCGATATTTGCGCAATTCAGCATATAAAACTCAATGAAAGACTTGGAGGATAAAGAGGATACAATAAAAAATGACCGATAACTGAAGATCAGTATCGGTCGTTTTTTGTAGTCGAGGTGACAGGACTCGAACCTGCGACAGCCTGGTCCCAAACCAGGAACGCTACCAACTGCGCTACACCTCGTTACCTTGAAAGCGGGTGCAAAGGTACAAAATATCTTTGACACCCGCAAATATTTCGGCAAAAATTTTACTTAATAATTCCCTGTTCTACGAAGATTTTCTTCAAAGCGATGACTGAACGCTCTACCTGCTCCTCTGTATGGGTAGCCATCAGAGCATAGCGCACGAGGGTATCCTGAGGTGCACAAGCAGGTGGAATAACTGGATTGATGAATACGCCAGCCTTGAATGCGAGAGCAGTAACAAGGAAGGTCTTCTCAACATCGCGAACATAGAGCGGAATGATGGGGCTCTCGGTATCGCCAATCTCAAAGCCTTCTTCAGCAAAGCGCTTCAGTGCATACTTGGTAACCTTCCACAGAGCCTCAATGCGCTCGGGTTCCTTCTGCAGAATGTGCAGAGCCTCCATAGCAGCAGCTGTAGCAGCTGGTGTATTAGAAGCTGAGAAGATATAGGTACGACAGGTATGACGCAGGAAATTGATGGTGTCAGCATCAGAAGCGATGAAACCACCGATAGATGCCAGTGACTTAGAGAAGGTACCCATGATGAGGTCTACCTCGTCAGTCAGACCGAAATAGTCACAAACGCCACGACCGTGATCACCGAAGACACCAATACCGTGGGCCTCGTCAACCATGATAGAGCAGTTATACTTGTGCTTCAGCTCAACAATCTCAGGAAGCTTACAGAGGTCGCCCTCCATAGAGAATACACCGTCGACAACAATCAGCTTGACAGCGTCGTGAGGCAACTTCTGCAGTACGCGCTCCAAATCAGCCATATCGTTGTGCTTATAGTGCAACTGACGGGCAAATGACAAACGGCGTCCGTCAACGATAGAGGCGTGGTCACGGTCGTCGCAGATGATATAATCATCCTTACCAACTACCATAGCCAAAACACCCTGGTTTACTGAGAAACCTGTTGAGAAACACAGACAGTCTTCTTTATGGATGAACTCGGAAATTTCTTTCTCCAGCTGTACGTGAATGTCAAGCGTACCATTGAGGAAACGGCTGCCAGCACAGCCAGAACCGTATTTATCAAGAGCGGCCTTAGCAGCATCAATGATGCGCTGGTCACCAGTCAGTCCTGTGTAGGCATTAGATCCGAACATCAACACCTTGTGTCCGCCCATTTCAACTTCTGTTCCCTGCTTTCCCTCAATCTCACGGAAATAGGGATAAACGTCAGCCTCCATATACTTTTGCGGCTCACGATAATGCTTGTATCTTTCTTGTAATTGTCCCATATTTTAAATAGGTCTGATAGCTCCGAAAAGCTACTCATATTGTTTTCAGCCTGCAAAGTTACACATTTTTATTCAATTCGTGCACAAATTCGGAGATATTTCTTAATTTTTACGATTTTTATAGTAATTAACGATAAATATTCAGCGGGAATTCGTAATTTTGCAAAAGATTATGGAAAACAAAAGACGCATCGTATTTATCATTAACCCAATATCGGGAACCAGCAACAAGGACGAGATGCCCAAGCTCATCAGCAAGCACCTCGACCAGGACTGTTTTATGTATGAGGTGCGTTTTACGGAATATGCCGGACATGCTGCTGAGATTGCGCGCCAATCGGCTGCAGAGGGCATCGATATTGTAGTGGCTGTGGGAGGCGACGGAACCATCAACGAGGTGGCGCGTTCGCTGGTGCATACCCAGACAGCATTGGGTATCATTCCCTGTGGTTCAGGCAATGGCTTGGCTCGCCATCTGTGCATCCCGATTGATGCGGTGAAGGCGATTGAGCTGATTAACCAATGCCAGATAGAGGCTTTCGACTATGGCGTCATCAACGGCCTACCCTTCTTTTGCACCTGTGGCATGGGATTCGACGCGTTCATCTCACTGAAATTTGCCGAAGCAGGCAAGCGTGGCCCTATCACCTATGTGGAAAACGTACTGAAAGAGGGACTAAAATATCAGCCTGAGACGTATGAGATAGTAGATGATAACGGTACAGTATATCACAAGGCTTTCCTCATAGCCTGTGCCAATGCCTCTCAATATGGCAACAACGCGTATATCGCTCCTGGTGCCACCATGCGCGACGGTATGATGGACGTAATCATCATGGAGCCATTCACCGCTCTCGATGCGCCACAGATTGCTGCTGACTTGTTTATGAAGACGCTTCAGAACAATTCGAAGATCAAGACATTCCGAGCAAAAAATATCAAGATTCATCGCAAACGCCCCGGAGCCATCCACTATGACGGTGACCCCGTAATGACGGACAACGACATCGACGTACATATCGAACATCTTGGCATCCGCATCATCTCTAATCCGCAAGCTACGGAGGATACGGCACAGCCCAATCCCTTCCTGAATGCATTCAGCGACTTCTTTAATAATATAAATAATGTACGCGAAGACATCGGACGAGACATCGAAAAGAGCGGTCGTCGCATACAGGCTATCAATAAGGTACTGTTGAGGAAGTTGAGAAACTGAGATGAAAGTTCTTTGACCAAGGTCAAAGTGTGGCGTTGCAATGATAGTTGACAGTTGAGCATGCAGTTAATAGTCGTTATATTGGTGGTAGCATGTGCCCTATCCTACGCTTCGTGGTGGGTTTATAGGGCATTAATAAGTGATGGCAACCCCTGTTCTGACTGTAAACTGAAAAAAAATTGCCAAAAATTTGGTCAGTCCAAAGAAAAGTAGTACCTTTGCATCCGCTTAGAGGACAAGGGAGTTATCCTACACCAGAATGGTGCCTTGGATGAGTGGCTTAGTCAACGGTCTGCAAAACCGTCTACGGCGGTTCGAATCCGCCAGGCACCTCCAAGCAGAATCGGAATCAAAAATGGTTCCGATTTTTTATTTTTCCTCTTTTCAAACTATTTCAATGTTTGATGTCATTTTTTCGAGAAAAAAGAGCGCCATTTGAAAATTTTTCAGTATTTTTGCAGATGCATAATGTATATATTCTAAATTCATTATATTAATGTACTTATTATGAACGACAACAAAGTTATGAACAAGGCAGCGGATAATATCAGAATCCTTGCTGCTTCAATGGTAGAAAAAGCTAAGTCAGGTCATCCCGGTGGTGCAATGGGTGGCGCAGACTTCATCAACACCCTTTACTCAGAATTTTTGGTTTACGACCCAGAGAATCCTGCATGGGAGGGACGCGACCGCTTCTTCCTCGATCCTGGCCACATGGCTCCAATGTTGTATAGCCAGCTGGCCCTCATCGGCAAGTTCACGCTGGAGGATCTGAAGAACCTGCGTCAGTGGGGCTCAGTAACTCCTGGTCACCCCGAGCGCGAGATTGAGCGTGGCATCGAAAACACCTCTGGCCCTCTTGGTCAGGGTCACTGCTTCGCTGTTGGTGCAGCCATCGCCGCTAAGTTCCTGAAAGCTCGTCTGGGCAACGTAATGGGTCAGACAATCTACGCATACATCTCTGATGGTGGCGTTCAAGAGGAAATCTCTCAGGGTGCCGGTCGTATCGCTGGTAACCTGGGTCTGGACAACCTGATTATGTTCTACGATGCTAACGACATCCAGCTCTCTACTAAGACCGATGTTGTTACCAGCGAGGACACCGCCAAGAAGTATGAGGCTTGGGGATGGTATGTACAGAAGATTAACGGTAACGACGTTGACGAGATTCGTAAGGCCATCAAGAATGCACAGGCTGAGAAGGAGCGTCCTTCACTGATTATCGGTCACTGCGTAATGGGTAAGGGTGCCCTGAAGGCTGATGGTAGCAGCTACGAGAAGAACTGCGCTACTCACGGTGCTCCTCTCGGTGGCGACGCCTACACCAACACCATGAAGAACCTGGGAGCTGATCCCGAGAATCCATTCCAGATTTTCCCAGAGGTGAAAGAGCTCTACGCAAAGCGTGCTGAGGAGCTGAAGAAGATCGTTGCTGAGCGCTACGCTGAGAAGGCTGAGTGGGCTAAAGGTCATCCCGAGCAGGCTAAGCAGCTGGAGGAGTGGTTCAGCGGCAAGGCTCCAAAGATTGACTGGAGCAAGGTTGAACAGAAGGCTGGCAGCGCTACCCGTAGTGCTTCTGCTGCTGTTCTCGGTCAGCTGGCTGAGCAGGTTCCTAACATGATCTGCGCTTCTGCCGACCTGAGCAACTCTGATAACACCAACGGCTTCCTGAAGAAGACTCACAATCTGGTTCGTGGCGACTTCAGCGGTGCCTTCTTCGAGGCTGGTGTGGCTGAGCTCACCATGGCTTGCTGCTGCATTGGTATGGCTCTGCACGGTGGTGTTATCCCCGCTTGCGGTACCTTCTTCGTATTCTCTGACTACATGAAGCCCGCTGTTCGTATGGCTGCCCTGATGGAGCTGCCCGTTAAGTTCATCTGGACTCACGATGCCTTCCGTGTAGGTGAGGATGGTCCTACCCACGAGCCTGTTGAGCAGGAGGCACAGATCCGTCTGATGGAGAAACTGAAGAACCACCACGGCAAGAACTCTGTATTGGTAGTTCGTCCTGCCGATGCCGAGGAAACCACCGTTTGCTGGCGCATGGCTATGGAGAACATCGATACGCCTACTGCACTCATCTTCTCGCGTCAGAACATTGAGATGCTGCCCGAGGGCAACGACTACAACCAGGCAACCAAAGGTGCTTACGTGGTTGCTGGCTCAGACGATAACTACGACGTAATCCTGCTTGCCTCTGGTTCTGAGGTGTCTACGCTGGAAGCAGGTGCCAAACTGCTCCGCGAGGATGGTGTGAAGGTTCGCATCGTGAGCGTTCCCTCTGAGGGCCTCTTCCGCAGCCAGTCAAAGGAATATCAGCAGCGCGTGCTGCCCGCAGGCAAGAAGAAGTTTGGTTTGACTGCTGGTCTGCCCGTCAACCTCGAAG
>JAILMS010000103.1 GCA_024692385.1 Prevotella sp. | reverse complement strand
TGCAGCTGTTCTGCGGTGAGTGGGGTGTCTATGAGCCCGTTGACCGCGAGCTGGCCTACAAGTGGACAAAGGATATGTTGACCGTATTCAAGGAGAACAACATTGCCTGGACTACTTGGTGCTACGATGCTGACTTTGGTTTCTGGGATCAGAAGAAGCACTGCTTCAAGGACAAGGGACTTGTTGACTTGCTGATGCAAGATTAAGAATAAAACATTAAAGAAAAAATAAGATATGAAGACATTCGGACATTTCGACGACCAGCATCGCGAGTACGTCATCACTGACCCTGCTACTCCATTTCCTTGGATTAACTATCTGGGCAATGAAGACTTCTTCGGACTAATCTCCAATACTGCTGGTGGTTATGACTTCTATAAAGATGCTAAGTTCCGCCGCATCACACGTTACCGCTACAATGGTGTCCCCATGGATGCCGGAGGCCGCTACTTCTATATCAAGGATGGAGAGACCGTATGGAATCCTGGATGGAAACCCTGCAAGACGCCCCTCGACAGCTATGAGTGTCGTCATGGTATGAACTATACCCGCATCACAGGTAGCAAGAATGGTGTGGAGGCTTCTGTACTCTTCTTCGTTCCTCTGCATACTTGGGCAGAGGTGCAGAAGCTGACGCTGAAGAATACCTCTAAAGAGGCGAAGACGCTGAAGCTGTTCTCATTCGCTGAGTGGTGTCTGTGGAATGCTGCTACGGATATGGAGAACTTCCAGCGCAACTGGTCGACAGGTGAGGTGGAGATAGAGAATGGTACCATCTACCACAAGACGGAATATAAGGAGCGCCGCAACCACTATGCCTACTATGCGCTGACCAATGCCAAGGTGGACGGATACGATACCGACCGTGAGTCGTTTATCGGACTGTATAACGACTTCTCTAATCCGCAGTGTGTGATGGCTGGCAAGCCTGCCAACTCACTGGCTCATGGCTGGAGCCCCATTGCATCTCATTATGTAGAGGTAACGCTGCAGCCTGGTGAGCAGAAAGACTTCATCTTTGTGCTGGGCTACGTAGAGAATGAGCAGGAGGAGAAGTTCTGTCAGGAGGATATTGCCCGCAAGCAGCGTGGTGAGCTCATCTCATCACAGGATTCTGACGTGACGCTGGTCAACAAGAAGAAGGCCCATGCTGTCATTGAGCGCTTTGCCACTGTTGAGGCTGTAGATGCTGCTTTCCAGGAGCTGAACAAACTGTGGGACGAGCTGCTGTCGAAGTTCTCAGTGAAGAGCGACGACGAGCGCATGAACCGTATGGTCAATATCTGGAATCAGTATCAGTGTATGATTACGTTCTGCTTCTCTCGCAGTGCTTCATTCTTTGAGAGTGGCGTAGGTCGTGGCATGGGATTCCGCGACAGTAACCAAGACCTTGTTGGCTTTGTACACCAGATTCCGAGTCGTGCGCGTCAGCGTATTATCGATATTGCTTCTACGCAATTCCCTGATGGTGGCTGCTATCACCAGTACCAGCCACTTACCAAGCGTGGCAACAACGACATCGGTGGTGGTTTCAACGACGACCCCTGCTGGCTCATCTTTGGTACGGTGGCTTATATTAAGGAAACAGGCGACTTCTCTATCCTTGACGAGCAAGTACCCTTCGACAATCAGCCAGGCAGTGAGGTGTCGCTGTTTGGGCACCTGCGCATCTCATTCGACCATGTAGTGAAGAACCTTGGTCCTCACATGTTGCCGCTCATTGGTCGTGCCGACTGGAACGACTGTCTGAACCTGAACTGCTTCTCGTGGGATCCTAACGAGTCGTTCCAGACTACTGAGAACAACAGTGTAGGCTCAAAGGCTGAATCATTGATGATTGCCGGCCTCTTCGTATTTACTGGCAAGCAGTATGTAGAGCTTTGCGACAAAATTGCCAAGCACGAAGAGGCTAAGCGCGCTCAGCAGTGCATCGATGCAATGGTGGATGCTGTGAAGAAGCATGGCTGGGATGGCGAGTGGTATCTGCGCGCCTATGACTTCTATGGCAATAAGATTGGCTCTAAGGAGTGTGAGGAGGGCAAGATATTCATCGAGTCACAGGGCTTCTGCACAATGGCTGGTATCGGACAGGAAGAGGGTATGGTTGACAAGGCTCTCGACAGCTGTAAGAAGTATCTCGACTGTGAACACGGTATGGTATTGAACAATCCGGCCTTTACTCGCTATCATGTAGAGATGGGTGAGATCTCCAGCTATCCCGCAGGTTACAAAGAGAATGCCGGTATCTTCTGCCACAATAACCCATGGGTAATTATTGGTGAGACGGTAGCCCGTCGTGGTAACGATGCATGGGAACACTATACGAAGATCTGTCCTGCATGGATCAAGGATCAGCAGTTGCACAAGGTAGAACCTTATGTATATTGTCAGATGGTAGCTGGTAAGGATGCCGCTAAGCCTGGTGAGGGTAAGAACTCATGGCTCACAGGTACGGCAGCATGGAACTGGTTGACCATTACGCAGTATATCCTTGGTATTAAGCCTACCTTCGATGGTATTGAGATTGATCCCTGTATCCCATCAACACTCAAGGAATACAGTGTGAAGCGTGTACTTCGCGATGCTGAGTTCGACATCACCGTAAAGAATCCTAACGGTAAGGAGAGTGGCATTAGTAAGATTGTGCTCGACGGTTCTGCCATCGAGGGCAACATTATCAAGGCTACTCCAGGTAAGCACACAGTGGAAGTTGTGATGTAACAGACTCATTTATTTCACAATAAAGGGGATATGTCGGTAGGCATACCCCCTTTTCTTATATAATTTGCAGACTTTTTAAAACTTTTTATCAATATTCTTGGTCTGTTTTAGAATTTTATTTATCTTTGCGACTAAATGCTAACGAACTATATCAATATGATTAAAATTCAAAAGTTATGGCTTGTGGCAGCATGTGTGTTCTGCTATGGAGCTACTGATGTGAAAGCCGCAGAGATTGAAACAGAAAATTACCAGTTGGAGGTGCCAGAAATGAAGCCAGAATTGGTTGTGGCGCCTGCATTAACCTTTGAGAGTACTGCAGCGCCAGAGCCCAATCTGGACAGATCCTGGAAGCCCGACTTCGATTTCTTCAAGTCAAAGACCAACAAAGGGGTGAAGGCTTACAAGTTCATGGACGACATGACGTTCGTGGGTGTTCCCCTGTTCTTGGCAGGTATCGCTATCAAGGGCGACAAGGCTAACTTCCGTCAGAACTACAACAACACCCATGCAAACACCCGTCTGATTACCAACTTTAAGACAGGCATCGACGACTACACCCAGTTCTTCGGTCCCGCGATGACGGTAGGTCTGAAACTGGGTGGTGTCGAGGGACGTAGCGACTGGCCCCGACTGATGGCAAGCGCTGGTATGTCGTATGCCATCATGGCTGCCTTTGTCAATGGTATTAAGTACACTGCCAGCGAGATGCGTCCTGACGGATCAACCGCCAACTCATGGCCTTCTGGTCACACTGCCACCTCGTTCGTGGGTGCCACCATTCTGCACAAGGAGTATGGTCTGACTCGCTCACCCTGGTATTCTGTAGCTGGTTATGGTGTTGCTACTGCTACTGGTGTGATGCGTATTCTGAACAACCGCCACTGGATTAGCGATGTGCTGTCAGGTGCTGGTATTGGTATCCTTTCTACTGAGTTAGGTTACGCCATTGGCGATGTACTGTTCAAGGGTAATGGTCTGCTGCGCAATGATATAGAAAGCTTCAGCGAGAATCCCTCGTTCTTCAGTATCGGTATGGGCTTTGGCTGGGGATTGAAAAGTCTTGAATTCGGTGTTGACGACCTTGTCTATGCAGAAGATGCGGCAGACAATGATGTCCTCAATCCATTTAGCGTAGATTTTCATACCGCTTCTGTGGTCGATGCAGAAGGTGCTTACTTCTTTAATAAATATATAGGTGTAGGCGGACGACTGCGTGTTCGCGCGATGACGGCAAAGTCATGGAGTGATTTTGTAGGTCTTGCACAAAATGACCGCAAAAGAATCAGTGGAGAGGTTTTGGAAGTAATTGACAAATACTCCATGATACCAACGGATGATATCAGAAAAGAAATGACCAATATGTGTACTGATGAGGAATATAGCGTGGAAAGCGACCATCTTACTGAGTTCTCGGCCAGTGTAGGCCTATATTTCAATATACCTTTAGGCAAGAGGTTCGCTTTGGGCAGCAAACTGCTCATTGGTCGCACCATGACACAAGAACTGGATATCAACGCACATTATAAAGGAGACATCAAGAATACTGCTTACCTGCTAACAGTGACCGATGGCTTGCCTGCATCGAATGATTTTAAGGTGATTATCCCTGTCGGTGATGATAATATGACAATCCCAGTAGAAGATGGGGCTATGCTATTTGTTGACCAATTTCAGTCGACTGGTAAATCTTATGATCAGGAGTGGGACTATCTGACGATGGGCGGTAATAATTCTACCAATTACGGTACCGGACTGTCGCTTACCTATAAATACAAGTCAAACTTCTCTTGGAGAGTGTATATTGATTATGACTATTCTCACAAGGAGTTTACACTTACTTATGATCCCTACCGTTTCATGAAGTTGTCAACACCGAACTTGGAGGGTATCTATCAAATAGCAGGTACCGATCTTGAGCCTTATCAGTTCAAGAAGAAGAAAGATGTTCACTACTTTACCATTGGTGGTTCCTTCATCGTTAACTTCTAATATGAGAAAACACAAATAAAGGAGGGCTTCATTGCGAAGCCCTCCTTTTGTTATGATGATTGTCTTCTACTGATTAGAAGTCCATCTTGTCGAGTGTGTCAGAGAAGTCCTTTGGCTCGTTGTTCTCTGCTGGAGCCTGGTACTCATCGTTGCGCTCGCGACGCTCAGGACGAGGACGACGCTCACCACGATCGTTACGCTCAGGACGTGGACGACGCTCGCCACGCTCAGGGCGGTCACCACGCTCACGACGACGCTGCTGAGGCTCTACATAATCTGCAGGCTTCTCAACCAGTACACGGTGAGAGAGCTTGAACTTACCAGTCTTAGGATCAATCTCCAGGAGCTTCACCTGAATCTTGTCACCCTCCTTGATGCCAGCTTCCTCAACAGTCTCGAGGCGCTTCCAGTCAATCTCAGAGATGTGGAGCAGTCCATCCTTGCCCGGCATGAACTCTACGAAGCATCCGTAAGGCATGAGGCTGCGGACAGTGCCCTCGTAGACCTCGCCAATCTCAGGAACGGCCACGATGCCACGAATCTTAGCGATGGCAGCGTCGATGCTCTCCTTGTTAGGACCGCTGACCTGAATCTTGCCTACGCCGTCTTCCTCGTCGATGGTGATGGTAGCACCGGTA
>JAILMS010000102.1 GCA_024692385.1 Prevotella sp. | reverse complement strand
TTCTTCTTTCCGTTAGGCATAATATGAAAATTTATTTGTGTAAATGATTATGAATGAGCTTTGTCTTCTTACATCTCTGCGTTATCCATGCGCTCAATAAAACTCTTTGCCGGTTTGAAGGCTGGGAGGTCGTGGGCAGCGATAACCAGTGTGGTGTTCTTAGAGATATTACGAGCAGTCTTCTGAGCTCTATGCTTTACAATGAAACTACCGAAACCACGCAGATAGACGTTCTCTTTGTTGTTTGCAAGACTATTGCGGATCTCTTCCATAAACGCTTCGACGGTGATGGCAATCTCTCTCTTATTCATGCCAGTCTGATCAGCGATGCGATTGACTATTTCTGCTTTCGTCATTTGAAATGATCTTTAAAATTACAATGTTTTGATTTTCGGACTGCAAAGATACTGTTTTTCAGTCAGATACGAAAATTTTGAGCGAACTTTTTTAGATTTTTATTATCTTTGTCGCTTTTCCCGTCTTCTGAGTAGCTGTCATCTATCCTTACACAAGTCCTTTTCCGTGGCAGTTCTTGAACTTTTTACCACTGCCACAAGGACAGGGATCATTTCGTCCAGGAAGTTTGTCTCGGACGATAGGAGTACGAGGCTGCTGGGCGCGCGTGTCGTTCTGGGCTGCCCGACGCTGGCCCTCGTCAACGAGGCTCTCCTCTGTCTGCTTGTTCTCCTGGTACTGACGACGGTCGGTATGCTCTTCTGGAGCAGCTTCTTGTACTTGCTGCATCTCAGGGATAGCGGCACGGTTCAGGATGCTCACGGTACGATTGTTCATGGTGTTCACCATCTCATCGAACAGTTTCACACTCTCGAGTTTGAAGATGAGCAACGGATCTTTCTGTTCGTAGCTGGCGTTCTGGACGGAGTGGCGCAGTTCATCGAGCTCACGGAGATTCTCCTTCCATGCTTCGTCAATGATATGGAGAAGGGTCTGTTTCTCAAACTGCTTGACAACAGACTTACACTCGGTATCGTAGGCCTCTTTCAGATTGCAGGCGATGTTGTACATATGACGACCATCAGTGATAGGAACGACAATACGCTCGTACATCTGACCTTGCTCTTCGTAGACTCTCTTGATGACAGGCATGGCTACCTCCTGGATGCGGTCAGCCTTACGGTTGAAGTTTGCCAGTGCTTTCTGGAAGGTATCTTCCATCAGGTCCTCACGCTTCCGTGTGTCCAGGAACTGCTCCTCAGTGAAGGGCACCTCCATGGCGAACAGACGGATAAACTCTTCTTTGCAGCCTGTGTAGTCGTTGTCTTCGATGACTCGTGATACACGGTCCCAGATGACGTTGGCAATATCCATGCCGATACGCTCTCCCATCAGGGCATGACGACGTTTCTCATAGATAACCTTACGCTGCTTGTTCATCACGTCATCATATTCCAGCAGACGCTTACGGACACCGAAGTGGTTCTCTTCGACCTTCTTCTGAGCACGCTCGATGCTCTTTGAGATCATGGGACTCTCAATCATCTCACCCTCCTTGAAACCTAAACGGTCCATCACAGAGGCGATACGCTCACTGGCGAACAGACGCATCAGCTTATCTTCGAGGGAGACATAGAAGACAGAGGAACCTGGGTCACCTTGACGACCGGCACGTCCACGTAACTGACGGTCTACACGACGGCTCTCATGACGTTCTGTACCGATGATGGCCAGACCACCGGCAGCTTTTACCTCTGGTGAGAGCTTGATATCGGTACCACGGCCAGCCATGTTGGTGGCAATGGTAACAGCTCCTTTGCCGTTGCTGTCCTGTTGACCAGCCAGAGCTACAATGTCAGCCTCCTTCTGGTGCAGTTTTGCGTTCAGCACTTGGTGGGGGATACCCTCACGGCGTCCTGTCTCTGGGTCGACATACATGTCGAGCATACGGGAGAGGAGCTCAGAAATCTCCACTGACGTAGTACCTATCAGGGTAGGGCGTCCAGCGTTACGCATCTTCACCACCTCTTCAATCACAGCCTTGTATTTCTCGCGAGCGGTCTTGTAGACACGGTCGTCCATGTCGTCACGGATGACGGGCTTATTGGTGGGAATCTCCACCACATCGAGTTTGTAGATATCCCAAAACTCACCAGCCTCAGTAGAAGCGGTACCCGTCATACCTGCCAGCTTGTGGTACATACGGAAATAGTTCTGCAGGGTGATGGTAGCAAAGGTCTGGGTAGCTGCCTCTACCTTTACGTGCTCCTTGGCCTCGACAGCCTGGTGGAGACCATCACTCCAACGACGACCTTCCATGATACGGCCTGTCTGCTCGTCGACAATCTTCACCTCACCATCGATGACAACATACTCGTCGTCCTTGTTGAACATGCAGTAAGCCTTCAACAGCTGCTGAAGGGTATGCACACGCTCGCTCTGAACAGCATAGTGAGCCATCATCTCGTCTTTCTTCTCGACACGTTCTTCGTCAGAGAGGCTCGCATCGCCTTCGAGGGCAGAGAGCTGGGCAGCGATATCAGGAAGCACGAAGAGCTCGGCATCGTTTACCTGTTTGGCAAGCCATGCTGTACCTTTATCGGTCAGGTCACAGGAGTTCAGTTTCTCGTCGACGACGAAGAAGAGGGGCTCTACAGCCTCAGGCATCCTGCGGTTGTTGTTCTCCATGTAGATCTCCTCGGTCTTCAGCATGCCTGACTTGATACCTTCCTCGGAGAGATATTTGATGAGGGGTTTGTTCTTGGGTAACGCCTTATGGGAACGGTAGAGAGCCAGGAAACCTTCATCGAGCAGATCCTGAGCTCCTTTCTTGTCACCACTCTCGCTGAGCTTCTGCCCTTCAGAGATTTTCTGCTTGGCATCAGCGAGATACTGCGTAGCCAACTGGCGTTGTACGCCAACAAGTCTCTCTACGAGTGGCTGGTATTCCTCGAACATCTGTACATCGCCCTTAGGAACAGGACCACTGATGATCAGAGGGGTACGGGCATCATCGATCAACACGGAGTCGACCTCATCGACAATGGCATAGTTGTGGGCTCGCTGCACCAGATCGGCTGGCGAGATAGCCATGTTATCACGCAGATAGTCGAAGCCGAACTCGTTGTTCGTTCCAAAGGTGATATCTGCGAGATAAGCCTGACGACGGGCTTCGGAGTTGGGCTGGTGCTTATCGATACAGTCGACAGACAGTCCATGGAACATATAGAGTGGTCCCATCCACTCGGAGTCACGCTTGGCCAGATAGTCGTTGACGGTGACGACGTGAACACCATTGCCTGTCAGGGCATTCAGGAAGACGGGGAGGGTAGCAACGAGGGTCTTACCCTCACCAGTGGCCATCTCGGCAATCTTTCCCTGATGAAGCACTGTGCCACCAAAGAGCTGAACATCATAATGGATCATCTCCCATTTCAGGTCATTACCTCCTGCTGTCCAGTGATTATGATAGATAGCTTTATCGCCGTCGATGGTGATAAAATCTTTTCGAGGATCGCCAGCCAGCTCACGGTCGAAATCCGTAGCGGTGACAATCGTTTCTTCGTTCTCAGCGAAGCGACGGGCCGTGTCCTTGACAATGGCAAAGACCTCAGGCATTACCTGGTCGAGAGCTTTTTCGTAGATCTCAAGGGCTTCTTTCTCCAGTTTGTCGATCTTGGCGAAGATGTCAGCACGCTCGTCAAGTGGAGTTGCCTCGATCGTACCTTTCAGCTTCTCAATCTCGTCTTTCTGCTCTTTTGCTGATGCCTGTACTTGTCGGCGGATCTCCTGCGTACGCTCACGAAGCTCGTCGTTACTGAGCTTGGTAACAGCAGGATAGGCAGCCTTTACTTTTTCCACGAAAGGCTGGATGAGTTTCATGTCGCGTGTCGACTTGTCGCCGAATAATGCTTTTAAAATCTTATTGAAATTCATTGTTATATTTTGTTTCTTATATTCCTATTAGGGTAAATTCGCGTGCAAAGTTACTTCTTTTTTTGCAGAAATAAGAAGAATGTGCTAAAAAAGAGGTGCTACAGCACACGCATTGGGTGCCCTGATACGGATCGCCTTGGCAATGGTGGGCGCAATACGATCGGTAGTGACAGGAATATGGATCTTTTCAGCCTGGATGCCTCCACCATAAAAGATGATGGGGAAGGGGATGAAGGCTACACGTTGGGTCTCACTCTCCTGAGTGTCTTCGTTCATCAGTTTCCATCCTGGTGCTGTCTCGATGACCAGATCGCCGCAAAGCTCAGCATTGAAGCCGTTTCTGATCTTTCGCAAGTGCTCATTGTTGTCTGTAAGGAGTTGCAGTGAGGTGTATACATTCTGAACGCCTGACATCATGACGAGAATCTCCTGTGAACGGCTGGTGGCTTCTGCTATACTGATCTTCTTGGTCTCTAACAGCTTGTGGTTCAGATAAATCTGATTGCGGAAATAGGCTTCTACATATTTTCCTTGGCCCCAGATGGCTCCCAGGTACATGTTCAGCAGATTGGCTGAGCGACTCAGATAAAAAGTTCCTGAAGGAATACGGTATTTCTCATAGTCGGCAGGCTCCTCGTTCTCATAGCCCGTGCTGGTAAGCACTACCAGGATATTTTCTTTGCCAAAACGCTCCTCAAAGAAGCTGATTAGTTGACCGATTTCATGATCCAGACGTACATAGGTGTCCTGAAGTTCTACCTGACAATCTGTCACTTGCTGATGGTTGAAGGTGCCTCCATAATAGGTCAGACTAATCAGGTCGGTAACGCGGTCGTTGCCCATGCCGCAACTCACGGCACACTGCTGAGCCAGGCTTGTGATCTCTTCGTTGATAAGGGCACTCGTCTTATAGGATTTATAATTCTCGAGACCTTTGAAAGAATGATCGAAAGGCTTTTGGATGCCTGACTGCATGAAATAGCAGAAGTTTCCGACAAGGTCGTTGACGGGCTGCCATGTTGTCTTGGGCAATTTCTTACTGGGGGCCTCTAAGGTGTTGTAGGCTTGTATCCAGGAAGGGAATGACGAGAAATAGTAGCTTGAGGAACACCACTCGCCTGTGAAATCGTCAAGCCAGAAAGCACCGTCTGAGGCATGACCAGCTGAGAGGACGGCAGCGTCACGGAAGGGTGCTATAGCATAGACAATGCTTCGTCCGGCTGTAGCCACCTTCAGTTCGTCACCCAGTGTGGAAGTGTGCATTCGCTTAGGCGAACTGCTTTCTTTGGTGTTCAGGCCAGCGTAGTCTTTGTCATCCACACAGTTGATGGGGCGTAGGGTTTCACGCTGCAGCCAACGTTCACCTATTATATTATTATAATAAGGTGTGACTCCGGTGGTCAGTGAAGCGATGGCTGAAGCTCTATCGATAGGAGTGAAAGGATAGGAGGCATTCGAATAGACGATTCCTTGCTCAATAAACCGTTTGAAACCTTTGTCTGAATACAAAGGCATGAAAGCCTCAAGGTAGTCGCTGCGTAGCTGGTCGATAGTAATGTTGACCACTAAACGTGGAGCGTTACGCAGTTCTTGCGATGATACTTCTGCCTTAAAGCCTAAAACAGCAAGCAGGGTAAGGTATAAATATTTATTTGTCATTTTTATAATGTATCCAGAGACGAATTAACAAACATAATGCCACAATTTCCATACCCTCTGCATAATCTTGAAGAAAGGCTCCAAGATAGAAGAGTATGATGCATACAGAAAGGATTTGCCAATAACGGGTGGGCTTTCGTCTGACGACAGCAGGTATGAAAAAGAGCGATAATGGGTTGAATATAAGCAGTTGGAGATTGATGCTCGTAGCAGGATGCTCGGAGAAAATCATGATGAAAAGCAGACAGCCAGTCAATCCTGATGAGAGCATAAGTAAAACATCAAATAATATACTACAACTTCTTCGTTTCCAGTCGAATATGGAAATGATTATTGTGATAGCCAATAAAAGAATTGCACAGAAAGTAGGGGAAAGGGGAAACTCTTTTTCAATGCGCTGAACGCCACTTTCTACCAATGTATGTCGTTTGCTGACAAGAGGTCGGTATTCCCCATTAGCATACACCTGAGTATGATCATAGTGATGCATTAGAATAAGGGGTAGGAATTCCTGTTGGCGGTAGTCAGTCTGAAGGTCTGCCCGAACTCCTAACAGTAGGTCTATGCCAAAGGATGACCAGGGATGGTGATTGTTCAACTCGTGAATCATTTCACGATAAGATGGCCGTTCATCCTGTTGTGGAGCAGGGATCAGCTCTCCTTTGAGATTGTTTTCGATAATGTCACGAGGACGAGTAGAGCAGTTGTCGTAAAAAAAGTTATAGCGATAGACACGGTTCTCAGGACGTAGGTTCAGCGATAGAGCCAGCTGTATACGCATTTTCTCTTCAGCAGTTAGATTCAGTTGCTGTTCGTATACGGCGCTGCCCCAACGCTTGTATTCCTTGCAGAAAGGTTCCATGGGGATGACTCCTAACTCGTAGTCGGTCTTTCCGAAAATGAATCGTGTGACGAAATGGGGAGCTTTGAAATTGAAAACACCGTAGTTGAACACCAGGTCCTGTCCATTACGCAGATCATGGTATCTGATGGCAGTGTGTCCGTAAAGGCTATATATTTCTTCGTGGGGAGAACAGGTGATGAGGCTGATTTCAATGCTGTCCATCGCACTGACGTACGGATCAGCAGCCTGGATACGTGATGAGACTGAGAGGAGAAAGCACGCCAGCCAAAATGTCCTAAAAAAGATTTCTAATTGTTTCACGATGCAAAATTACGCTATATTTTCCACTTTCAGTGCGATTAGTTCGATTTTTTTTAATAATTTTGCACGCTGATAAAAAATCAAGTAATGGTTAAAAGAATCTTATGTGGTATTTGGGCTCTGGCCCTTGCTGTGAGCGTTTTCGGACAGACGAGTCTGAATTCTCCTTATAGTCAGCATGGCATGGGACTCCTCTCTGATGGTTCTCAGAGTTTTAGCAGAGGAATGAATGGTGCTAGTCTGGGCGTACGTCAAGGGAATATCATCAATACACAGAACCCTGCCTCTTATGCTTGCGTCGACTCGCTGACCATGCTCTTTGATATGGGAATAGCTGGTCAGATGACCCATTTCAAGGAAACTTTCAATGGGGTGACAAAAAGTAAGAATGGTAAGAATGCCAGTTTCGAATATGTGGTAGGTAGTTTTCGCCTTTTCAAGAATGTCGGTATGACTTTTGGTCTGCTTCCCTTTTCTAATATTGGTTATAAATACTCGGTTACAACAACACTTGATAAGACAAACGGAAATGTGACAGAGACTCATGAGGGTAGTGGTGGACTCCATGAGGTCTTTATAGGTGCCGGATGGCAGGTAACGAAAGCTCTCTCCGTTGGAGCGAACATCGGTTACCTGTGGGGATCGTTGGATAAGAGTGTGGTAAGTAGCAGCACTACATATATTAACTCTCTCTCCCGTTCCTATACTGCTACAGTCAATAGTTATAAACTGGACTTCGGCGTGCAGTGGCAACAACCTCTAAGTAAGTCAGATTTACTGACTGTAGGCGCTACAGTAGGCGTGGGCCATAAGTTGGGAGCTGATGCTACGTGTGTGATGACTAATGTAAGCAATGCTGTGGGTACTAGTTCGACAGTTACAGATGCTCTGGCGTTACCTATGACTTATGGGTTAGGTGCTGCTTGGAGGCATGGTAATAGTCTCCTTGTCGATGCAGATGTGAAGATGCAAAATTGGGGATCGGTTGATTTTCCTGGTATTGGGAACGATGGCAAATATGCTTTGCAGAGTGATCTGTTAAAGAATCGCTATCAGGTGAATGTTGGAGCAGACTATGTTCCTGACCCACTGTCACGTAAGTATTTGAAACGCGTACACTATAAGGTTGGTGGTGGCTTTACTACACCATATTATAATATTAATGGCCAGGATGGTCCCAAGGAATTCAGTATATCTGCAGGATTCGGAATACCCCTTCAGAATTCCTACAATAACCGTTCCGTACTGAATGTCAGTGGCCAGTGGGTGCATAGGTCTGCTACGGGAATGATAACGGAGAATACTTTCCGAATCAATATCGGTCTGACATTCAACGAACGCTGGTTCGCTAAGTGGAAAGTAAATTAATAGAAGTGATATACCGAAGAACACTTACACGAATACTGAGGCGAGCAGTTGTTATGTTCGCCATACTCTTTTCTGTGGCATGTGCAGAAGTGCATGAACATACAGCACCTGCCGTCAATCCAGAAGATTCTGTGGCTATGATGACTTCTTATGGAGTGAATACTCTGATTAGTGACTCTGGCGTCATCAAATATCGTATAGTCTCAGAGCGGTGGGTTGTCAATACCACGAAGCAACCTTCCAGGTGGGAATTTATGAAAGGGGTGTTCTTTGAAAAGTTCGATGAGAAATTCCGTGTACAAGCTTATGTCCAAGCTGATACGGCATGGTATTATGATCAAAAACGTTTGTGGGAATTACGTGGTAGGGTCAAGGTGCGTACTATTGACGGCATGATTTATAACAGTGAGGAACTTTTCTGGGATGGTATCACCCATGAGTTCTATTCCTATGCTTATTCCCATCTGGTGACTCCTGATCGAACCTTGGAAGGGACCTATTTCCGAAGTGATGAGAACATGAACCATTATACGGTCTCAAATTCTAAAGGCTCGTTTGTGAATGAGGATATAGAAGGGGAGACAAACAAAAATACTGCATCAACGGAAACTACAGACACTGTGGCACCACCAGCTATCCGACCAGCATCCAAACGTCATGCGGCCACAAAATGATTAATACAAAATGACAGCACCCATCATAGGCTTACTGATTTCAATGCTTTTCTCAGCTTTCTTCTCTGGCATGGAAATAGCTTTCGTGTCTAGTAATCGACTCCGTGCTGAGATGGACCGTGAAAAAAATGGGTTGGCTCAACGTGCCATCGCTTTATTTTATCAGCATCCAAACAATTTCGTGTCTACTATGTTGGTAGGCAATAACATCGCATTGGTTATCTACGGAATACTGTTTGCACAGATCTTCGATGCCACTCTCTTCGCATCGTTGCCCGAAGGTGCAGCACGTGTTACGGCAGACACCCTCCTCTCTACACTCGTGGTCCTGTTTACAGGTGAGTTCCTGCCAAAGACGATTTTCAAGAGTAATCCAAACACCATGCTGACAGTCTTTGCTATTCCTGCATGGGTCTGTTATGTTATTCTGTTTCCTATCTCTAAATTTGCAGCCCTCTTGTCAAAAGGTATGCTGCGAATTTTCGGCGTGAAAATGAATAAAGAAGTTGAGGATAAGGAATTTACACGTGTGGACCTCGATTATCTGGTACAGTCGAGTATCGATAATGCTGAAGATGATGAAGAGATAGAGGAAGAGGTGCGTATCTTCCAGAATGCCCTTGACTTCGGTGATACGAAAGTGCGCGACTGTATGGTTCCCAGAACGGAGATCGATGCTGTCGAAGATACCTGTGATATTGAACAGCTGAAGCAACTTTTCATAGAGAGTGGACACTCTAAGATTGTCGTTTATCATGAAGATATCGACCATATTGTGGGCTATATCCATTCTTCGGAGATGTTCCGTAATCCAACGGATTGGAAGCAGAATCTTCGTACGATGATCTTTGCGCCAGAGACCATGGCGGCAAGTAAGATGATGCAAATGTTTTTGGCACAGAAGAAGACACTCGGCGTCGTGGTAGATGAGTTCGGTGGCACGAGCGGACTCATCGCCTTGGAGGATATCGTGGAGGAGATATTCGGAGATATAGAAGACGAACATGACTCGACCAATTATGTGGCCAAAAAATTGGAGAATGGTGAGTATCTCCTCTCTGCACGTTTGGAGATAGAGAAGGTTAACGAACTTTTTGATCTCAACTTACCTGAAAATGATGAATACATGACCGTCGGTGGTCTTATTCTGCATGCTTATCAAAGTTTCCCCAAACTCAACGAGGTGGTTAAAATAGACTCTTTCGAGTTCAAAATAGTGAAAAATACAGCAACAAAAATTGAATTGGTCCGACTAAAAGTCAGTGAATAAGGTAATTTTTCGAAAAAAAATGCAGATTATTCACTTTAAATTAGTAATTTTGTCGGCTGAATTTGAAATCTAAGAATAAAAACTAAAAATAAAAAGCAAAAAATGGCAGCAATTGGAAAAATTAGAAGCTGGGGTCCCACACTTGTGTTGGTGATTGGATTGGCCCTGTTTGCCTTTATTGCTGAGGAATTGTTCCGCTCTTGTCAGGCAACGAGCAATGAGCAGCGTCAGCAAGTAGGTATCGTGTTAGGTGAGAAAATCTCTGTTCAGGACTTCCAGGCTCTTGTAGAAGAGTATCAGGAAGTATTGAAGTTCACACAGGGACGTGACAATTTCTCTGAGGAGGAGTTGAACCAGATTAAGGACCAGGTGTGGAACGAGTATGTTCAGAACACGATTATCGCTAAAGAGTGCGAGAAGATCGGTCTTACGGTTACCGATGAGGAGATGCAGGATTTGCTGAAGATGGGGACTAACCCCATTCTGCGTAACACACCTTTCGTGAATCAGCAGACACAGCGTTTTGATGTTACTATCCTATCAAAGTTCTTGAATGAATATAATAGTCTTCAGAGCCAGGGTTCACAGATTCCTGACAATTATAAAGCTATCTATTCTTACTGGAGATACATGGAGAAATACCTGCGTAACCAGACGTTGGTCATGAAATATCAGAATCTGTTGGCTGGTTGTCTGTTGTCGAACCCTGTGTCAGCAGAGGCTGCTTATAATGATCAGACTCAAGAGAGCAGCATTGTTCTTGCAGCAATGCCCTACACGGATATCAACGATAATGATGTGAAGGTAGAAGATGCTGATCTGAAAGCTAAATACAACGAGCAGAAAGAGATGTACAAGCAGGAGGTGGAGACCCGTGATATTAAGTACGTTTCATTCCAGGTGTTGCCTTCCGACGCAGACCGTGCTGCCCTGATGGCAACTATGCAGGAGGCTCAGAAGAGTCTGCAGGACGGTGTGGCTACTGAGCAGGTCATCCGTAAGGCACAGTCGCAGGTAGCTTACACTGGCATGGCTGTTACCCGTGCTGCTCTGCCCACTGATATTGCAGCAAAGGTCGATTCTATGGCTGTAGGCCAGACCTCAATGGTCTTCGAGACTCGTTCTGATAATACTCTTAACGTAGTGAAACTGTTGTCAAAGAGTCAGATGCCCGACTCTGTTGAATATCGTATGATTTCAGTAGGTGGTGCTACTATCGAAGCAGCCCGTGCTACTGCCGACAGTATCTATCAGGCATTGAAGGGTGGGGCGGTCTTTGATTCTATCGCAGCCAAATATGGACAGAACGGCTCGAAGATGTGGCTCACATCTGAGCAGTATCAATCTTCACCTGTTATTGATGCAGATTCAAAGACACTGATCTCAACTATCAATACGCTTGGAGTCAATGAACTGAAGAATCTTGAACTCTCACAGGCCAATATCATCCTGCAGGTAACTACCCGTAAGGCAATGGTAGATAAGTATGATGTAGCTATTGTAAAGCATACCATCGACTTCTCTAAGGAGACCTACTCAAAGGCATATAATGATTTTAGCCAGTATGTCAGTGAGAGTACCACTATCGAAGCTCTTGAGCAGAACGCTTCGAAGTTCGGCTTCCGTGTCCTTGATCGTGCCGATGTGGCCAGCTATGAGCATAATATTGCCGGTGTTCGCGGTACTCGCGATGCTATGAAGTGGATCTTTGATGCAAACGAGAAAGAAATTTCTCCTCTTTATGAGTGCGGAAATAATGATAACCTACTTGTTGTCGCACTGACAAAGGTTCATCCTGTGGGATACCGTGATATGGAGAGTCTGAAAGAAGAACTCACTCAGGAGGTGATGAGCGATAAGAAATTTGAAGCTATCGCTGCTAAGTATGCTGCAGCAAAGAGTATAGATGAGGCAAAGGGAATGGGAGCTAAAGTGGATACGGTTTCACAGATCACTTTCTCTGCTCCTGTCTATGTACAGCTTACTAATGCCAGTGAGCCTGCACTTAATGGTGCTGTAGCCGCCACAGAGAAGGGTGCTTTCAGCAAGAAGCTGGTAAAAGGTAATCGTGGAGCATATCTCTTCCAGGTTCTCGATAAGAAAGATCGTGAGGGTGCTAAGTTTGATGCAAAAAATCAGGAACAGACCCTTAAGCAGCGTAACCTTCAGGCTGCTAGCCGCTTTATGAATGAGCTCTATCAGAATGCCAAAGTGATAGACAATCGTTATATATTCTTCTAAGTGAGATAAAAACCAAGAAATAAAGGCTCGTCTCCATTGGAAACGAGCCTTTTTAGATGTATAAACAACGTATTCCATTAATAAAACAGAAAGACATGAAGAAAGTTATCACTACTCCAAAAGCACCGTCAGCCATCGGACCTTACAGTCAGGCTATTCAGGTCGGCGGTTTCGTTTATACCTCAGGTCAACTGCCAGTCAATTCTGCAACAGGGATGTTTCCAGAGGGAGGCATCAAAGAGCAGACTCGTCAGTCTCTGAAGAATATAAAGGCCATTCTTGAAGAAGCTGGAACTAGTATGGAAAAGGTTATAAAAACCACTGTATTCATGGCTGATATGAATGATTTTGCAGCTATGAACAGCGTTTATGCAGAGTTCTTCTGCGAACCCTTTCCCGCACGTTCTGCCGTCGCGGTAAAGACTCTTCCTAAAAATGCTCTCGTTGAGATAGAAGTTATTGCTGAGGCAGAATAATTCCTATACGTCTTAAAACAGATATTACGCCGACTTCAAGGGTGGCCTGGGTATGCTCAGGCATCCTTGAAGTCTTTCTGTTATATGTAAATTCTGATATTTATACTGAAAAGGTCGTTCACATTCTTTTTAGCTTTTGCGTTCTTTATGGAAAAAGAAAACTAAAAAATTTGGTGTTGCCACCTTTTTTTTTTACATTTGCAAACAAAATGCTAAATCTAAAATAAATAGTTTGGACATATGAATTTTTTCAAGAGGCAAATAGCGTCTTTTAATGTTTATTTTTCGTTTTCTCAGATTCAGAAGGCAGGACTATCGCTCTGCCTTATATTGTTATGTTCCCCAATGGCAATGATGGCAGGACAAGAGTTAAACTTGAAGGAAATAACCCGTGGCGACTTTCGTGGTGAACAGATGTCGGCTGTCACACCGTTATCTGACAAGGAGTCGTATGCCTGCATCTCCTCTGATGGCAAGAAGATCGTAAAATATTCCTTCCGTAACGGTAAGGAAACAGGTGTGATTTTTGATGTGGCAACTGCTCGTGGGGAGAAAATAGAGAAGGTTGAGGGGTATATCATGAGTCCTGATGGTAAGAATATTCTCATCCAAACAAAGACGCAGCCTATCTATCGCCGTTCTTTCAAGGCAACTTATTATATTTACAACATCGGTAATAATAAGTTGGTGCCGTTGAGTGAAAAGGGTGCACAGCAGACTCCGATATGGAGTCCTGACGGCTATCAGATCGCTTTTGTTCGCGATAATAATATCCATCTGGTAAAACTGCTTTATGATAACGCAGAGAGTCAGGTGACGAAGGATGGTAAATTCAATGAGGTAATCAATGGTCTGCCAGACTGGGTGAATGAGGAGGAGTTCTCGTTTAACTCATCGATGGTTTTCACTGCAGACTCTCGCCAGATTGTATGGATACGTTATGATGAGTCGATGGTGAGGGAGTACAGCATCCCGATGTTCAAAGGTATGAATCCTGCCCTAGACGACAATACTATCTATCCAGGAACTTATTCGTATAAATACCCGAAGGCAGGAGAAGAGAACTCTAAGGTCAGCGTGTTGAGTTATGACATTAAGAGTCATCAGACACGTACCATTCAGGTGCCTCTGGATACCGATGGTTATATTCCCCGTATCAAGGCAACGAGTGACCCTTCGAAGATTGCGATCTTCACACTGAACCGTCATCAGGATTGCCTGCGTATCTATATGGCTAACCCGTTGAGCACGGTGTGCCAGATGATTATTGAGGATCAGGTGGAGAAGTATATTAATGAGAATGTTTTCGCTAATGTAGAGCTTACAAAAGATCATTTGGTGCTAACCAGTGAACGTGATGGCTATAATCATATCTATCTCTACGGCCTTAATGGACAGTTGCAACGTACCATTGGCGATGTTCTCCAAGGAGAAAGACCAGGGGGCGAGGGACATACTATTGTTACAACTGTCTATGGCTATGATGAGGCTTCTGGTGACCTCTATTTTGCAGCACTCAATGAAGGACCTACCGATCAGAGGGTATACGTTTCTCATAAGAATGGAAAAGTGGATTGTCTGACTCCGAAGGCAGGGTGGAACTCGGCTGTTTTTTCTTCTGACTTCAAGAAGTTTATTTGCAATTGGAGCGACTTGAATCATCCTATGACTTATACGCTCTGTGACAACAAGGGCAAGACCTTAGAGACCCTTATCGATAACAAGAAACTTGTTGAGAAATACACATCCTATAGCATGGGAGGTAAAGAGCTATTTGCCTTTACAACTTCAGAGAATGTGAAACTTTGTGGATGGATGGTGAAGCCTGCCGACTTCAATCCTAACAAGAAATATCCCGTCGTGATGTTTCAATATGGTGGTCCTGGTAACCAGCAGGTTTGCAATAAATGGAATGTTGGAATGAGTGGACAGGGAGCTATTCTCGAACAGTATCTTGCACAACGAGGTTATGTCGTTGTCTGCGTAGATAATCGTGGTACAGGCGGCCGAGGCGCAGCATTTGAGAAGTGCACTTATCTGCGTCTGGGAGAGTTGGAGGCTCGCGATCAGGTGGAGACAGCTCTTTGGCTGGGTAAGCAGAGTTTTGTCGATGCGAAACATATCGCTATCTGGGGTTGGTCCTATGGTGGTTGGAATACGCTGATGTCGATGAGCGAGGGTAGGGAAGTGTTCTGTGCTGGTGTGGCTATAGCACCTCCTACCTGTTGGCGTTACTATGATACTGTCTATACCGAACGGTTCATGCGCACACCGAAGGAGAATCCATCTGGTTACGATGAGGTGAACCCCATCGTCCGTGCTCCTAAACTTCATGGAGCACTCTTGCTCTGTCATGGTATGGCAGACGATAATGTGCACTATCAGAACACGGCTGAGTATGTGGAAGCATTAGTACAAGCAGATAAGGACTTCCGTCAGTTGGTGTATACTAATCGTAATCATAGCATCTTTGGCGGAAATACACGTAACCATCTGTTCCGTCAGTGCATTGACTTTTTCGATGAGCACCTGAAATAAGAGGTGCTGAATTTCAAGACATAATCCAATACTAATTATAAATAAACGACTAATGAAAAAACTATCACTGTTACTACTTTCTCTGTTCATCGTGATGATGCCATCGGATGCCCGAAAGAAAAAACGTCAGGCTCCTCAGCCAAAACTTACTACAATAGAGATAATTACGAAAGTAAATGACTATTGGCAGCAGCACCATAAGCCACAGGTGCGTTCATTCTGGGATGAGGCAGCCTACCACACTGGAAATATGGAGGCTTACCGTCTTCTCGAGGTGGCTCGTTGGAAGAATTATAGTGAGGATTGGGCTCGTCATAATCGTTGGATGGGTGCTCAAGGTATGGATCCTTCGAAATGGCGTTATAAAACCTATGGTGAAGGACGCGATTTCGTGCTCTTCGGTGACTGGCAGATTTGTTTTCAGACTTATCTGGACCTCTATGAGCTGAATCCGGATCCCTTTAAGATCAAACGTGCCATTGAGGTGATGGACACAGAGGTGCGCTCGCCGGAGGTTGATTTCTGGTGGTGGGCAGACGCCCTTTATATGGTCATGCCAACGATGACTAAACTCTACAAGGCTACTGGCGAGGTGAAATATCTCGATAAGCTCTATGCGAACTTCAAGTGGGCTGATGAACTGATGTATGATAAAGAGGAGCAACTCTATTATCGTGATGCAAAGTATATCTACCCGAAGGTGAAAACAGCCTGCAATGGTGGAAAGAGTTTCTGGGCACGTGGTGACGGTTGGGTACTTGCCGGACTGGCAAAGGTGTTGGCTGATATGCCTGCGGACTATAAACATCGTCCGTTCTTCCTGCAACGTTTCCAGGAACTGGCACAGGGTGTTGCCCGCGTACAGCGTCCCGGTGGATATTGGAGTCGTTCAATGCTCTGCGAAGAAGATGCCCCCGGTCCCGAGACATCTGGTACTGCTTTCTTTACTTATGGTATGTTATGGGGTGTGAACCATGGCCTTTTAGACCGTGCTACGTATGAACCTGTTATCAATAAGGCATGGGATTATCTTACGAAGACCGCTCTCCAGGCTGATGGCAGTGTGGGCTTTGTACAGCCTATTGGTGAGAAGCCTGACCCCACAAAGACTGTCGATGCACACTCTCAGGCAAATTTCGGTGTCGGTGCTTTCCTGTTGGCTGCTTGTGAGAAAGTGCGCTACGATGATGGCTCTACATTATATAATAATGTGGAGACTCGTCTTGCTGTGAAGAATAACAGCAATGAGTTCCGTCAGCAGGTCATCGAGGTCGAGGCCAAAGATCTCTATCAGAAGCTTGGTATACAGGGAGGTAGACAGTTCATCGTTTTCGATGAGGGTGGACTGGAGATTCCCTATCAGTTGAGCTCTAATGGTAAGGTGCTGCTCGATGCCGGTGTGCGTCCTCATGGTACACAGATTTTCCGTTTCCGTAAGGGAACGCCGAAGAACTATGCTACTGTCTGCTATGGCCGTGTATACCAAGAGCGGAAGGATGACTATGGATGGGAAAATGACCGCACAGCCTATCGCGTGTATGGTCCTGCTCTGCAGCGTACCGGTGAGCGTTCATATGGTACAGATGTATGGTCGAAAAATACTCCAGAGCTCGTTGTCGAACAGCGTTTCTGGATTGAGGATGTGGTGATGATGCCTGCCGTCGATAAGTTACGTCGAGAGAACCGTCAGCGTGGTGACTCACTCTACCGTCTGAACTCATACCATCACGACCACGGCCGTGGATCTGACTTATATGCTGTTGGACCAACGCTCGGATGCGGAACTCCTGCTCTGATGGTTGATGGACAGATTGTCTATCCTTATTGTTTTAAGGAATGTGAGATACTGGATAATGGTCC
This sequence comes from Prevotella sp., assembly GCA_024692385.1. Lineage (GTDB taxonomy): Bacteria > Bacteroidota > Bacteroidia > Bacteroidales > Bacteroidaceae > Prevotella. The sequence continues at coordinate 34,228 of JAILMS010000102.1, read as the reverse complement.
TATGCGTACAGCTGTACGCTTGACCTATCATCCATCAAAGATCAAGGGAGATACCGCTGTGGTGGAGCATCGTGTCATTGAGCTCGATAAGGGTTCTAACTTTAATAAGGTGACGGTGAGCTATGATGGACTTACCCAACCAGTTGATTTCGCTACGGGTTTCGTGCTCCATTCTGGTGAGAAGGATCAGCTTAAGATGGAGGATGAGTTCGTAATCTATGCAGACCCCACTGATAATATTCGTGTGAATAACTGTCAGCTCTTCGTGGGAGCCCTTTTCCCGCAGGGTGTCGACGAGACGAAGAAACTGTTGTTTGAGAAGTCGAGCCGTGGTAATGACGGTCATGCATTGGGTATTAAGAAGAATTATAAAGGTGAAGCCTATACCTATTATTTCGGTTCGGCATGGTCGAAGAATGATGTTCGTACCATGAGCGAGTGGGAGGAGCGTGCTGAGTGGACATTACGTTCACTTTGTGATCCTCTGATTATTGAGTGGATGTAAAGCAATTACAGAATTATAAAATATAACTTTAAAAAATTCAAAACTATGGCAAACAAAGAAAAACTCTTTACCGAGTTTGTTGCCCCTACTACTCAAGAGTGGTTGGACAAAATTGAGGTCGACCTGAAAGGAGCCGATTTTCAGAAACGTCTGGTATGGAGAACCAACGAAGGCTTCAACGTGCAACCTTTCTATCGCCGTGAAGACCTCAAAAATTTGAAAACTCCTGATGCTCTGCCGGGAGAGTTTCCTTTTGTTCGTGGAAATAAGAAGGACACGAATGAATGGTATGTTCGTCAGAATATCAAGGTCGAAGATCCCAAGGAAGCAAATGCCAAGGCTCTTGATATCCTGAATAAGGGTATCGACTCGCTGGGGTTTAAACTTCCTGGCAAAATAGTGTCGGAAGAGACTGTCGAGACACTCCTTAAGGATATCCGTTGCGATATCGTGGAGGTGAACTTCAATACCTGTAAGCGTCACTCCCTCGAACTGGCACAACTCCTCGTTGCCTATTTCGAGAAGAAAGGTTACGATAAAGAGAAAGTGGTGGGCTCTATCGATTGGGACCCCATGGAGAAGATCGTGAAGAAGGGTAAGGATGTTACGCCGATCCTCTCTTTGGCACCGCAGCTCGTAGAGACACTGAAGGACTATCCTAATTTCCGTTGTATCACGGTTAATACAGATACATTGAATAACGCTGGTGCCTATATCGTACAGGAACTAGGTTATGCTTTGGCTTGGGGTAACGAGTACCTGCAGCAGTTGGTTGATGCAGGTGTGGATGTTGACCTTGCAGCCAAGAGCATCAAGTTCAATATGGGCGTTTCAGAGAATTATTTCATGGAGTTGGCAAAGTTCCGTGCAGCCCGTCTGCTCTGGGCTCAGATCGTGAAGCAATATGAGCCGAAATGCGATTGTGCCTGCAAAATGATTATCAATGCGACAACGTCTACGTATAACCAGACACTCTTCGACAGCTATGTTAACCTGCTGCGTTCGCAGACAGAGGCTATGAGTGCAGCTCTTGCAGGTATCCATTCGATGGTGGTGACGCCGTTTAATGTGTCTTATGAGGCCCCTACAGAGTTCTCAGAGCGTATTGCTCGTAACCAGCAGTTGCTGCTGAAAGAGGAGAGCCATTTCGGACAGATTGTAGATCCGGGCGCAGGTTCTTATTATATTGAGCACCTCACAGATGCGCTGGCTACTGAGGCATGGAAGATTTTCCTGCGTATAGAAGAAGAGGGCGGCTTCCTGGCAGCTATCAAGGCTGGTACTGTTCAGGACGATATCAATGCCACGAATGTGAAACGTCATGGTGATGCTGCCAAGCGTAAGGAGTTCCTGTTGGGTACCAACCAGTTCCCGAACTTTACTGAGAAGAGCGAGGGTAAGAAACCAGCTACTTGCAGTTGCTGTTGTGGAGGTCATCAGGAAGAGGAAGAAACACCATTCAAAAAGCTTACGACCACCCGTCTGGCTGCTGACTTCGAGGATCTGCGTATCCATACGGAGGAGACCCGTGTGCCAACAGCTTTCATGCTGACCATCGGCAATCTGGCTATGCGTCAGGCTCGAGCACAGTTCTCTTGTAACTTCTTGGCCTGTGCGGGCTATAAGGTCATGGATAACCTTGGTTTTAAAACGGTAGAGGAGGGCGTTGATGCTGCTTTAGCTGCTAAGGCTGATATCGTGGTACTTTGTTCATCGGATGACGAATATGCAGAGTATGCTATTCCTGCCTTCAAGTATCTGAATGGCCGTGCGATGTTTGTTGTCGCCGGTGCTCCCGCTTGCATGGAAGACCTGAAGGCTGCTGGTATCGAGAACTTCGTCCATGTCCGTTGTAATGTACTAGAGACATTGAAAGAATATAATCAGAAACTTGGTATCTAATCATAAAGGAGGACTTGAATTATGCGTAAACAATTTAAAGATATTGATATCTATGCAGGCATCAAGGCTCAAGATGGTGCCAAGTGGGTTAAAGAGAATGGTATTGTAGAGAACTGGAAGACCCCCGAGCATATCGAGGTACGTCCTGTCTATACGAAAGAGGACCTGGAGGATATGGAACACCTCGACTTCACAGCTGGTATTCCTCCCTATCTGCGTGGCCCGTATTCGATGATGTATCCTTTCCGTCCGTGGACGATCCGTCAGTATGCCGGCTTCTCTACTGCTGAGGAGTCAAACGCTTTCTATCGCCGTAATCTGGCTTCAGGACAGAAAGGACTCTCTGTGGCTTTCGACCTGCCCACACACCGTGGTTACGACCCGGATAATGGTCGTGTGGTAGGCGATGTAGGTAAGGCTGGCGTGTCTATCTGTAATGAGGAGAACATGAAGGTGCTGTTCTCTGGTATCCCCTTGAACAAGATGTCGGTCTCTATGACCATGAACGGTGCCGTACTGCCTATCCTCGCCTTCTATATCGTGGCAGGTCTGGAGCAGGGTGCTCAGCTTGAGGAGATGGCAGGAACGATTCAGAACGATATCCTGAAGGAGTTCATGGTGCGTAACACCTATATCTATCCCCCTGCATTCTCGATGAAGATCATTGCAGATATCTTCGAGTTCACCTCGCAGAAGATGCCGAAGTTCAACTCCATCTCTATCTCCGGCTATCACATGCAGGAGGCTGGTGCTACTGCTGATATCGAGTTGGCTTACACTTTGGCTGACGGTATGGACTATCTGCGTACGGGCGTTAATGCCGGTATCGATGTCGATGCTTTCGCACCTCGTCTGAGTTTCTTCTGGGCTATCGGTATGAACCATTTTATGGAGATTGCCAAGATGCGTGCTGGCCGATTGCTGTGGGCTAAGATTGTGAAGAGCTTCGGCGCTAAGAATCCTAAGTCGCTGGCTCTGCGCACTCACTCGCAGACTTCGGGTTGGTCGCTCACCGAGCAGGACCCCTTCAATAACGTAGGTCGTACCTGTATCGAGGCGATGGCTGCCGTGCTGGGTCATACTCAGTCGCTGCATACCAACGCCCTTGATGAGGCTATCGCTCTGCCTACCGACTTCTCAGCGCGTATCGCTCGTAACACCCAGATATATATCCAGAACGAGACGAAGGTGTGCAAGCAGATTGACCCATGGGCAGGCTCTTACTATGTGGAGACGCTGACCAATGAGTTGGTACATAAGGCTTGGGAGCACATTCAGGAGATTGAGAAGCTGGGCGGTATGGCTAAGGCTATCGAAACCGGTCTGCCCAAGATGCGTATCGAGGAGGCTGCAGCCCGTACACAGGCTCGTATCGACTCAGGTGTACAGACTATCGTGGGTACCAACAAGTACCGCCTTGAGCACGAAGATCCTATCGACATCCTTGAGGTAGATAATACCGCTGTGCGCAAGCAGCAGGAGGAGAGCTTGAAGGAAGTTCGTGCTGGGCGTGATGAGGCTGCTTGTCAGGCTGCCCTGAAGGCTATTACCGATTGCGTGCGTGACTTCAAGGAGGGCAAGAAGAGCGAGAACAACCTGCTCGACTTGGCTGTGAAGGCAGCACAGTTGCGTTGTACCTTAGGTGAGATTTCAGATGCCTGCGAAGAAATCGTAGGCCGTTATAAAGCAGTAATCAGAACAATTTCAGGCGTGTATAGTTCAGAATCAAAGAATGACAAAGACTTTGAGGAGGCTAAGAAGCTTACCGACGAGTTTGCAGAGAAGGAAGGTCGTCGTCCGCGTATCTTCGTTGCTAAGATGGGACAGGATGGTCACGACCGTGGTGCTAAAGTAGTGGCAACAGGTTATGCTGATTGTGGCTTCGACGTGGATATGGGTCCCTTGTTCCAGACTCCTGAAGAGGCTGCTCGTATGGCTGTTGAGAACGATGTGCACATTGTTGGTGCATCATCGCTGGCTGCTGGTCATAAGACGCTGATTCCCCAACTCATTGAGGAACTGAAGAAGCTGGGTCGTGAGGATATCATGGTCACGGCAGGTGGTGTTATTCCTGCTCAGGACTACGATTTCCTCTATAAGGCAGGTGTGGCTTGCATCTTCGGCCCAGGTACTCCGATTCCTTACTCTGCTATCGAGATGATGAAGATCTTGCTTGATAAAGAGTAACGATGTATGGAAAGGAGGACTTTAATAATTATTCTGTTAGTGTTGCTAGGCATAACAACTGTTTGTGCCCAGCAACCTACGCAGATTAGTGGTACGGTATATAATCAGGCTACAGGTCATGTGTTGGTAGGCGCCAGTGTGACGGGTGGCGGACATACTGTTGTAACGAATGGTGACGGTTATTTCGTACTGAAGGCTGATGCTGAACTCAAGTCGATTAGCGTGTCGCATATAGGCTTTCGTGCGCAGCGTGTCAGGCTGACGGGGCAACAGGATAGTCCATTACGTGTTGGTCTGAGCCCTGCTACCATCCAGCTTCAGGAGGTGCTGGTCATGAATGGCAATGCCCGTAAACTGGTGGCTTCCGCTATTAGTAAGATCCCTAAGAACTATAGCCAGCAGCCTGAATTGTTCCATTGCTTCTATCGTGAGACCGCCCAGAAGCGCAGCCATTACATCATGGTTGCTGAGGGCGTAGTGGATATGTATAAGACAGCCTACGACTATCAGAATAATGACGACCGCGTGGCTATCCGCAAGGGCCGTCGTCTGCTCAGTCCTCGCAAGGGGGATACGCTGAGTGTCAAAGTAACGGGAGGTCCTGTGCTTCCTCTCCAGCTGGATATGGTAAAACAGCGTGACTGGCTGCTGAACGAGGAAGAGCTGGACTGTTATGAGATGGAGATGGATGTGCCAACGACTATTGGCGACCGCCAGCAGTTTGTCGTCAGCATCCGTCCTCGTCGCAGAATGCCTTATGCCCTTTACCATGGGCGTCTGTATATTGATCAGGAGACGCTGGCATTCACCCGTGCTGAGCTGTCGTTGGATATGAGTGACCGTAACAAGGCCACGGATATGATGTTAGTCAAGAAACCCCTTGGTGTACGCTTCCGCCCCAAGGAGTTGTCGCTGCTGATAGATTACCGTTTGGAGGATGGCATTACGCGCATTAGCTATATCCGCACCCTGTTCCGCTTCAATTGCGACTGGCGACGCCGACTCTTTGCCACCGCCTTTACCGCTTGTTGCGAGATGGTTGTCACTGGTCAGGAATCTACTACCGAGCGCCCCATCCGAGGCCGTGATACCTTCGACCAGCGTGATGCCTTCTATGACAAGGTGGATTACTTCCTCGACCCCGTCTTCTGGCAGGATTACAATATCATCGAACCTACCGAATCACTCAACCGTGCCATTACCCGATTGATGAAACGCATGTAGCTTACTTCTTGTACTTCACACCCATGTTATAGAGGATGAAGCTATAGATATCTGCCTGTTCCTCCAGCACCTTGGCGAGGGGTTTGCCACCACCATGACCAGCCTTGGTGTCGATGCGGATCAGTACGGGATTGCTGCCTTCGTGACACTCCTGCAGGGTGGCTGCAAACTTAAACGAGTGGGCAGGAACCACGCGGTCGTCGTGGTCGGCAGTGGTGACGAGGGTAGCAGGGTAGGAGGTGCCCTTCTTCAGGTTGTGCAGCGGTGAGTAGCCGCGGAGGTATTCAAACATCTCCTTCGAGTCCTCGCTCGTACCGTAGTCTGAGGCCCAGTTCCAACCGATGGTGAACTTATGGTAGCGCAGCATATCCATCACACCTACCTGTGGGATGGCTACACGGAACAGGTCGGGACGCTGTGTCATGCAGGCACCGACGAGCAGGCCGCCATTAGAACCACCGACGATGGCCAGTTTCTCCTTTGATGTATATCCCTCGCTGATGAGGTATTCGGCAGCCGAGATGAAGTCGTCAAAGACATTCTGCTTCTGCATCTTCGTACCTGCCAGGTGCCACTCCTCACCATATTCGCTACCACCGCGCAGGTTGACCTGTGCATAGATGCCGCCCTGCTCCAGGAAGGGGATGCGGCTGGCTGAGAAGCTCGGACCTAAGGCAATGTTGAAACCGCCGTAGCCATACAGATAGACCGGATTCTTGCCGTTGCGCTTCAGTCCTTTCTTATAGGTGATGAACATTGGTACGCGCGTGCCGTCCTTGCTCTGGAAGAAGAGCTGCTTGCTTTCATAGTCCTGCTGGCGGAACTTGACGCTGGGCTGAGCGTAAAGTGTGCTCTCGTTCTTTGCCATGTCGTAGCGATAGATGGCGCCAGGCATAGTGAACGATGTAAAGGTATAGAAGCACTCCTCGCCCTTCTTATCGCCCGTAAATCCTACGCTACCCACCATCGGCAGCTTTACCTCGTGGCGCATCTTGCCGTCAAGTCCATAGACGAAAGCGTGGTCGCAGGCATCCTGCGAATAGTTCAGGATAAACTGGCGGTTGATGATGTCTACGCCATTCAGCATGTTCTGCTGTTCGGGGATAAACTCCTCCCAGTCGCTGATGCCCGGACGACGCAGATAAGCCGTCATGACGCGTCCCTTGGGAGCGTTGTAGTTGGTATAGATAAACAGCTTTCCGCCCTCGTCGTAGATGGGCATATACTGGTAGTCCATGTTGTCGGTCATCTGGATAAACTGCGAGTCACCCTGACGCAAGTCTCTTACATACAGGTTGTTGCCGGCGCCGGCACCAGCCTCGTAGAGATACATCACCGTCTCTTCCTCGTTGATGCTGACATCATAGAAACGCTTAGGCTGCGTGGGATTCTCGTAGAATAGCAAGTCCTGTGACTGTGGGGTGCCAATCTTGTGGTAGTAGATCTTGTGGCCTGCATTCACGTTTGAGAACTCTTTGCCCTCTGTAGGACGGTCGTAGGCGCTGTAGTAGAAGCCGTCGCCCCTCCATGAAGCACCCGAGAACTTGGCCCACTCAATGTGGTCGCTGGTCAGCTGGCCAGTCTTCAGGTCAATGACGTAGAACTCCTGCCAGTCGGAACCTGAACGCGAGATGCTGTAGGCTGCCCACTTGCCGTTGTTTGAGAAATAGACGCCCTTCAGTGCTACCGTACCGTCGGTGCTCAGCTTGTTGGGGTCCAGGAATACGCGAGGTTCTCCGCCCAGTTTGTCCATGACGTACATCACATACTGGTTCTGCAGACCGTCGTTCTTATAGAAGTACCACTTGCCGTGACGCTTGCGTGGTGCACCAATCTTCTCGTAGTTCGACAGCTCCGTGAGTCGCTTCAGCATCTTGTCGCGGAAGGGAATCTTCTTCAGGAAGCTGTTTGTCACCTTATTCTCTGCCTCCACCCAGGCTGCTGTCTGTGCTGAGGTGTCGTTCTCCAGCCAGCGATAAGGGTCGCTGACTTTCGTGCCGAAATAGTCGTCTACTGTGCCGTCTTTAGCGGCTTTCGGATACTGCAAACTCTGTGCTGTCATGAGTGTCGTGGCCATGGTTGCCATCATGCTAATCAGAATCTTTTTCATATGGTTATAGTTTATTCTGCTGCAAAGGTACTAAAATAATTGAGAATTGAGAATTGAGAATTGAGAATTTTTTGTATCTTTGCATGCAAATACACTACAAATACAATGAGTAACGTTAAGCGAATCGTATTGACAGGTGGTCCCTGTGCCGGTAAGACGACGGCTCTGGTACGCATCATTGAGCATTTCTCTAACTTGGGTTTCAAGGTGTTCACCGTGCCCGAAGTTCCTACGATGTTTAGTCAGGGCGGATGGAGCTACCTGACGTCTAACCGCAACCTCTACTACGAGGGCGAGTTGGCCATTCTGCAGACGCAGCTGGCTTTGGAAGACAGCTTTATGCGCCTGGCAGAGACGTGCACCAAGCCCACCTTTGTGGTTTGCGACCGTGGAACTCTCGATATCTCGGCATATATCGCCCCAGAGATGTGGATAGAGCTGTGTCAGAAATGTGGCACCACGCCCAACGAACTGAAGGACCGCTATGATGCCGTCTTGCACCTTGTGTCGGCTGCTGATGGTGCTGAGCAATACTATACCACTGCCACCAACTCCACCCGCTATGAGCAGGCCAACGAAGAAGGACTGCGGCTGGCTCGTGATCTGGATAAGAAGGTCAATAAGTCATGGACGGGGCATCCCCATCTGCGCGTCATCAACAACCACGACGACTTCGATACCAAGCTGAACCGCGTTATCATGGAGATCTCCAACGTGCTGGGCATTCCACAGCCTATCGAGGAAGAGCGTGTCTATCTCGTTGAACTCACGGGCGAGCTACCTGAGTGCATCGAGAGTGAGATTACGCAGACCTATCTGGTGGCCGATCCCGGTGTAGAGGTACGCCTGCGCCGTCGCTGTTGGGGTGGTGAGGTGGTCAATGTCCACAAAACCAAGAAACGTGTGTCGCGCACAGAATATCTGGAGACGGAGCGCCAGGTGAGCAATGCCCTCTACGAGTCGCTCTTGCAGCAGGCCGACCCCTACCGTTCTACCATCCGCAAGACGCGTCGCTCCTTTATCTGGAAGGGCCAGTATTTCGAGATAGACTTCTTCCATGAGCCCGTTGACAACCTCATGGTTTTGCAGACCAAGGGCGTTGCTGAGCAGGAGAGCGTCAACTTCCCGCCATTCATCAAGGTCCTGCAGGATATTACAGGCAACAAACAATACTACAACTATAATATTGCACTACGCAGATGAAGAAACTACTCACCATACTCTTCTTAGCGGCTGTCGTCCTCACGATGACGGCACAGACCGCTCGTGACGATATCAAGGCCAACCCTTGGTTGGCAGGTTCCAACTATGTAGATTACGATCGTCAGCTCCCTGACTTCAAGTATACGCCAGCCCCCATGGACTATGTGCCCTTCTATTTCTCGCACTATGGTCGTCACGGTTCGCGCTGGCTCATTGGCGACGATATCTATGAGCGTGTGCTTCGCCCCTTGCGCAAGGCCGACCAGCAGGGAAAACTGACCGCCGTAGGACAGCAGACGCTGTCACAGCTGGAGCAGTTTAATAAGACTACCGCCCTTCGCCTTGGCGACCTGACCACCGTTGGTGAGCGTCAGCATCATGGCATCGGCAAGCGTATCGCTGAGCACTTCCCCGAAATCTTCAAGAGCCAGGGAGTGGCTATCGATGCCCGCAGTACGGTGGTTAATCGCTGTATCCTGTCGATGGTGGCAGAGTGTGAGGAGCTGATGGCTGCCAATCCCACTGCCCGCATCCATAATGATGTCAGTGAGAGCCTGCAGTATTACCTCAACCAGCCTCGAGAGGGTAGGGTTAAAGAGGCTCACAACAATATCGACAGACGAGCCTTGGGAGAGTTCAGTGAGAACAAGACACACCCCGAGCGCCTCATGAAGTTGCTCTTCAACGATCAGCAGTGGGCAGCCGACAGCATCCGACAAGGTGCCCTGATGCGCCATCTCTTTGAGGTTGTCATCAATATGCAGAGCCACGACGATGGCATCGATATGCTGCACCTCTTCACCAACGATGAACTCTACGACCAGTGGACCATTGCCAATGCCAGCTGGTATGTGCGCTATGCTAATGCCCCACAGTCGGGCAACACCCAGCCCTATAGCCAGTATAACCTGCTAAAGAACTTTATCGAGACGGCCGACACCTGCGTTGCCCTCGGCAAGCCCCAAGCTACCATGCGTTTTGGTCATGAGGTGTGTGTCATGCCTCTGGCTTGTATCATGGAACTGGGCACCTGTAATGCCAGCATCAACGACCTCAACCAGTTGGACCGCTACTGGCAGAACTACAAGATATTCCCCATGGGCTGCAATATCCAGCTCATCTTCTATAAGCCCACCAGCGGCAAGGGCGACATCCTCGTTAAGGCACTGCTCAACGAGCGAGAGGTAACGCTGCCCGTAGAGCCCACAGGCACACCTTATTATTATAAGTGGACCGACCTGCGTAAATACTGGACCGACAAGTTGGCTAAATTCTAAATACTGCTGATTGAGCGATAATACTTAAAAATATTGGGAAGAAGGAGCCGAAAGTGCTCCTTTTTTCTTGTTTTTGGCCTTTGTTGTTTGTTTTACACCTCTATATTTTATCCACTTTTCTTGTAAACGGTGTAAAATGTAAATAGTTGTGGTAGAGGGTTTTATATTTTTGCAGAACCTGTATCCGTCCACTTTCTCCACCCACTGCCAGAAAGTGAAACGTTTTTTTAATAATTTTGCACAAGAAATCCAATTATGGGTAAATTCTCTAACCAAAATACTAACACTAATTAAAACTAAGTATGAAACAAAGCAGGTTTGTGATGATGTTGTTGACACTCTTCGTGTCTATGGCATCCTACGCCCAGAGTATCTCGGGTACTGTGACAGACGACCAGGGGGAGCCCGTGATCGGTGCTTCCGTCGTCGAAAAAGGTAAACCCCAGAACGGAACCATCACCGACATGGATGGTCAGTTCACCATTAAAGTAAGTACGGGTACACCTATTACTATCAGTTATGTAGGCTATATTACCCAGGAGGTGAAGGCCGCTAACGGCATGAAGGTGACAATGAAGGAAGACGCCCAGACACTGCAGGACGTCGTCGTCATCGGTTATGGTGTACAGAAAAAGAGTGTGGTCACCGCCTCTATTGCCAAGGTGAGTGCCGACGACTTGGAAGGTAAGACGCGTCTGCGTGCTGAGGATGCCCTGAAGGGTATGGCAGCAGGTGTGAATGTTACCTCTGCTTCTGGTCAGCCAGGTGCAAAGTCAATGATTCGTATTCGTGGTATTGGTACCATCAACAACTCTGAACCTCTTTATATTATTGATGGCATGCCTACCAACCAGGACGGTATGGAGAGCGTGAACCCTAACGATATTGAGAGTATCGAGGTGTTGAAGGATGCTGCCTCAGGTGCTATCTACGGTGCCCGTGCTGCCAATGGTGTTATCCTCGTGACCACCAAGAAGGGTAAGCTGGGTAAGGCTTCTATCAACTATAATTTCTCTTATGGTTGGCAGTCGGCTTGGAAGAAGCGCGACGTAACGGGTGCTACCGACTATGCTATCCTGCAGAACGAGCGCTATGTACAGAAAGGTCAGGCACCTCTCTATAGCGATCCCTACAATCTGGTGGATGCCAACGGTGAGGCCATTAAGGGCTTTGGTACCGACTGGCAGGATTTGCTCTTCAACGACAATGCACCTATCGTACAGCATGACCTCAGCGTCAGCGGTGCTTCTGAGAAGGTAAACTACTACCTCTCACTGGGTTACTTCACTCAGGAGGGTATCGTCGGTGGTAACTACGGCCACTCTAACTATGACCGTCTGACCATTCGCTCAAACACGCAGTACAACCTGTTTGACGACTCTAAGGAGCGTAACTTCCTGAACAAACTGGATGTAAGTGCCAACGTTTCTTACATGCGCGTACATAATACTGGTATTGATGCCAACTCAACATGGGGCTCTCCACTCGGTTCTGCCCTCTATCTGGCTCCAACGCTGCCTGTCACGCTTAAGGGCGAAAAGGGACAGGCTCTGATAGACCAGTATTCTAAGTATGATCTCTATCGTGACAGCAATGGCAATCCTTATACGGTGCCTGGCTTTATCGGTTCTTACCAGGAGCAGAATAACCCCATCGCTATGATGCAGGGCAATCCCAACAAGAACTGGAGCCATAAGTTTATGCCGAAATTCACCATCGACCTACAGCTGTGGGATGCACTGAAATATCACTTCTCATATAGCGCTGAGCTCTCTTTCTGGGGCTACGAGGCTGCTACGCTGCAGAAGTACTATCTCTCTGGTAACAATAATGCCGACCATACCTCAGCAACCTCTTATAAGGGTGACAACAACACCTGGCAGGTGGAGAATACGCTGACCTACGACAAGATTATCGGCAAGCACACCATCGGTGTCGTACTCGGACAGAGTGCTCTGAAGACTAAGGGTACTGAGCTCGGTGGTTCGCACTGGAACTTGGTGAATACTGCTAAGCCCAGCCTTAACTACACCACTGGTGGAGATCTGGAACTGTCACAGGATGAAGATGGTAAGATTACCGGTGCCAAGAGTCTCGTAGGTGCATGGGGTGGTCCTTATGTGGAGCATCGCCTGTCGTCACTCTTCGCCCGTCTCAGCTATAACTACGACGAGCGCTACATGGCACAGTTTACTATTCGTCGTGATGGTTCAAGCCGCTTCGGTGCTAACAATAAGTACGGTACCTTCCCCTCATTCTCACTGGGTTGGAACCTGATGAACGAGAAATTCATGGAGAATACCCGCGACTGGCTGACTAACTTGAAGCTTCGTGGTAGCTGGGGTAAGAATGGTAACGACAATATCGGTGACTTTGCTTATACCACGCTGACAAACTCAGGTACAAGCAGTAACTACTATTTTGGACAAACAGCCTCGATGGTCTATGGCTCTAAGGCAAACCGCCTGGCTAACGAAGACCTGAAGTGGGAGGAGAGTGAACAGACAAACTTGGGTGTTGACCTCGGTCTGTGGAATAACAAGCTGACATTCTCTGTTGACTACTTTGTTAAGAATACCAACGGCATGATTATCGAGATGCCTATCCCCAGCTATGTGGGTGAGGCTCGTCCGCTGGCCAACGTTGGCGACATGAAGAATAGCGGTTGGGAATTTGAGCTCGGTTATAAGTTCAACATCAGCGATGCTCACTTTGCCGTCAAGGCTAACGCTTCTTATCTGAAGAATGAGTTGAAGAATCTGGGTAACGACACAGGCTTCCTGAACTTCGGTATCAGTCAGTTTAATGATGGTGGTACACGCGCTGAGAACGGACAGCCCTTCCCCTTCTTCTATGGTTACAAGACGGATGGTATCCTGCAGAACAAGGCTGAGGCTGACGCATACAACGCACAGTACGGTACATCTTCTGACCCTGGTGACTTCCGTTTCGTAGATGTAAATGGTGACAATAAGATTACCGCTGATGACCGTACCAACATCGGTAACGGTGTACCCGACTGGACCTTCGGTATGAACTTCGACGCAGAATGGAAGGGCTTCGATCTGAGTGTATTCTTCCAGGGTGTTAGTGGCGCTGATGTCTTCGATGCTACCTATCGTCAGGATGTGGCCTCTGGTAACTATCCTACTTGGGTGCTTCAGCGCTGGACAGGTGAGGGTACTTCAAACAGCGTTCCTACACTGGGTAAGTCAGAGAACTGGGTTTGTAGCGACATGTATATCCAGGACGGTAGCTACCTGCGTCTGAAGAACATTACGCTGGGCTATACTTTGCCACGCCGTCTGACTCAGAAGGTTAACATCAGCCGTCTGCGTTTCTATGTACGTGCAGAGAACCTGATAACATGGACCAAGTATTGGGGCTTCGACCCGGAAATCGGTTCTGGCTCAACCTCTCTTGGTGTTGACTATGGTGTTTATCCGCAGGCTCGCACATGGACTGTCGGTTTCAATGTTTCACTCTAATCATTAAAAAGGAAATACAATATGAACAAGAATATTTCTATCATAGCAGGTTTTTGCGCAGTAGCATTTACACTGTCTTCCTGCAGCGACGATTTCTTGGAGGTGAAGAATCCGACAGGTGAACCTCTGGAAGAATATTATACCAATGAGGAGACTCTGAACGAGGCTCTGACCTCAGCATACGCTCCTCTGCACTGGCCCGATTGGGACAATGTTGCCTACAATGATCTGACCGTCGACGGTGAAATCATGGGCGACGACTTCTGGGTTGGCGGTAGCAACAATACTGACAACGAGCACTGGCACAAGCTCTTCAACTTTGAGGGCAGTGGCACACAGACGCTGGGAACCCTTTGGGGCGATTTCTATAGCGGCATCAAGCGTTGTAACGACGCGATAAAATATGCTGGATGGAATAATGGCAATCTGAGTAGTGACTTCATCAACAAGATGATTATGCAGGCTCGTCTGCTACGCGTGTACTATTATAATATACTGTGGCACTACTATGGCAATGTTCCCTTCTATCTGGAGAACCTCTCGCTGCCTTACACTGCTCCGCAGATGAGTGCTGACGAGATCTATAACCAGCTTCTTCCCGAACTGGAGGATATCATCAACTCTAATGTGTTGCCTATGCGTTGGCCTGCTGCTGAATCTGGACGCGTATCGCAGGCAATGGCTTACATGCTCTATGCTGAGATGGTGATGTATCAGAATGACAGTGCACGCTATCCTACAGCACTCAGCTATATGAAGCAGATTATTGCTGACAGCAATTATGAGCTGAATCCCAGCTTTGCAGACCTTTGGGCTGAGAGTGGTGAGTGGTGCGCAGAGAGCATCTTCGAGATTAACTACAACGACGACCAGGCCCAGCGTGACTGGGGGGCAGCTGCACTCAATGCCGGTGGTACAGTATTCCCCACACTCTGCTCTCCCAACGGTTGGGGCGGCGGTGAAGGCTGGGACGGCGGAAATGATGGCTGGGGATTCCTGCCTGTCAGAGTCGAGACCTACAACATGTATGCCGAAGGCGACCTCCGTCGTGATGTAACCATTTGGGATCTCCGTGGCTACAGCTATACTGAGCGCTATCAGGATACCCATCTATGGCATGGTAAATACCGCCCACAGTCAGAAAACAATAAGGACTGTCCTACTTCTAAGAACCTGAACTACAATAACAACAAGCGTATCTACCGCTATGCTGAGACCTTGCTGAATGCAGCTGAACTGCTATTGCAGACAGGTGGTAGCGTTGCCGAAGCAGCAGGTTATGTGAACGAGGTTCGTGCTCGTGCTGGTCTGCCCGCTATCAACGGTTGCACTATCGATGATATCTTTAACGAGCGCCACTTGGAATTCTGTGGTGAGGGTAAGCGCTACTTCGACTTAGTACGTGCTGAGGGTATCCCTGGTGCTACGCAGAAGGCTTCTACTGTCCTTGTTCCCGATGCCTATGGTTATCGTACCAATTCATGGACTCCTAGCAAGAAGTATATCCCATTGGCTCAGGACGAGCTGGATAAGGATCCTACGCTGAATCAGAATAAATAATAATACTATAAATATTGAAGGTTATGAAAACAACAATAAAAAATATGCGCCAAGCAATAACGGTTATGAGTTATTGTTTATTGGCTACTGGGTTCGCAGCCTGCTCTCCCGACAGCTTTGACGGTGCCGACCCCAACGGCAGACCAACTGTTGACGGTGTGGACTTCCAGATAACGGTAGACCAGGAGACCAACCAGATGGTGGCTACCTATAAGGCACAGCCAGGTCTCTATCCTATATGGATTCTCGACGGCACATCCTATTCAACCCTCCCCGAGGTGGGCTATAAGAACGATGAGGCAGGCACGCATACCATCGAGATGAAGCTGGGCAACCGCAACGGCTTTAGCCATGGTAGCATCAAGAAGACCTATACATTCAATGAGACTAAGATAGACTATAGCAGTGACTTCCGTCGCATTGCCGACAAGGAGTGGCGCATTGCCAACAAGGAGGCCGGTCACATGGGTTGTGGCCCTGCAGGAACAGCTGGTACAGAATGGTGGTCGGCTGCTGCTGACGACAAGAAGGCCTTTGGCGTATATGACGACCGCATCGTCTTTACAGCTACAACCAAAAAGGGTGGTAGCTATACTTACAACCCTGGTGCTGATGGTATGACATATGTCAATAAGGGTGTAACTAAATGGAACACCCAGAACGATGATGCTGATATCGACGTGGCACTGGGCGAACAGACGGCTGCCTGGAACTTCGAGGAACTCGACTGGACAGATGCTGAGGGTAATGTGAGCAAACAGCGCTTTATCCGCCTGTCGGCCAACACATTGTTCCCCTATATCAGTAGTGACGACCAGTATGCTGACCCCTTGTTCCGTGTGGAGCAGCTGACAGCCAAGAAGCTGGTGCTGGTATATGACAAGCCTGACCGTAGCATTGCCTGGCGCTTTATCCTGACCTGTGAGGCTGACGAGCGCTTCGTCAATGAGGATGGTTTCGATGCCAACAGCGACTTCAATATGTGGAAGGGTATTACTCCGACGATGGAGTTCTGGTATGCTCCTGGCTGGTCTCAGATTGCTGATCCTGGTTTCGTGGATGCTGGCAACGACTATACCATCACACTCCCTGAAGCTACTTCAGACCAGTGGCAGGCTCAGGTGAAGTTCCATACGAATCTGACCACCAATGCAGCTACCAACTATGACTTCTCTGCAATCTTCAATAGTAACAAGGACCTGAATGGTGCTACCGTGAAACTGGTTCTTGATGGTGACGATGGTGTATTCTACTTTACCGACCGTATTGACCTGAAGGCTGGTCAGGACTATGTGTTCTGGAAGAGCGATATGCCTGGTCTAGATATGTCGAAGGTCATGCTGGTACTCGATTTCGGTGGCTGCGATGCTGGAACCACAGTTAATGTAAACAGCATCGTGCTGAAGGATCATGCCAACGATGACGGCACAAAGATTCCTGAGGAAGGCGGCGACACACCAACAATGGACTGGGATGCTACTTCATCTGCCAACCTTTGGAAAGCAGTAGAAGATGGCAGTGCACTTAAAGGCGTTGATACATGGTTTGCTGACAATGGTTGGGCAACATTACCAACACAGCCCAAGATTAAGCATGCTAACGGTGTATGGGAACTCGACATCCCTCAGGGTATCGGAGGCTCTCAGTGGCAGGGCCAGGTGAAGATTTTCACAACCATTGGTGCAAGTCAGTCAAAGAAATATAACTTCTACTGCGTAGTAGAATCTGATCAAAATATTGATAATGCTACCATCAAACTGACACAGAGCGATGTAAGTGAAAGCGAGAAGCATGATGACAATTTCTTCTTCGGCGACCGTCACAACATTACTGCAGATGTTCCTTTTATATACAAGGCTGAAGCTGTTGTACTACCTAAGGGCGATGCCCACGAGTTGACACTGGTATTCGATTTCGGCGGTGCCCCTGTTGGTGCTCACGTTATCATCAGTAAGATTTACCTTGAAGAAGTTGTTGCACTATCATATGACGATGCCAATAACCTCTGGAAGTCAGTGGACAATGGCGATGCCTTGAAAGGAATAACAACTTGGTTTGCCGATAATAACTGGAGTGAACTTGGAACGCAGCCGAAGGTTAGTCACAATGGCAAAGTGTGGAGTCTGACAGTACCTGAAAATACAGGCGGTTTACAATGGCAAGGACAGGTGAAGATATTCACTACCCTGAGTGCGGCTCAAAATAACTCCTATAATTTCCAATGCACGATTACTGCTGACAACAATATTGATGGCGCTACTATCAAGTTGACACAAAGCGATGTAAGCGAAAGCGAGAAGCACGACGATAATTTCTTCTTCGGTGACCGTCACAACATTTCAGCCGATGAGCCATTCGTTTATAAGGCACTTGGCGTTGTGCTCCCGAAAGGTGATGCCCATGAATTAACGATGGTGTTCGACTTCGGCGGTTCACCCGTCGGTACCAATATCGTCATTAGTGATATCATTTTTGAAAAAGCAGAATAGAACATTTAACTTATGAAAAAGAATATGCTAAATTCATTTTTGCTCTCATTAGCTGTAGCCCTTTGGGGCTGCGGTGAGAGCGACAAATACAGTTACTACGAGGGTGATGCGGCTTCTGATGCCGCCATCACTGTCTCGCAGGAGAGTTTCTCTGTGCCAGAAGAGGGTGGCACCGTTACCATCAATGTTACCACTACGGCCAAGGAGTGGGGCGCTTATGCTACTGCTGATTTTATCAAGATAAACTACGAGAATACCAACAGTTCCAGCGGCACAGTAACCGTTATGGTGGAAGATAATCCTACTTCTTATGAGCGTACTGGCGCTGTGGTTATCATGTCGGGTAACAGCCGTAAGAACATTGTTGTCTCTCAGGAGGCATCGCTTGACTCTAATGCTCCTGAAGGCTATAAGCTGGTGTGGCACGATGAGTTTAATAGCGGCTCTGAGTTGAATGCTGCCGACTGGACCCATGAGGTATGGGGTAAAGGTCGTGTGAACAACGAGCTGCAGGAGTATGTCAACCACAAGACTCCCGAGGGTAAGCTGGTGACAGAGGTTAGAAACGGTAAGCTGCGCATTACTGCCCTGAAAGAGAACGGCAAGATTTATTCTGGTCGTGTCTATGCCAAGGTGCGTGAGGGTTGGACCTATGGCTATATTGAAGCCAGCATCAAGTTGCCAAAGGGAAAGGGTACATGGCCTGCCTTCTGGATGATGCCTGTCAACTTCCACTCATGGCCTGCTGACGGTGAGATTGATATCATGGAAGAGGTGGGTTATCACCCCAACTATGTGTCGTCAAGCCTGCATGCTAATGCACACGTACATACTGCCGGTACACAGGTTACCCACGAGATGAAGTGTGAGGGTGCTGAGGACGACTTCCACACCTATGCTATCCTGTGGACAGCCGATAACATTACCACCTATGTGGATGGTCAGGTACAGCTCTCTTACGACAACCGTGGACTGGGTCGCGATGACTGGCCCTACGATGATCCCTTCTACGTAATCCTCAACCTTGCTTGGGGTGGCGACTGGGGCGGTGCCCAGGGTGTTGACGAGTCAGCATTGCCCACCACGATGGAGGTAGACTATGTACGCGTCTTTCAAAAGTAAAATTGAGAAATTGAGATAATGAGAAATTTAATATTAACTGTTTCCCTTATGATGACTGCCAGCGCACAGGCTCAGCAACTACCCAAGTATCTCGATGAGACGGTACCTGTGGAGCAGCGCATCGACGACGCACTCAGCAGGATGACACTCGACGAGAAGATTGCCGTGATTCATGCGCAGTCAAAGTTCTCGAGTCCTGGCGTGAAGCGTCTCGGCTTTCCTGACCTGTGGACGGATGATGGTCCTCACGGTGTGCGTCCTGACGTGCTTTGGGACGAGTGGGTGCAGGCTGGTCAGACCAACGACTCGTGTGTGGCATTCCCTGCACTGACCTGTCTGGCTGCTACATGGAATCCCGCTATGGCCAGTCTCTATGGCACCTCATTGGGTGAAGAGGCGCTCTATCGTAACAAGAGCGTCATTCTGGGCCCTGGTGTGAACATCAATCGCACACCACTGGGAGGTCGTAACTTCGAGTATATGGGTGAAGACCCTTATCTCGCCTCGCAGATGGTGGTGCCCTATGTGCAGGGCCTGCAGTCGAAGGGTGTGGCATCGTGTGTGAAGCACTATGCACTGAATAATGACGAGGAATATCGCCATCAGGTGAATGTCATCATCAGTGACCGTGCCCTCCATGAAATCTATCTGCCTGCCTTCCGTGCTGCCGTGCAGCAGGGTGGGGCATGGGCCATCATGGGTGCTTACAACCTATATAAGAACCAACACAATTGTCATAATAATATCCTTCTGAATAAGATTCTGAAGCAGGACTGGGGCTTCGATGGTGTAGTCATCAGTGACTGGGGTGGCTGTCATAATACGGAAGAGGCCGTTACCAATGGCCTTGACCTGGAGTTTGGCACATGGACCGATGGTCTGAAGATGGGACGTACCAATGCCTACGACAGTTACCACATGGCAGTAGCCTACAAGCAACTCATCCAGGAAGGAAAGTTCACCACCAAGGAACTCGACGAAAAGGTGCGTCGCGTGCTGCGTCTGTTCTATCGCACCACGATGAATCGCCACAAGCCCTATGGCTTCCTCTGTTCTGAGGCTCACTACGATGCAGCCAGAAAGATAGCACAGGAAGGTATCGTATTGCTGAAAAATGAAAAAATTAAAGGATTAAAAAATGAGACCTTGCTGCCATTGGATAAGTCAAAGCAGCAGCGCATCCTGGTGGTTGGTGAGAATGCCATCAAGATGATGACTGTTGGCGGTGGCTCGTCGTCGCTTAAAGTACAGCACGAGATTCTGCCCCTCGATGGTCTGACATCAGCCCTCAGCCGTCAGACCTCTACCATCGACTACGCCCGTGGCTATGTAGGTGATACCATCCAGAGTTTCGACGGTGTAACAGTAGGTCGCAGCCTTCGTGAGACTCGTTCAAAGGCTGAACTGATTGCCGAGGCTGTAGAGAAGGCTAAGCAGGCTGATGTCGTCATCTTCTTCGGAGGACTGAACAAGAGCGACTTCCAGGATTGTGAGGGCCACGACCGCAAGCAGTATGAGCTGCCCTACGGTCAGAACGAACTCATCGAGGCACTGCTGGCTGTCAATCCCCGTCTGGTGTATGTCAATATCAGTGGTAACGCTGTTGCTATGCCGTTTGCCAACAAGGTGCCTGCTATCCTGCAGGCGTGGTTTCTTGGCTCAGAGGCAGGCAATGCCATTGCCGACGTGCTCTTTGGCGAGGCCAATCCCTCTGGTAAGCTGCCTTACACTTGGTATCAGCGTCTGGACGACTGTGGAGCGCATGCTTTGAAGGCATTCCCTGGCATATGGCGTGACGACTACAAGATTATCGACGAGGAATACAAGGAGGGTATCTATGTAGGCTATCGCTGGGCAGACAAAAAGAAGATTCGTCCGCTGTTTGCCTTTGGTCATGGTCTCAGCTATACCACCTTTAAGATAGGTAAGCCCGTAGCTGATAAGAAGCAAATGACGGCTGACGAGAAATTCTCTTTCACCATCAACGTTACTAATACTGGTAGCCGTGCTGGTGCAGAGACCGTCCAGCTCTATGTCAGCGACAAGAAGGCTTCGGTAGATCGCCCTGTGAAAGAGCTGAAAGCCTTCCAGAAGGTATTCTTACAACCTGGCGAGAGCCGCGATGTGACACTTACCATTGCTCGTGATGCCTTGAGCTTCTACGACGAAGTAAAAGGTCAGTGGACTGCTGAGCCAGGACAGTTTGAGGCACTTATCGGTACTGCCTCCGATCGTATTATGGAAAAATGTTCATTTGAATTGAAATAGCAGTTATAATAGGGTTAGATATAAAGAAAGGCTGTTTATTGTAATATTCAATGAATTTTTGTCTGGGAAATGGTGACATTTTCCAGACTTTTTTGTCACTTTGACTCCGTCGAAGTTACATAGCACTCGGAAATGCAAAAGAAAAGCTTGCTTTCCTTTTGCATTTCGCTCGTTTTTTCGTAACTTTGCAAGCAGAAACCAAACTACGATGAAGAAGCTACTATTACTATTTATACTTCACTCTTCTTTTTTTACGCTGCAGATCTGTGGTCAGCGTAATCTGTCGGATTATTGTCGGCAGATAGATGAGGCTATAGCCCACTCACAAGACTATGTAGCCGCTCGTGAACAGAAAATAGGACAGGCTCGTCATGCCTTGACTTTGGAAACTACGCCAAGGGGGAAATACCAGCAGAACTACCAGCTCTATGAGCTCTATAAGCCCTTTGTCAGTGATTCGGCCATGTATTTCCTGCGTCAGTGCATCTCGCTGGCAGACAAAATGGGAGACCAGTCGTCAGCCGTTAGATGTCGTTCGCTGTTGGCTATTCGCTGTTCGAATATCGGTATGTATGACGAGGCGCTCAATATCCTTGACTCCATTAACGTTTACCATATAGACACCGTTTCCATCGGCACCTATTATGAGGCATATAATAATGTATATAGCGAGTTGGCCTATTACACGCGTCTCGACAATATGCATCAGTACTATAATGCGCAGTCTTCACACTACGAACAGCTGATGCTGGCTACATTGCCTCCTACCAGTGAGTCTTGTTTCTTGCGTCGTGAACAACGTGCACAGGCTGAAGGCAATCTGGGCGAGGCCATGAAGATTAATGATGAGTGGATGAAAACCGTAGAGCCGGGCTCACATCCCTATGCTCTTGTGGCGCTCTATCGCTATATTGAATATAAGTTGCGTGGCGACAGTACTCAGATGATGCACTGGCTGGTGGAGTCGGTATTGGCAGATATTCGTAATGCTTCTATGGACCAAGGCTCAATGTGGGAACTCGCCAACGAACTGATGTTGAATGGCGATATAGATAAGGCATCGAGCTATATTAGTTTCACTAGCGACTGTGCCAACCGCTACGGCTCTCGTCAGCGTAACTGGCAGATTGCTCCTTTGTTGGCTACCATTGCCAAAAACTATAAGGCTCAGAGTGAGCGTAACACCGCTCAGCTATGGGTTGCCCTTGTCGTTATCAGCATCCTGTTGCTGTTACTCCTTGGTGTGCTGTTGTTCCTGCACCGTCGTAACAAGCAGTTGGCTACTGCCCGTAATGCCTTGAAGGAGTCGAATGACGAGTTGGCAACAGCGAATAGGCAGTTGGCTGAGCAGACTCAGGAACTCTCAGCGCTGAATTCTCAACTATCCAGCCTTAATGCCCAGCTATCTGAGAGCAACCGCGTCAAAGAAGAATATATCGGTCGATTTATGAGCCTCTGTTCACAGTATATCGACAAGCTTGACAACTATCGTAAGATGGTGAATAAGAAGATGAAGAACAAAGAACTCGAAGACCTCTTCCATATCTCCAAATCTACGGAGCTCAAGGAAAAGGAGTTAGAGGAACTCTTCCTCAACTTTGACAGTGTCTTCCTGCACTTGTTCCCCAACTTCGTCAATGATTTCAATGCGCTGTTGCTGCCTGAGGTGCGCATACAGCCAAAGGAGGAGAATCGTCTCACTACTGAAATTCGCATCTTTGCCCTTATCCGTCTGGGTATTGAAGACTCTTCAAAGATTGCTGAATTCCTCCACTATTCTGTCAATACCATCTATAACTATCGTGCTCGTATCAAGAATGGTGCCATTGGCAATCGCGAGCAGTTTGAGCGCCAAATTAAGACACTATAGGATAGATAGTAAGAATTCGTCTGTTCACTGAATAATATGGGCTGTTCGCTGAAACTGACGAGCAGCCCATTAAACGATTCATACCTTTGTTGCGTCTTAATAGCAGAAAGACGACAAACATGTATAACCCAATAAAAAAACAAAAGTATGAAAAAGATCGTTTTAATGATGGTAGCCCTTCTGTCAATGACAGCAGTACAGGCTCAAGAGAATGACAACAATCAGAACCCACAGCAGTTCCGTGGTCCAAGACAAATGACGCCCGAGCAGATGACAGAGCGTATGAGCAACGACCTGAAGTTAACTGATGATCAGAAAACCAAGGTGTTGGCACTGAACAAGGAATACGAGAAGGTGATAGCAGGTCCTGGCATGCGTGGTCCTCGTCCTGGAAGAGGTAATGGTGAGGCTCAGAACGGACAGCAGCGTCCGGAGCGTCCACAGTTTACTGAGGAGCAGCGTGAAGAGATGAAGCAGCGCATGGAGAAGCGTCAGGAGTATGAAAAGAAACTGAAAGAGATTCTCACTGAAGAGCAATACAAGCAGTATCAGAAGTCGCGCCCTGGACGTCGCGGATTTGGTCGTGGCTTCGGTGGTGGCCGTCCTGGAGGTCCTGGTCATAACGGTGGCCCTCGTGCACAATTCTAATAAACCAAAAAGTAGGGCCTGTCCTCACGGATGGGCCCTACAACACTTGGTTAATTAGCAAATTATAATAGGTAGTAGTTTCTCTAATACTCTCTGTAGAAGTCAAGTGCTTCCTTAATCTCCTCTTCTGTGGCCGTTTGGTTGATGCGTAGCTCACCAATACCAGCCAGCAGGGTGAAGTTGATGGCACTACCTTCGTTTTTCTTGTCGTGATGCATTAGCTCCAGCAGATGGGGATAGTCATCACAGGTGATGGCCATCTTGCCATAGTGTTCTTTGATAAACTGTACCGTCTGGCGCATCTTGTCTGTGGGGAAACCAGTTTTTACACACGACAGGTAGAGTTCAACCACCAATCCGTAGGCTACGGCATAGCCGTGAAGGATGGGTTTACGCTCCAGCGCCAGTGACTCGAAAGCGTGGCCTGCAGTATGTCCCAGGTTCAGTGCCTTGCGCAGTCCTTTCTCCGTGGGGTCTTCAGTGACGATGTGCTGTTTGACGGCAACACTCTTGGAGACAAGTGAGCTCAGTCTCTCTAAATGATCAGGACTCTCAAGATTACGTAGAATCTCTGCCCAGTGCTCTTCACAGTCAATAAGACCGTGCTTCAGCATCTCTGCATAACCGGAGAGAATGTTCTCTTGGTCGAGGGTCTTTAAGAACTTGGTGTCTAAGATGACACAGTCGGCATTATTGAATACACCAATCTCGTTCTTCAGTCCGCCGAAGTTGATACCGGTCTTGCCGCCAACAGAAGCGTCGACCATGGACAATAAGGTAGTGGGTATATTAATATAATGTATACCGCGCTTGAAGGTAGAAGCAGCAAAACCTCCTAAATCGGTCACCATACCACCGCCCAGATTAATCATCAGTGAGTGGCGGGTAGCACCCATTCGCTGCAATTCACTCCAGACATGACTTAGCGTGTCGAGCGTCTTGTGCTGATCGGTAGTGCCGATGGTGATGACGTTGAACATTGAACGTTGAACGTTGAACGTTGAGGTTAGCACGGGCAGGCAGCAACGCTCTGTCGTTTCGTCTACCAAAATGAACAGACAATCGTAATTACACTCGGCCAATGCTTGGCTGAGCGATTGCTCAAAATGCTGAGATATTACAACTTTTTGCTGGTTCATAACGGTTTACAGGGTGCAAAATTACAACAAATATAGCAAAGTCGTATACAAATTGTGATAATATTGTCAATTTTGCGCCATTTTTTTCTGAGATTATTAAACTTTTCATCTTTTTGTGCGTCATAGAAAGCAAAACATCAATCATTAAAAACAATGAGAAAGCATCTATTCATTATCTTATTTCTACTAAGTAATGTGGTTGTGATGGCTCAGCGTCATGTGAGCGGAGTGGTAGTCGAGAGCGACACCCAGGAGCCAGTAGCACAGACCACGGTAAAACTGCTTCGCAGTGATTCTACATTGGTTACAGGTGGTTTGACATCGTTAGAAGGTAAGTTCCGCGTGTCAGCCCCCAAGGCAGGTAAGTATATCCTGCAAGTAACTTGTGTGGGTTTTAAACCATATACCAAGCGAGTTACGGTAACTGACGACAAGGATGTTGCCTTAGGTACGCTGGAACTGAAGCCCGACGCTATCATGCTGAAGGGTACTACCGTTACTGGTAATGCCTCGAAGGTGATTGTAAAGGCTGACACCTTTATATATAATGCTTCTGCCTACCGTACGCCAGAGGGTTCTGTAGTTGAGGAACTGGTAAAGCGTCTGCCTGGTGCTCAGGTTGACGACGATGGTAAGATTACCATCAACGGTAAAGAGGTAAAGAAGATTAAGGTGGATGGTAAGGAGTTTATGACGGGTGATACGAAGACCGCCATGAAGAACCTGCCAACAAACATTATTGAACGCGTAAGAGCTTACGACCAGAAGAGTGACCTGGCCCGCGTCAGTGGTATCGATGATGGCGAGGAAGAAACTGTACTCGATTTCGGTATCAAGACAGGTATGAACAAGGGTATCATGCTCAATGCCGACCTGGGAGCAGGTACAAAGGATCGCTATAGCAGCCGTATCTTCGGTGGTTTGATGAAGGATGACTTCAAAGCATTCCTCATGACCAGCGCCAACAACGTAAATGATATGGGCTTCGGCGGTGGCGGTGGCCGTTTCGGTGGTGGCCGTCAGGGTTTGACAGCTACTAAGATGACGGGTATCAACCTGAACTATGAGAAGACTGATCTCCTTACCTTGGATGGTAGCATCCGCTGGAACCACAGTGATGGTGATGCTGTCAGCAAGACAGCTTCTGAGAGCTTCATGAGCTCTTCAGTTAGCTCATTCAGCAACCGACTCAGCAACAATCTGTCGCGTTCGAACAGCTGGAATGGTCAGTTCCGTATTGAGTGGACTCCCGACTCCATGACCAACATCATGTTCCGTCCGCA
The DNA here is from genome assembly GCA_024692385.1 of Prevotella sp. Lineage (GTDB taxonomy): Bacteria > Bacteroidota > Bacteroidia > Bacteroidales > Bacteroidaceae > Prevotella. The sequence goes on along the minus strand of JAILMS010000102.1, from coordinate 7,953 downwards.
GTTTAACTACAACTCAAGCGATGGACTGACTGATGGCTCCAGTGCAACCTTCAGCAAAGACCCCTATACCATCAAGGGAATTACAGACCCTCTGAGCCAGCTGACTCAGCTCGTCAATGAGAAGGACGAGGAGGGCAACAGCATCGTTAAGAACAGCAATATTAGCAACAGCCTGAGCTACAGCGATAACAAAAGCGTAGGCGGCTGGGGACAGTATAACCGTAAGCTTAACAATTATGGACGCAACATCACTCTGCGTTTGGGTGCCAACTATAGCGAGGGTATGAGTAAGTCGTTCTCTAACGACCAGGTAAAATATTATACCGCCATCAATGGTGTCCTGACTCCTGACGTGGAGAACAACCGCTATGCCGTGACACCTACCAAGAACTGGGACTACAGCATCCGTCTGACCTATAGTGAGCCAATCATGCGCCGTACCTATCTGCAGTTTTCTTACCAGTACCAGTATAAGTACAGCAAGAGCGACCGCGGTACCTATGATTTGGGCGGTAATGGATGGGACTTCATGAATGTCGTTCCTGTCTACCGTGGCTGGGACCGCTATCTGTCACTGATGGGTGATACACCGCTTGACCCCTATAAGTCTGAGTCGTTGAGTCAATTCTCTGAATACAAAAACTACATACATACAGCCGAGGTCATGCTGCGCGTGGTGCGTGATGCATACAACCTCAATCTCGGAATGCAGGTGGTACCGCAGAAGTCACGTCTCGACTATCGCTACCAGAATATCAACACCCAGACAGAGCGTACCGTAACCAACTGGTCGCCGACAGCTGACTTCCGTTGGAAGATTTCGAATGTGAGCCAGATGCGTGTCAACTACCGTGCCAATACCAGTCAGCCGTCGATGACCGACCTGTTGGATATCAGAGACGACTCCAACCCGCTGAACATCCGCGAGGGTAATCCTGGTTTGAAGCCTTCGTTCACACAGAACATGCGTTTCCAGTACAATAACTACTGGCAGAATCACCAGCGTAGCTTGATGGTGAATGCAAACTTCTCAACCACTGCCAACAGCATCTCCAACAAGGTGACTTATGATCAGAAGACGGGTGTTAACACCACTCGTCCTGAGAATATCAATGGTAACTGGAATGCCTTCGCCATGGTAATGTTCAATACATCTATCGACTCTGCAGGTTACTTCAACGTCAACACGTTCACCACCTTGCGCTATGCTCACAATGTTGGTTATGTTAGCCTGAGTCAGCAGGATTCACAAGAGTCTGTGACACGCTCTACAACCTATGGCGAGCGTCTGGCAGCCAGCTATCGTAACAGTTGGTTTGAACTGGAACTGAACGGTTCTGTGGACTATATGCATGCCCGCAGTCAGCTGCAGAGCAACAACGACCTCGATACATGGACCTTCTCTTATGGTGGTAGCATGATGGTTACTGCTCCTTGGGGTACTCAGTTGTCAACCAACCTGAACATGAACAGCCGTCGTGGTTACAACGATGCTTCGATGAATACTAACGAGCTCATCTGGAATGCTCAGGTGTCACAGTCGTTCCTGCGTGGCAATGCGCTGACTCTGTCGTTGCAGTTCTACGATATTCTGAAAGAACAGTCAACCTTCAGCCGTACTATTTCGGCTATGTCGCGTACCGATATGGAGTATAACGCTATTACCAGCTATGCTATGCTGCACGTCATCTACCGTCTGAACTTGTTCGGAGGTATGGGTGCTCGTCGTGGTCAGGGTGGTCCTGGCTTCGGAGGTCCTATGCCTGGTGGCGGTCGTGGTGGCCGTGGCGGTGGCTTCGGTGGTCCTGGCGGCGGCTTCGGAGGCGGACGTCCTGGTGGTGGCTTCGGTGGCCCAGGCCGTTTCTAAGAAGATATAATAAGGTATAAATAAAAAGACTGCGCTAACTCAATCGAGTAGCGCAGCTTTTTTTAATGTTGAATGTTGAGGGTTGAATGTTCTATGTTTTAACTTTCAACTTTCCACTTTTATTGTTTATCCAGCTCTGCCAGATTCTCTGCAATCATTTCGTCAGTAACGGTGTAGTTCTGCAGGTCGCCCTTGATGAATGATTCGTAGCTTGGCATGTCAATGAGTCCGTGACCAGAGAGGTTGAAAAGGATAACCTTAGCCTCGCCAGTCTCCTTACACTTGTTGGCCTCGCGGATGGTAGCAGCGATGGCGTGGCAGCTCTCAGGAGCGGGGATGATACCCTCGGTACGAGCGAACAGCATACCAGCCTCAAAGGTCTCGAGCTGAGGAATATCGACGCCATGCATCAGACCATCCTTGATAAGCTGTGAGATAATCATACCAGCACCGTGGTAGCGCAGACCGCCAGCATGGATATTAGAGGGCTTGAAGTTGTGGCCCAGTGTGAACATGGGCAGCAGTGGTGTGTAACCAGCCTCGTCACCGAAATCGTAGCGGAACTGACCGCGTGTCAGCTTAGGACAGCTGTCTGGCTCAGCAGCAATGAACTCAGTATGACGCTCACCGCTCAGGTTGTGACGCATGAAGGGGAAAGAGATACCACCGAAGTTTGAACCACCACCGAAGCAGCCAATCACGATGTCGGGATACTCACCAGCCATCTGCATCTGCTTCTCAGCTTCCAAACCGATGATAGTCTGGTGCAGACCTACATGGTTGAGCACAGAGCCCAGTGTATATTTACAATTAGGTGTCGTCGTTGCCAGCTCTACGGCTTCAGAGATAGCAGTACCCAGAGAACCACTATGCGTAGGATCCTTGGTGAGGATGTCCTTACCAGCACGAGTTGACATAGAAGGAGAACCCTCTACAACAGCACCGAAGGTACGCATGATGCTAGAGCGATAGGGCTTCTGCTGCATGGTAATCTTTACCTGATATACAGCGCAGTCAAGACCATAGATTTTGGCTGCATAGCTCAATGCTGCACCCCACTGACCGGCACCCGTCTCTGTTGTAACGTTCTTAGTACCTTCCTGCTTAGCGTAGTAGCACTGGGGCAGGGCAGAGTTAATCTTATGAGAACCCAGCGGGTTGGTTGATTCATTCTTGAAATAGATGTGTGCTGGTGTGCCCAATGCTTCTTCCAGTGCATAGGCGCGAACCAGTGGGGTAGAGCGGTAATACTTGTACTTCTCGAGCACGTCTTCAGGGATGTCTATCCAGCGATGCTCAGTGTCCAGCTCCTGTACACAGCACTCACGAGGGAAGATGTGTGCAAGGTCGTCTACACCCAGAGGCTGTTTAGTAGCAGGGTGGATGGGCGGCATGGGCTTGTTGGGCATGTCTGCCTGAATGTTATACCACTGTGTTGGAATCTCACTCTCTTGAAGGATAAATTTCTTCTGTTTTGCCATTGCTTTTTGTTTGTTGGTTAGTGATTACCGCTTGCAAAATTACGAAAATAAAGTGAAAAGCGAAAAATGAAAAGTGAAAAAATTGCCGTCGCCATTGAAAATTCTCAATTCTCAATTTTCAATTCTCAATTTTATCAAGTACCTTTGCAGCCAATTATGACAATGATTGCTATCGTTCTATGCTATTTCGCTTTGTTGTTTGCCATCAGTCGTTGGACGGGCAGACGGGCTACCAATCAGACTTTCTACCGTGCTGACCGCCAGTCACCATGGTATATGGTGGCTATTGGTATGGTGGGCGCCTCTATCTCTGGTGTTACCTTCATATCGGTACCGGGCATGGTGAATAGTATTGGTATGACGTATCTGCAGACATGCATGGGATTCATCGTCGGATATGTCGTGATAGCCTTTGTCTTGTTGCCGCTCTATTATCGTCTGAATCTGACAACTATCTATAGCTATCTGGGCCAGCGTATTGGTCAGCGGGCCTATAAGACGGGTGCGTCGTTCTTCTTGCTGTCAAAGATGACGGGTGCTGCTGTGCGCTTCTATGTAGTGTGTTGGATATTGATGGAGTGTGGCTTATCGTCATCTCTTGGCAAAGGCAGCACATCTTCTAACGACTTACTCTTTGCAGTTGTGGTGGTTATAATGATGCTGCTTATCTGGCTCTATACCCGTCGAGGCGGCATCAAGACGCTGGTATGGACCGATGTGCTACAGACCGTTTGCCTTTTTGGAACTCTTCTCCTTATTATATATAAGGTGATGGGTGATCTGGATATGACAACGGGTGATGCTGTGACGGCAATCTATCATAGTGAACTGTCGCGTGTCTTTGTGATGGACGACTGGTTCTCTAAGCAATATTTCTGGAAACAGTTTCTGAGTGGTGCGTTTATCGCTATCGTGATGACCGGTTTGGATCAGGATATGATGCAGAAAAACCTGACATGTCGTTCGCTGCGCGATGCACAGAAGGATATGTGTACCTATGGCGTTGCCTTCCTGCCTGCCAATCTGCTGTTCCTGTCATTAGGTGTATTGCTTACGTTATGGTACCAGCAACAAGGCCTGACAATGCCGGCAAAAGGTGACGAACTGCTTTCCGTCTACGTTGTCCACACTTCTACTGTCTTCCCGTTGGTTTCTTACATATTTATTCTGGGTATGGTGGCGGCAGCCTTCTCCAGTGCAGATTCAGCACTCACTGCGCTGACTACAAGCTATTGCGTAGATATCTGCGGTCGTGCTGACGATGAGCGGTTGCGTCGTCGTGTACATATTGGTATGGCGGCTATCTTCGTAGTGTTTATCCTGCTGTTCAAGGTGCTCAATTCTACCAGTGTTATTGATGCCATCTATATCCTCTGCTCTTATACGTATGGTCCGCTCTTAGGATTGTTTGCCTTTGGACTGTTGACCAAGCGGCATGCCAACGACCGTATGGTGCCATACATCTGTCTGGCATCACCTGTAATCTGCTATTTGTTGGATATGATGGTAGGACAACTGACGGGCTATCACTTCGGCTATGAACTGCTGATGCTGAATGGCCTCTTCACTTTCCTCGGTCTTTGGCTGTCTAAGCGCCAACTACACTGATATTATCTCCTCTTCTCAGCTGAAGGAAGTATTCTTTCGGCTGCATGCCCGTAACACGCTTGAAGGAGGTGGCAAAATATTTCGGATCTTTAAATCCCACCTGATAGGCGATGTCGCTGACGCGCAGGTCAGGATTCTCCTTAGCAAGCTTGCAGGCAGTCTTGATACGGATGTCGCGTGCAAAGTTACTAATGTTTTTGCCCGTCAGTTCGCGTATCTTATTATATAAGGTACTTACGCTACATCCCATATCAGAGGCAAAAGTCTGTCGGTCGTAGTCCGTTTCGCTGAGGTGCTCGTTGATACAGTCTATTGCTCTCCGCAGAAATTCCTGATTGGCAGAGTGGGGGGCTCGCATAATCTGCTGTAGGCTAATATTACCCTCTTCATATCCGCTGGGAATCTCTATAGTAGGTACGCGCAGCTTAATATTATTAGGAATATGGAATGCTGACGAGTTGTCACTTTCCAGCTGTTCAGTCTCATAAGCATCTTTCTTGATAGGCAGCTCAATAGTGATGCTGTTGCCTTGTTGCTCGTAGTATTCATTCTTTAGCGTACCGCGATGCGTGGCTACCAGATGCTGAATAATCAGCAGACCGGTATCGTTAATCTTTTCTCCATTATCGCTGAGTTGTATGCTGATATTGTCGAAATTATGATTGGTACAGGCTTCTATAGAAACTTTTCCGCCGTTTTGCAGGCGCTTTGCAGCATCTGATAATAGTAATAGCAATATTCTGTCTAATAACTCTTTGTCGATCCAGCCCATCATGCTATCTGGCTCACACTTAATGCTGAAGTCAATGCCTTTGTTCTCGAATATTGCTTTTACATTATCACCATTTTCTTTCAAATATAGCATGATGTCATTGCTGCTGATGTGCAAACTTATCCTTCCAGGCAACATAAAATGATGTTTACCTGTTGTTTGACGCACCCAAAAACGTAGATTTATGAGCGCCAAAACGACAATTATACAGATAAGAATGATTTGAATCGTACTCATAGGCAATATTTAATCGTTGCAAAAATACGACTTTGGTTTTAAAAATACGCTCTCTCGTCGTTAAAAATATGTTAAATGGTTTAATTTTAGTTTGAAAAACGTTATTTGGAGTCGAAAAAACGTATAAATAATGATAATTAAACATTATTTAATGTTATCTAAACCTGTATTTAAAAATTATGTTGTATTTTTGCATTGTCAATAAGGAATTAGCGAATTCCATTTTGAATTTATAGAGTGTTTCATACTCTAAGTCATAACAAGAGATTTTTAATGGTTAAGGTTTATGGTTGATTAATTTAGTTTTTACAAGGAAAAGCCTCGCTGTGAAGCGGGACTTTTCTGTTTTTTGTATCTTCTGTGATTTTTTTCTGGTTGCTCTAGTATCTCTGGTTGCTCTGGTCTCTCTAGTCACTCTGGTATCTCTGGTTGGACTGGCTTTCCTAGTGATACTAGTTAGTATTGCCAGCTTGGCTGGCAATACCAGTTCTTAGTGCTCTAGCAAGAAGCGTTCTGCTTCGATGGCTGCCTGACAGCCTGTACCAGCAGCGCTGATGGCTTGGCGATAGACGGGATCGGCGCAGTCGCCAGCTACAAAGATGCCAGGCAGCTTAGTGCGTGGTGTTCCGTCAATCTTCTTGAGGTAGCCTACCTCGTCGGTGTCCAGCCACTCCTTGAAGATATCTGTGTTAGGCTTGTGGCCAATAGCCAGGAAGAATCCGTCAATCTGGATGTCTACCAGCTGCTCGTCAGCTTCGCCCTTACGCTTTACCAGGTGAGCGCCTTCTACACCGTTCTCGCCAAAGAGGCCAAGGGTGTTGTGCTCGAAGAGTATCTCGATGTTTTCTGCAGCCATTACGCGGTCTTGCATGACCTTAGAGGCACGCAGGAAGGGCTTGCGCACGATGAGATATACCTTCTTGGCCAGTCCGCTTAGGTAGAGCGCATCCTCACAGGCGGTATCGCCACCACCTACTACAGCTACGGTCTTCTTGCGATAGAAGAATCCGTCGCAGGTGGCACAGGCAGAAACGCCCTGTCCGTTGTATTTGCGCTCGTCGTCCAGTCCCAGATACTTGGCAGAGGCTCCTGTAGCGATAATAACGGTTTCGGCCTCTATTTCGTTGTTGTTCTCATCCAAGAGGTGGTATGGACGACTGGAGAAGTCTACCTTAGTGATGCTTCCGTCGCGGATGTCAGCACCAAAGCGCTCGGCCTGTTCGCGCAGGTCCATCATCATCTGGTTGCCGTCAACACCCTGTGGATAGCCAGGGAAGTTTTCTACCTCGGTGGTCTGTGTCAGCTGACCGCCAGGCTGCATACCGCTATATTCTACGGGCTGCAGGTTGGCTCTGCTGGCATAGATAGCGGCAGTGTACCCTGCAGGGCCACTGCCGATAATCAAACATTTTACGTGTTCCATCGTTTTATTTCAGCAATTCTTCGATTTTCTTGGCGATATTCTCGATTTTCTCTGTTGGCTCGAAGCGAGCTACAACCTGGCCTTTCTTGTTAATCAGGAACTTGGTGAAGTTCCACTTGATGTCGGCCTTCTTCTTGTAGTCAGGATCGGCCTTGGTGAGCATGTCGTCCAGAATGTGGGCGATAGGGTGCTCCATATCCCAGCCGGCAAAGCCCTTCTGCTCCTTCAGAAACTGGAACAGTGCATCGGCATCGTCACCATTCACCTTTACCTTCTTGAAACGGGGGAAATCGGTGCCAAAGTTCAGTTTACAAAACTCGTGGATGCTCTCATCAGTGCCTGGTGCCTGCTGACCGAACTGGTTGCAGGGGAAGTCGAGAATCTCGAAGCCCTCAGCGTGATACTTCTTGTAAAGGGCTTCCAGCTCGTCGTACTGGGGTGTGAAGCCACATTTTGTGGCTGTGTTGACGATGAGCAGTACTTCGTTGGCATACTCTTTCAGTGAGACATCCTTACCTTTTCTGTCTTTGACAGTGTAGTCGTAAACGGTTTTCATTGTTTCTTT
>JAILMS010000098.1 GCA_024692385.1 Prevotella sp. | reverse complement strand
ACATCTACCAGGAGCGCAAGCACCTCGGTGAGCAGCTCACACCATCTATCCTGAAGGCTATAGATGATGATGTTGACAACACCGTATTCTCATATATCCCCAACACGGCAGAGGTGGCCTATTACGGAATGACCGATGGCTTCCGCCAGAAGGGCTATAATGTGAGAACGGAGAAGGTGGTGTGGAAGGATATCAAGATGCGCACCTTCATAGCAGACAACAGTGAGCGCAACGACTTGGCAGCGCACGTCTATGACATCAGTTACGGCTCGCTGCGCCCGAATGTGGACAACCTCGTGATTATCGATGACTCGATAGTGCGCGGTACGACGCTTCGTGAGAGTATCTTTAAAATCCTCGACCGTCTGCATCCGAAGAAGATTGTGATGGTGTCGAGCTCGCCCCAGATACGCTATCCGGACTATTACGGTATTGATATGGCGCGACTGGAGGAGTTCTGCGCCTTCCGTGCCACGATGGCACTTATCGAGGAGCGCGGCCTTTGGCAACTCATCAATGATACCTATCTGGCTTGTAAGCGCGACCCGAACTCCGAGAATCATGTTCGTGCCCTTTATGAGCCTTTCACCGTAGAAGAGATTAACAACAAGATTGTAGAGATGCTCCGACCAGCAGGTATGAAGGCGCCGATAGAGCTCGTCTTCCAGAGCATCGAGGGATTGCATAAGGCTTGTCCTAACCACCCTGGCGACTGGTACTTCACTGGTCACTATCCTACGCCGGGCGGTACCCGTCTCTGTAACGAGGCATTTATTCATTACATTGATAACAAACAGAAGAAAGAACAATAAGAGATGACGAGAGAAGCAAGATTGATACTCAGCGATGGCACCGTATTCTACGGCCGCTCGTTTGGCTACGAGGCTGATACGGTAGGTGAGGTGGTGTTTAATACCGCTATGACAGGCTATCCTGAAAGTCTGACAGACCCCAGCTATGCTGGACAGATATTGGTAACAACATTCCCCCTGATTGGCAACTATGGCGTACCAGATACAGGAATAGGTAGTGATAAGCTGCCCTTGTTTATGGAGAGCGACCGCATCCATCCCAAGGCATTGGTGGTAGCTGACTATAGCGAAGAATATAGTCATTGGAACGCCAAAGAATCTTTGGCTGCATGGCTGAAGCGCGAGAAGATTCCCGCTATCACAGGCATCGATACTCGCCGACTCACTAAGGTGCTGCGTGAGCACGGCGTGATGATGGGTAAGGTGAGCCTCACCCCCGACTCCTCTGCAAAAGGCGAGGGGAGCGACGACACTCTGGACTATGGTTCCGTGAACTGGGTGGAGAAGGTTAGCTGCAAGGAGATTATCCGTTATAACGAAGGTGCTGGTAAGAAGGTTGTCTTGGTGGACTGTGGCGTGAAAGCAAATATCATTCGTTGTCTGATACGTCGCGGCGTTGAGGTTATCCGCGTTCCCTGGGACTATGACTTTAATGAACTCGAGTTCGACGGATTGTTCCTGGCTAACGGTCCTGGCGACCCAGAGCGATGTGGCAAGACGGTGGAGCATATCCGCGCGTTCCTGAACAATAAAGAGGTGCGCCCCTGCATGGGTATCTGTCTGGGCAACCAGCTGCTGGCACGTGCTGCTGGAGCGAGCACCTACAAACTGAAATACGGTCATCGCTCGCATAACCAACCCGTAAGAAAGGTGGGCAGCAACCAGTGCTTTATCACCTCACAGAACCACGGTTATGCCGTTGACGACTCTACACTTCCAGCAGACTGGGAGGCACTCTTTGTGAATATGAACGACGGCTCTAATGAGGGCATTCGCCACAAGACCAATCCGTGGATGTCGGCACAGTTCCATCCCGAGGCGTGCAGCGGTCCGACGGACACAGAGTTTATGTTTGACGAATTTGTAAAAATGTTAGGATAATGGAGAAGAAAGATATAAAGAAAGTATTATTGCTTGGTAGTGGTGCCCTGAAGATTGGTCAGGCCGGTGAGTTTGACTATAGTGGCGCACAGGCACTGAAAGCACTGAAAGAAGAAGGTGTGGAAAGTGTGCTTATCAACCCCAATATCGCAACAGTACAGACTTCAGAGGGCGTAGCCGACAAGGTGTATTTCCAGCCTGTAAGACCTGAATTTGTAGAGCGCGTCATTGAGAAAGAGCGTCCTGATGGTATCCTGCTCAGCTTTGGCGGACAGACGGCGCTGAACTGTGGCGTAGAACTCTATCAGAGCGGCGTACTGGAGAAATATGGCGTGAAAGTGTTGGGAACGCCCGTTCAGGCTATTATCGATACAGAAGACCGTGACCTCTTCGTGAAAAAGCTCGACGAGATAGGCGTGAAAACCATTAAGAGCGAGGCTTGCTCTACTGTTGAGGAGGTACAGAAGGCTGCCGCATCGCTGGGCTTCCCCGTAATCCTGCGTGCTGCCTATGCCCTTGGTGGTCTGGGCTCTGGCTTCTGTGACAACGAGGAACAGCTGCTGACACAGGCTGAGGAGGCTTTCTCCTTCTCGCCACAGGTGTTGGTAGAGAAGTCGCTGAAAGGATGGAAAGAGATAGAGTATGAGGTGGTGCGCGACCGTTTCGACAACTGTATCACGGTTTGTAATATGGAGAACTTCGACCCGCTGGGCATCCATACGGGTGAGTCAATCGTCGTTGCTCCTTCGCAGACGCTGTCTAATGCTGAATACCACAAGTTGCGTGCCCTCGCCATCAAGATTATCCGCCACATCGGTATCGTAGGCGAGTGTAACGTGCAATATGCCCTCGATCCTAACTCTGAGGACTATCGTGTGATTGAGGTGAATGCGCGCTTGTCGCGTTCGTCAGCACTGGCGAGCAAGGCCACAGGTTATCCCCTTGCCTTTGTCGCTGCTAAACTGGGACTGGGCTATGGCCTCTTCGACCTGAAGAATAGCGTGACGAAGACAACGAGTGCTTTCTTTGAGCCTGCCCTCGACTATGTAGTGGTGAAGATTCCTCGCTGGGATTTGACTAAATTCCACGGCGTGAAGCGCGAGCTGGGCTCAGCCATGAAGAGTGTCGGTGAGGTGATGTCTGTAGGACGCACCTTTGAGGAGGCGCTGCAGAAGGGTCTGCGCATGATTGGTCAGGGCATGCATGGCTTTGTAGAGAATCACGAAATAAAGATTCAGGATATTGCCAAGTCACTCCACGAACCTACCGATATGCGTATCTTTGTGGTGTCAAAGGCATTGCAGATAGGCTATACCGTCAAACAGATTCACGAGTTGACGAAGATTGACTGCTGGTTCCTTGAGAAGCTGAAACATATCGTCGATATCGACCAACAGCTGAAAGAGTATGCCCACCTTTCTGAGGTTTCTGAGTATATGGAGCCCAGTGAGTTCATGGAATACCTGAGCAGTCCTGAGGTTTACCAGCTGTTGCATGCTGCTAAGGTTTATGGCTTCTCTGACTTCCAGATAGGTCGAGCTATCGGTCTGGAGAATCGCATGAAGATGGAGCAGGCTGGACTCACCATCCGTAAATGGCGCAAGGAACTGGGTATCGTTCCTACCGTCAACCAGATAGATACGTTGGCTGCCGAATATCCTGCGCAGACCAACTACCTATACCTCTCTTATTTATAATTCTCAACTTTCAATTAGTATATTATGTGTGGAATCGTAGCGATATTGAATGTGAAGGAGCAGACTAATGAGCTCCGCGCGAAAGCATTGAAGATGAGTCAGAAGATCCGCCATCGCGGACCAGACTGGAGTGGTATCCATTGTGGTGGTTCTGCCATCCTCGCTCATGAGCGACTGAGTATTGTTGATCCAGAGAGTGGTGGTCAGCCGCTGTTCTCGCCAGATCGTCAGCAAGTGCTTGCCGTCAATGGTGAGATCTATAATCATCAGGAGATTCGTCGCCGCTTTGCAGGAGAGTATGACTTCCAGACAGGTAGCGACTGTGAGGTTATTCTTGCGCTCTATCGCAAGAAAGGCATCAATTTCCTTGAAGACCTCAGCGGTATCTTTGCTTTTGTGCTCTACGATGAAGAACGCAACGAATTCCTCATTGCCCGTGACCCCATCGGCGTAATACCTCTTTATATTGGCTACGATGCTGACGGAACAGTATATGTTGCCAGTGAGCTCAAGGCGCTCGAAGGACAGTGTGAGCGCTACGAGCCTTTCCTGCCGGGCTATTACTATTGGAGCAAGGAGCCCGGTATGAAGCGCTATTACCAGCGTGACTGGATGGAGTATGACGCTGTAAAGGATAATGCTGCCTCTATGGAGGCTGTACGCGACGGACTTACTGCCGCCGTCAAGCGCCAGTTGATGAGTGATGTCCCCTATGGTGTGTTGCTCAGCGGTGGCCTTGATAGTAGTGTCATCTCTGCCCTTGCAGAGAAGTTCAGCGAACACCGTATTGAGGACGACAGCAAGACAAAAGCCTATTGGCCTCGTCTGCACTCATTTGCGGTAGGTCTGAAGGGCGCTCCCGACCTTGCTAAGGCCAAACTTGTAGCAGACTATATCGGTACTGTGCATCATGAGATTAACTATACCATTCAGGAAGGTCTGGATGCTATCCGTGATGTCATCTATTTCATAGAGACCTACGATGTTACTACCGTAAGAGCCTCTACACCAATGTATCTGCTGGCGCGCGTCATCAAGTCGATGGGTATCAAGATGGTGCTGAGCGGTGAGGGTGCTGACGAAATCTTTGGTGGCTACCTCTATTTCCACAAGGCACCCACAGCAAAGGATTTCCACGAGGAAACGGTTCGCAAGTTGGGTAAGTTACATCTCTACGACTGTCTGCGCGCAAATAAAAGCCTCTCAGCTTGGGGCGTTGAAGGCCGCGTGCCATTCCTCGATAAGGAGTTCCTTGATGTGGCTATGCGCACCAATCCTGAGGCCAAGATGTGTCCAGGCTCTACCATTGAGAAAAAGATAGTCCGTGAGGCATTTGCTGATTTGCTGCCTGAGGAAGTGGCATGGCGCCAGAAGGAGCAGTTTAGCGATGGTGTAGGCTATTCATGGATTGACACCTTAAAAGAGATGACGGCGAAGGCTGTGACAGACGAACAGATGGCGCACGCTGCAGAGCGTTTCCCCATCAATCCGCCTAAGAACAAGGAAGAGTACTACTACCGCAGCATCTTTGCGGAGCACTTCCCCAGCGACAGCGCTGCCAAGAGCGTACCCAGTGAGGCAAGTGTAGCTTGTTCTACTGCTATTGCTCTGGAATGGGACGCAGCTTTCAAGAATATGAACGACCCCTCTGGTCGTGCAGTGAAGGGTGTTCACGAACAGGCTTATTGATATATTATTCGCTCAAAAAAACTCAAAATACTTTTGGCTTTTTATTTGCTTATTCGTAACTTTGCAGCGCTATATAACCAATAGTTTTATGGCCAGCAAGAAAGTACAACGCAAAATAACAGAGCAACCGTCACGCTACAATCATTTGGAGCAGATGTCGGTGGGCGAATTGTTGCAGCATATTAATGAGGAAGACCGCTTAGTGGCTGATGCTGTCAGCAAGGCACTTCCCCAGATAGAGGCATTGGTGGAAGCTATCGAGCCGCATATGAAGCGTGGGGGCCGCCTCTTCTATGTTGGTGCAGGCACCAGTGGCAGGCTGGGTGTTTTGGACGCCAGTGAGTTGCCGCCAACTTTTGGTGTGTCAGAAGAATGGGTGGTTGGTATTATCGCCGGTGGCGATGAGGCGCTGCGTCATGCTGTTGAAAATGCAGAAGATATCCCTGAACATGGCTGGTACGACCTACAGGCCTTCCACCCCAAAGACGACGATGTAGTCATTGGTATTGCGGCTTCTGGCACTACCCCTTATGTGATTGGTGCTATTGAGCATGCTAAGCAATATGGACTGTTGACAGGCTGTATTACAAGCAATCCTAATACTCCTTTGGCCAGTGTTGCTGACTATCCTATTGAGACTATTGTCGGACCAGAGTTCGTAACAGGCTCCAGTCGTATGAAGAGTGGAACGGCGCAGAAGATGGTGCTCAATATGATTTCTACGTCACTAATGATTCGTATGGGACGTGTTCGTGGCAACCGTATGGTAAAGATGCAGTTGAAAAATGCCAAGTTAATAGATCGCGGAACGCGTATGCTTCAAGAGTTCTTGGGCTTGGAGTATGAGGAGGCTCAACGTCGTCTGCTCGATGCGGGCAGTGTTGACCGTGTTCTCCGAGAAGAGCATGTTTTGGATCCGATGGACTCCGATTGTTAGCTCCACGAGAAGTAAAACAGAAAGAGGGACACCCTCACGGACGTCCCTCTTCATGTATGTTTCATCATTTTCCTCGAAACATAATTTACTACATAACCAAAACTACTAACCTAAAACAAAATATGAATGATCTTTTTTTCTAATCCTTGAAACAATCTTTTACTTTACCTTTAAGACTTCCTCTGAAGACGATGCAAAGGTACGAATGTGTTCGCACACAACAAAGTTTTCTTGTAATTTTTACACTAAAAACCGCAACTTATTGACATAGGTCAATTTACTAATATTCAATATAGGGTTCCAAGCGCTGAATTGCGTCTTCTGAGAAGTCTTTAGAGAAACGTAAATCTTGAAGGTTCTTAATGTCTCCATGCAGACGACGATAGTCTATAATAGCTTTGGCTTGGTAGTAATTGATGTACGGGTGGCGACGCAACTCCTGTAGCGATAGTTTGTTGATATTAATTCGCTGTGGGGTTGGGTGATTGATAACAAAATATTTCTTGGCAGACTGAGGGAAGCCGTCAATCTCGTCTAACTGATTGACATTAACGTAGCCTCCAATCCATTTTCCGTGGCGAATAATCTCTTTGGCGTAGTAGCTGCCGATACCTGGCACTCTCATCAGTTGTGTGGTGTCAGCAGTATTCAGCGTGATGTGTTCTCCATCCTTTATCTTGACAGGATAGCGCAATGTGTCGCGTTCATCCTTTTGAAAGAGCGTTGAGGCTGGCTGGTAGTCGTCAGAGATACGAATATAGGGCTCTAAACGCAGGTAGTCTTTCTTGGTAAGACCATACAGTTGAGCAAAATCTCGCTTGGTGCGGAATACACCACCTTGCGCCCTATACCGATAGATGCTACGCACCTGAAAGGGGTGCAGACCTAATCGCAGCAGTTGCGTGCTGTCAGCGGTATTGGGGTCGAAGGGAAACTCTTCTGTATGGCGCATAGGAACATCGCCAATGGTCATTGACGACGATGCGTGCTTACGATGCGTCTCGTGATATTCGTTGCTTGTACTATCTTTTGCTGTGATGTTGACCTCTGTTGCCTGTTTCGCGCCTTCCGTCAGCCATAAACCGATCAGGACGATGGTGCCAATGATGATAGCAGTCAGTGCGATGCGACGGTCGTTACGGTTCATAGGATGCCCAATTGATGTAGGAATACCAGGATGATGCAGATGGGGCAGACGTAGCGTACTGCAAAGAGGTATATCTGATAATACCGATGATTTTGTTGGTCGTAGTTGGTAAACTCATCGTGCACCACTTGTTTGGGGATATACCATCCAACAAACAGGCAGGCCAGCATGCCTCCCAAGGGTAGCATAAAGTTGGCCGTCAGTTGGTCGCAGAAGTCCATGAGCGATAGTCCTAACACCTCTATATCTATGGCACCTACTGACCATGAGCATAACAAGCAGATGACACTGGCCACAATGGTGATGACCCATGCAGCATATTTGCGAGGCAGCTTCAGTTCCTCCGTAAAGAAGGCTGTACCTATCTCGTGCATTGAGATGGTGGATGTCAGGGCAGCAAATACCAACAAGGCGTAAAACATGATGCTGACTACATAGCCCACTATCGCCACACTGCCAAAGGCCTGCTGGAAAACGTTGGGTAGCGTGATGAAGATAAGTGATGGTCCTGAATCTGCGCTAATGCCTACGGATGCTGCTGCTGGGAAGATGAGCAATCCTGACAGGATGGCTATCAGTGTGTCGAGCAAGGCTATCTGCGCTGCTGAGTGCAGCAGATTGGTGTTGCTGGAGAAGTAGCTGGCATAGGTACACAGGCAAGCTGTTCCCAGCGATAATGAGAAGAAGGCTTGTCCTAATGCTTCGAGCAGCACGTGGCTATTGATCTTTGAGAAGTCGGGCTGCAACAGGAATTCCACACCCTCTATAGCTCCTGGCAATGAGCATGAGGCTATAACTAATATTACCAGCAGCACTAATAGTATGGGCATAAGCCATTTCGATGCCTTTTCGATGCCTTTACGCACGCCACGGACTACAACGAGATGGGTTATCAGCACAAAGAGCAGTCCGCAGACTACAGGTTTCCAAGCACTACTTGAGAACGTTGTGAAGTATTGCTGCACATATTGACTGTCGCCCTGCACTTGTCCAGCCACCGAGGCATAGAGATACTGGAGACACCAACCAGCCACCACAGCATAGAAGCCTAAAATGATGGTTGATGTGAGGATACCTAAATATCCTACATAGCGCCAAGGACGGCCATTCGACAACTTATCATAGGCGCGAGCGGCATTACTCTGGGCATGACGCCCCACAATAAACTCGCTAATCATGCCTGGCACTCCCAACAGCATGATGCATGCTATATACATCAATAAAAAAGCCGCACCACCATTTTGTCCCGTCATATAGGGGAAACGCCAGATGTTGCCCAGTCCTACAGCACTGCCAGCCGTAGCCAGCACAATGCCTATCTTACTGCCAAAATTACCTCTTTGCTCCATATTCAACTCTTAACTTTCAACTCTCAACTTTCAACTCAATGAAGTAGTCCTAATTGATGTAGGAATATAATCAGTATTGCAAGCGGACACACATACTTCACCAAGAATATATATGAGTGGAAGAAGCGTCCACGCAGCTCGCCCCAGTTGGTAAATTCGTCGTGTACTATCTTGTGTGGTACAACCCAGCCAATGAAGATACACGTCAGGAAGCCTACGATGGGTAGGAATATCTGACCAGTGATGAAGTCGAACCAGTCAAATAGCGATCGGCCGAAAATAACCAGTCCGTCAACGGCGCCCAACGACAGCGAGCAGAATGCTCCGATGATGCTGGTAAGGATAGTGACCCACAGAGCTGCACGCTTGCGAGTGGTATGCATCTCCTCCTGAAAGAAGGCTGTCGATACTTCGTGTAGTGACATCAGTGACGTCAGTGCTGCTAATGAGAGCAGAACAAAGAACAGCAAAGAAATGAAATAGCCTACCACTGGGAAGGCGGTAAAGGCCTGTTGGAACACGTTGGGCAACGTGATGAAGATCAGTGATGGACCACTGTCTGGGTTCACGCCTACGGAGAATGCCGCAGGGAATATCATCAATCCTGCAAGAATAGCCACCATGCAGTCGATGATAGCTATCTGTGAGGCCGATTTCGTCAGGTTCGTGTATTTCGAGAAATAGCTGGCATAGGTACACAGACATCCCATGCCGATGCTCAGCGAGTAAAACGACTGTCCCAGAGCTCCCAGGAATACGTCGCCCGTAATCTTCGAATAGTCAGGTTTGAAAAGGAACTCGATACCTTTCTCCGCTCCCGGCAACATACAGGATGCTACCACGATGATGAGCAATAATATAAATAAGGTGGGCATTAGCAGTTTTGAAGCGCGCTCAATACCATTGCGCACACCATGCTCAATGATGAGATATGTCATACCCAGTATGATGACAGTCCATAATACGGGTTTAACGGGGCTGCTGCTCAGCTCAGAGAAGTATGTACGGAAATATTCTGGGTCACCTTGTAGATGACCAACCAGCGATGCCCATACATATTGCAGGCACCATCCGCTGACTACTGCATAATAACCCGTGATGAGGAATCCCGTCAGCACACCGATATAGCCTATTAGTGCCCAAGGGGTGCCACCCGCCAGCTGTCGGTAGGCACGAGCTGTGTTGGCGTGACCGTGGCGACCTACGATGAATTCGCTGATCATGCAGGGAATACCCAGCAGCAGTACGCATACCACATAAATCATGATGAATACGGCGCCACCGTTCTCACCAGTCATGTAAGGGAAACGCCATACGTTGCCAAGACCTACTGCTGAGCCAGCTGTAGCCAGTATCACGCCCAGCTTGCTGCCGAAATTATCTCTTTCGTTCACATTATTCGTCATAGCGCTTGCAAAAGTATAAAATAATTCTTACTTTTGCAGCAAAAAAGAAGAAAAGATGCACTTTTTCGTTCGAATTGTAAGGAAATACCCTCTCTCCATCCTTTGCATCCTGCTTATATGGGTGCTCTCATTAACCCCTTTCTTTCCCGAGACACCTCTCGATGATGTTCAATTCATTGACAAGTGGACCCACCTCGTTATGTATGGTGGCACATGTAGCGTTATCTGGTGGGAATATCTGCGCCATCACGACAGTATCAATTGGTGTAAGGTCGTGTTGTTGGCAGTCGTCGGTATGATTCTGTTGGGTGGACTCATGGAACTGCTTCAGGCATACTGCACCACTACCCGATCTGGTGAGTGGATCGACTTCTGGGCAGACAGTGCCGGTGTATTGTTGGGCTCTGCTGTCGGTCTGCTTATGAAGAAGATCCGCTCTTGATGCGTGCAAGGATAACGGAAACGTTATCGACGCCACCACCCTCACAGGCCAGTCGGTAGAGGTCAGCGGCAGTGTTACCTTCCTCAAGGGCTTCCTCCAGCTGTTCGTCAGTAACCATATCGGTAAGACCATCAGAGCAGATAAGTAGTATATCATCTTCCAGCAGTTTGCCTTCCATATCTATAATGGTAAGACGACCTTCCTGACCAGCGCCAATGCAGTTAAGCAGGTATTTCTCGGCGTTAGGGTCGCCTGTAATGCCACGCTCTGTCTCGTCAATGGTTAGCTGGCGCAACATGCCGTTGCGATAGCGATAGGTACGGCTATCGCCAGCATTTACAAGCCATATTTTGCCATAGTGCCAGACGATGCCTGTCAGTGTGCAGCCCATAGGTAGCTGTTGCCCTTTCTCTGCCGCCATCTGGTTGAGTTGGGTGGAGATGGTATTTGTCATCTTACGCATGTCATCCTCGAAGCTGTTGGCACCAATCTGTTTCTGCTCAAACTTCTCCTTGAGCTCGTTGAGGGTGAATTCGCTTGCCTCTTCACCATCTTCATGACCGCCCATGCCGTCGGACACCAACAGATAGAAGAAGCCACCCTCACTGATATCAACGGTGAAGTTGGTAACGTTGTCACGAAGGATGATACCACCTACCGACAGTGCATCCTCATTATTGTCGCGTACAAGTCCCTTTTGGCAGAGGGCATCAATCTCGACTTTCATTCTACGGTAAATTCAAGTGTTGCTATTCTCACACTATTGCCTTTGGCGAAGGCTACTGGGGTTCCTGCCGCTATGCGAGTGCCATTAACATATGTTCCATTAGTGGTACCATTATCGGTAATGGTCCATCCGGTAGCCGTCTTTCCAATTACTCCGTGCTTGCTGGAGACATAGGTGCATGTTGCCAGTTCAGGCCACATACCCCCCACACGACCAAAGGCTCCTTCCTGCAGTTGCAGGCGCCAGCCGTTCCCAACGAGTGCTGTAGGTAGGGTAACCGATGCACCTACTGCGGTGTCCTGTGACTTCTCTTGCTGCTGGGCAGATGGTGTCTGTCCGCCCTCTATCATAGCAAGGTATTTACGTCCTGGTATCAGATCGTTGCCACATACAGGACACTCTGTGCCACGTTTGGGCCTTTTACATTCTGGGCACCATTTCAGTTCCTTTCCGCACTTATCGCAGAAAGCACTATCTTCGAGAATCATCTCTCTACATTCCGGACACTGTATCATAGTACATCCTCCATCTTTATTGTTTTACGTTCCTCTGGGGTATGTGTTCCGCCTTCTTCTGCCAGGCGGGCGGCAAGGTTGCTCTTCACCTCGTCAAACAGGTTGCGGGCATCGCGGCCGTTGCCAAACGAGCGTCCGCGGTTGTTGTAGAGCATGGTGAGCTTGCCGCGTACGGCGTTCTCTGCCATTGGGTCGAGTATGTAGCCGCCCTTGTTGGCATAAATCATGAATATCTGGAACAACTCATCGGGATTATAATCCTCAAAGGTGATGCGGTTACGCTGTGGGAAGCGTGACTCAAAGCCGCTGTTCTCTGAGATAAAGGCTTCCATCTCGTAGGTATAGCCAGCAGCGATACAGACAAACTTGCCACGGTCGTTCTCCAGTCGGGCAACAAGTACCTCCAAAGCGTTACGGCCAAACTGGTCGGAAGCCAGCTGGTAGGCCTCGTCGATAAACAGGATGCCACCCATAGCGGTGTCAATGACATGTGAGGTGATAGCCTCTGTATCGCCTACATATCTGCCTACAAGGTTTGACTTTCCAACCTCCACCACATTGGGAGTAGGAAGAGCCCCCATAGAGTAGAGAATCTTACCCATCAGTCGTGCAACGGTGGTCTTACCCGTACCAGGATTACCTAAGAAGAGGTAGTGGCCCAACGGTATCTCTGGACGACGGTTCTCCTGCTTGGCACTCTCTATCTCATTGTTGATAGTATGTGCCAACTTGGTCAGCGAATCCTTCACACCACTCAGACCAATCAGTGCATTCAGCTCAGCCAGACAGTCCTCAATAGATACCTTGGCAGCCTCCTCGTAAGGAATATCCTCGGCAAGAGCAGTATGCAGCAACTCGGGCGTCCACTCATCTCGTGATACGCTCATGATACGGTTGTTGATATTCGTCTTGGTCTCAGCCACCTTCTTCATCGCCTCACCGGCATTGCCGAACTTGTCGTCTTTCATGGCTATCATATTGCGGAACATGTTCAGCGCCTTCATGCGTACTGTCTCGTCAGCCAGTGTGAAGTTGTATTTTTTCGCCTTGGCGGCACGCTCATAGATTTCCAGCAGTTCATCCGCTGTGTAGTCCTCGATATGGATGGTGTGTGAGAAGCGACGCTTCAGTCCAGGGTTGGAGTTCATAAAGGTAGCCATCTCCTTGGGATAACCGGCGCAGATCACCACAAACTTACCAGCCTCGTTCTCCATGCGTGTCATCAGTAACTGTACAGCCTTTTTGCCTTCCGAACTGGTACTCTTACCAGCAGCATCCATCGGCTCCAGATCATACGCCTCATCCAAGAACAATACACCACCCATAGCCTCATTGATGGCGGCATCCATATTCTTGTCAGACTCGTTGACATATTGTCCGATGATGTCTTTGGGTACTTTCTCTGTTACGCGATCGGTAGCTGTCACACCTAATGCTTTGAACACCTTACCGAAGATGCGGGCTACAGTACTTTTACCTGTTCCGGGGTTACCTGTCAGGATAAAGTTATACTTCGTCAGACCCTCGGCAGCCTCACCCATTTCGATGAGCTGCTTCTGCACAGCTATCTCCTTGGCGATACGACGAATGGCATCCTTCACGCTCTGCATGCCTACAAAGCTGTCGAACTCCTTCATGATGTCGTCGACAGAGATTTCCTCCGTAGCATCCTCGCCCACGATGTCAGCATAGGTTAGTATGTCGTCTGTGGCATTGCGCAGACGGTGGCGTTTCACTGCCAAATCAAAGAGGTTGCGCACCTCACGGGCATTGCCGAAGGTATCGCTGCGCTTCAGATACATCTTGTCGAATACCTTTGGCAGCATCTCTTCTGCTTTAGTGTCGAGGGTGAACTCAGTATTCTCGCTATTGCGCACCATCATATTCCTGAACAGTGTTTCCAATTCACGGGCTGTGTAGTCAGGGAATTCAATGGTGACATTACAGCGTGATGGGATTCCCGGATTCATGCGTACAAAGTCGCCCATTTCCTTGGTGTAGCCTGCCATGATGCAGACAAACTCACCCTTACGGTTCTCCAGCAATGTCAGCAGTGTGTTGATGGCATCCATACCATAGCCGCCAGTCGTCTGGTTTAGTGCATAGGCTTCGTCAATGAACAGCACACCACCCATGGCCTTGTCTACATATTTCTTTACGTTAGCCTCACTGTCGCCAATAAACTGTCCGATGAAGTCTTTCGCAGACACCTCGACGAATTGTCCGGTGGGTAGGGCACCGATAGCGTTGAGTACCTCACCGAATTTGCGGGCAAAGGTTGTCTTACCTGTACCGGGATTACCCGTAAAGAGATAGTGGTCTTTGAGGAGCTTGTCTTTCACTCCATTCTCCTTCTTCGCCTTGACGTTGCGGATGATAGCGCGAATTTCGTCCTTCACGCTCTGCAGACCAACGTAGTTGTCGAGCTCAGCAAGAATATGTTCCTCATTCTTAGGAATGAAGCATTCTGACGTATCCACATCCTGAGCCTCTACCGTCTTGCTGCCACGCAGGGTAGCCTTCACATAAAGACTCTCTGCCACCTTCTCTGACAGGTGACCATTGGTATGACCAATATCCGTCTGGCGCATGTACCAGCCAAAGTGAGCCTTAAGCTTAGCCGACAGGTCGTCAGCCACCTCTGCTTTATACTTATCCTTCAGCAGCTGCAGGGTCAGTTCTGTGAGGTCGTTAAGTCCGAAGGCTGGCAACACGAAGTCGAACTCGAAGAGACGGTGTACATCCTTATTATTCTCCAGAAACTCTGCCAAATCATTGTGCAGACCGCACATGATTACAATAGGTGCTCCCTCTGTGTTACGCATACGGGTAAACAGCTTGTCGAGCTGGTTCACGTCAGCGGCTTTTGAGGTAGGCAGCAACTTCTGTGCATTGGTGATGAGCAGGATGCTGTCTTTCAGTCCCGCAATCTTCTTATCGAAGTCCTTGGCAAATTCGTCCCAGTCGGCAGCATCGACCTTGGTTGCAGGCTTCTTCACGACACCGCTGGACAACATCTTTGCAGCGATGAGGTTGGCGATAAAGTTCTTTCCTGTACCTGAGTCGCCAAGAATCAGACAATCCAGCCCAATGCGTGTACCTCCTTGAGCTACTATCTTGGCCACCTGGAGTTTGTTGTCCAGGTCGTCAAGGAGAGCAGTGATGGAGTCTTTGCCTATCAGTCCCTTCTGGGTAGACTCCTGTACCAGCGGTTCTCCGCAAAAGCGACAGAAGCAGGCATCAGGTCTGTTTTCTCTTCCACAATTATTGCAAGTCATGGTGTTGTATTATTGTTCTGAGTTATTCTTATTCTTTGATGCTTTCATCAGCTGTTCCAAGGAAACGGAGTTCTCACTGGATGAGGAGGCGGGAGTAGCAGTAGCAGGTGTTGCGGTACTGGGCACAGGTGCAGACTGAGCGGGCTCTACCGTCTCTACAGACTTTGTCTCCTTCTTAGGCTGATTGGTTTGCTTAGGCTTTGTGGTGGTGGCAGGCTTCTCAGTGGCTTGCTTTACTGTTGCAGGCTCTTCCTTAGTTGTCTCTGCCACCATCTTATTGATGGTCTCAATGGTCTTGGCATCTGCGATACCAGTGACATCCAGTCCGACAGCCTTCTGGAATGCCTTTACCACCTTCTCCGTACCACGACCATAGTCACCATCAGGACGGTTCTTGGTGTAGCCCTGCTGTAGCAGGAACTCCTGCAGCTTTACTACTTGTTCGCCCTGATCGCCTCTCTTCAAAGGCTGTAGCAGATAGGCGGGTGCTTGCTCTGGCTCTGCTGGCTTGTTGAAGAACTTCTCTACAAAGGGTGCTGAGAATCTGTTGAAGCGCTCACTCTTGGGAATGAGCATGCTGAACAACAGCAGGAACCATACTGCACCGATAAATAGGAACATGAAGTAGCGACGCACCTTGAGGTCGGTCTTCCAGTTAGTCATCTCTTCATCGTTGAAGGCATCATTCAGTGAGGAGTCGAACGCATCCTCATCGCTGAAGGCGAAGTAGAGGGGCTCCAGCACTTTCTCATCGAAACCTGGCTTGGTGAATTTACGCGCCTTGTCAGCATATTTGCTGGGTGAGAATAGCGTCTTCCAACCAAAGAAGAGTAGGGTAGCCAGTGTGATGAAGGCGTAGATATATAAGATGTACTGTCCGAGGTACCTCACAGCTAAGACGAGTAATATGGTAAGTAAGGCACCACCGACGATAGCAGGCAGACAACCCATCTCTTCAGTCTTAGAGTAGACGATGGCTGCCATCACCAGACCAATCACCCAGATGTATTTCCAGAGGGCGAGTGTATCAGTATTGATAACGGGGTTCTCGATGATGGAGAATAGCAACATGGCGAGCAGCAAGACAGCCGGAATCACGGCAAAGACGATGCTGACGACATACTGTGTAATGCTACGCGCCATCAATCCATGTATCTTCGACTTGCCCTCGCTGAGCAGTCTCTCTGCCTCCTTGACGGCCTGACGGAAACGGGTAACAGGTTCCATCTTGTCGTCAATCTTCGCTAGGTCTTCAACATATTCTTGTAGCAATTGCTCGTAGGCGAATTGTGGCTTCAGGTCGGCAGTGGGGTCTTCCATGCGGTTCACAGCCAAGAAGCCCATCAGGCCACGCTCTTCATATTCTGTCTGCAAGGTCTTCTTATTCTCGCGAAATAGTTCCTCGAGCGTGGTAACCGTCTTTCCTGCATCCACAAGTTCGTATTCAGGGGTAGCACCATAGCCTTTGATAACCTTCATCCACGACTGCTGGGCAAAGAAGAGACCGTCGCCCGGACCAGCCTTCTTCTGGTAGTCTTCCGAATTGATGTCGGTAGCTGAGATGAACCATCTGGTCTGCTCTCTGAAGCGGTCGCCCTTGGTGTTGAAGAAGTTGGTGATGTAGTGACAATCATCATTATCTGTAAAGCAGGATGCCACGGCAATGACTGTCGCTGCTGATATCTGACGGTTCTGCGGTGCGTATTGGGGCTTGTTCCAGATGTTCTCCACCATATTAATATTGCCCTCGCAGACATTCCAAAAGATGTTATATACCTTGTTAAGGAAGCGACCAATCGCCTCGCCCGTCATAGCATAGTCTGGATGCCCCGTATTGTTGCGCAGATTGATGTCCGACAGTGGGTCAATCATCTGTATGCGAATCATAAAGACCTCTTCGGTGTTATTGCTGTTATCAAGATTGGGGAATCCGTCAGCAAGAGAGGCGTCGCGCACGCGTACCCATTCCTTGAAGATATCTACCGAGACATCATCCATGGAGTTGCCACTGAGGATAGCGTCATTGCAGAAGTTGCTCACTTCCTTCAGTGTGACAGCCTCTACCGACATCTCCTCACCAGTCTCACGACTGATACCCGTCAGACTGAAGGGCTTGGCGGGATCCAGCACACAGAGTGCAGCAAAGAAGCCTGTCGACTGATTCTTGGGATATCGCTTCTCAACGATTTCCTGCATCTCGATGGCCAGCTCTGGGTAGGGCTTTAGCCATTTCTCTATCTGACCACGATACAGATACTTCGTGCCGAGCTCGGGGTCTTCCTCCATACAGGCGGCCAGTTCCTCAGGGGTGTTGGCTGTCTGGTGCTTGGCGGCATTGTAGGTGATGTTCAGGTCTTCTACGATGATGGCCTCGTCAACAGGTATGTCCTCACCCTTCAGTGTGCGCTCTATCTTGTCAAAGTCCCAGCGCTTGTCTGCATTCTTGATGAGTAGTCCGCGACAGATTTTTGCCAACGGGTCTGGCATGTCTTCAGGTACGGTGATGCGTCCTTTGTTCTTATCCATTGCCAGCTCGTGCTCCTTAGCCAGGAAGGCTCCTTCGCCCATCCATAGCGACAGGATGGTCATACCGAGTGAGTAGAAGTCGGCCTTAGGTGTCAGCTCAGAGTAGGTGTTGCCCTCGTTGAAGATGATGTTGTTCTTGTCATACATCTCCGGAGCCGCATAGATGATGGTGCGGTTCTGTGGTGTGCTGACGCTACCGTTAGGCTTGAGCACATCGGCAATGCCGAAGTCACACAATACGCAGTCCCAGCTGCTGGTATCTTTGATGAGGAT
>JAILMS010000097.1 GCA_024692385.1 Prevotella sp. | reverse complement strand
CCTTCACGATTCAGAACGGCAATCTGCTCTTCCAGTGCCTTTACTACACCATCTGTCAATGGCTCGTTTTTGTATGCCCTTACACTATGCCGGGCTTCAATAGCTTCTTGTAGTGTCATTGCTTGTATTCTTAGATAATCGCATTCTCCCTTTTTTGAAACCGCAGACGAACTACTTTCCCACGCAGAAATTCCTAAAGATATTTCCTAATACTTCATTGGGTGTTATCTGACCGCCGGTAATCTCAGAAAGGGTATCAAGGGTGAGGCGCAGATCCTCGGAGAGAAGGTCACCACTAAGCTGTTGGTCAAGGCCGTCGAGGACGCGCTGCAAATGATTGTGAGAGCGCACAAGAGCGTCATAGTGGCGGGCATTCGTGATAATGATATCAGAATTGGAAAGTGTGGGGATTTTAGCTGCCTGATAGATCATCTGCTCCAGTTGCTCAATGTTGATATTGTGCTTTGCGGAGATGGAGACAAATGAATAATTATGCACATCGTCAGAAGGGAAGAGGGGAAAATCACTAGAAGACTCCTTATCAATCTTGTTTTTACTAATAATCAGTGATTTACCTTTTGTAGCATCAAGTATTTCTTTAAATTCTTCCCGAGTAGGTTGCTGGTCAACAACCCATATGATGATGCGAGCTTTCTGTATAGATGCATACGTTCTCTCAATGCCTATTTGTTCCACCGTATCAGTAGTCTGACGTATACCAGCCGTATCGATAAAACGGAAGGTAACACCCTGTAAATCGATAGTATCTTCGATAGTATCTCGGGTGGTGCCATGAATGTCACTGACGATGGCGCGTTCCTCGTGTAAAAGGCGATTAAGAAGAGTCGACTTACCAACGTTGGTTTTACCGATAATGGCTACGGGAATACCCTGCTTAATCGCTTGTCCAATCTCAAAGGAGTGGGAGAGCGAAAGAATATGTTTGTCAATTATATTCGCAAGAGTAAGAAGTTCTGAGCGATCAGCAAACTCAAGGTCTTCATGGTCGGAGAAGTCAAGTTCCAGTTCTAATAACGAGGTAAGTTTAAGCAGTTGCTCGCGCAAGAAAGAAAGTTGGGTTGATATGCCACCTCGTAACTGTGACATAGCCAGTTGGTGGGTTGCTTGATTGGAGGAGGCAATGAGGTCGGCAACGGCTTCAGCCTGTGAGAGGTCAAGCTTACCATTGAGGTAGGCGCGCTGTGTGTACTCGCCAGGATTGGCCATGCGGCATCCGTTGACCAGCAGAAGCTCTAACACCTTATTCAATATATAGCGGGAGCCGTGGCAACTGATTTCTGCGCTGTCTTCGCCCGTATAGCTGTGGGGCGCACGAAAAACGCTGACCAACACCTCGTCGATATCGCTGATATGTCCATAGTGGATAGTGTTAGGTTTGGCGTTGGTGAGGTCTTTGCTGAATATACGAGAAAGAATCTCAAGAGACTGGGCTCCTGAGATTCTGATTATTCCTAATGCGCCACCAGGTGCGGTGGCTAATGCGCAGATTGTATCCATTAACCAATAATCGTTAGATGCGGTCGAGAACCTTCTGGATGATGGTATCTATTGAACTCTTGTAGTCGGTATTCATCTTCTGGGCATAGCGGTTGGCAATAACCATACAGCAGGTCATGGCGCTATGTCCGAGTAGTGCTGCAAGACCGGCAAGAGCGCTTGACTCCATCTCGAAGTTACAAATCTTCATATCTTCATATTCGAAGGCTTCAATCTTCTTGTTCTGATCGGGGTCGGCAACATCGGCACGGAGCTGACGTCCCTGAGGACCATAGAAGCCACCGCAAGCGATAGTATAGCCACGAACCATATCGTCAGCAGCAATGCGGTCAATCAACTTTGGATCAGCAACGGCTACATAGGGAGCACCCTTGATGGGATCCCAGTTCATATGCTTTTTGAAAGCTTCTTCCATCTTTAGGTCGCACACCTTGTTACGTCCTGCATAGTAGTTGAGGAGTCCATCGAAACCAATGCTCTTAACAGAAGCAATGAATGAACCTGTAGGGGTGAATGGCTGCAAACCACCGCAGGTGCCAATACGCACCATGGTCAGTGTGCGATGCTCGGGCTTCTCCTCGCGGGTATTGTAGTCGATATTGGCCAGCGTATCGAGCTCGTTGACAACGATATCAATGTTGTCACAGCCAATGCCATGAGACTGGCAGGTAATACGCTTTCCTTTATACATACCCGTGATAGTATGGAACTCACGAGAAGATACCTCGTGCTCAATGCTATCGAAGTGGGCAGCAACAGTATTTACACGGGCAGGATCACCAACAAGAATAACCTTATCAGCCAAAAATTCGGGCTTAAGATGAAGGTGGAAACATGAGCCGTCGCCATTGATGATGAGCTCAGATTCTGGGAAATGCTTTTTTACCATAGTATTACTTGTTTTTAGTTAGATAAGTGTTTTCGGTATTTCTAATTGTTTTTTCTAAATCGTGGATAGCAGAGTACAGTGTCTGTACCTGCTGTTCGTCAGAAAGAATGCCGGAAGCCATCGCCTTTCGAGCTGCCTTGCCAGCAATGGCGTAGGCCTCGCGCGTTTTCTCGAGCGACTGATTGAGTGTTGCCTGACGATTTTTTAGCGCAACAAGCTGTTGGTAGCGCATCAGATTCTCTGGGAGTTTGAATTCTGACAACTGGCGATAGGTAACATCGTCGTTGATGACAAACGAAATGTTGTTGCTATTCTCTTTGGGCTGTTGCGCCTTTCTTACTTCTTCCAATCGATGGACGGCAAGACTGTATTGCTCTTCATCATCCCACGTATCGGAGATGCAGCTAATCTCAGCAAAACTATTTATTTCTTCTGGTGTATAGTCTTCAGCACTATACGTCAGACGTTTCTCAGAGGGTACGAAAACGTAGATACAAACCTTGCCTTCTTCTTGGTTGCGGTCGGTAGCAAACCAACCGAGATTCGCATATTCGTCAATGACGTAGAGATAATCGTTGGCCTCAGAGTTAAACGGCATACCGATATTAACGGGGCGCAGGAAACGCTTATCTTCCTCGTCATAGGTTGTCATATAAATGTCGTAACCCCCCAAACCCTCTGAATCACCATCTGCAGCGAAATAGAAGGTACTGCCATCGCCCATCATATAGGGGTAGTTGACATGGCGGAACAGATGCTCATCGTTAATTCCTTCGAGCAGTACGGGTTGCGACCACTCGAGGTTGGCCTCCTCACGATAGTAAAGATTGCTGGTAGAGTCGGTCTCCTGTTTGGAGTAGTAGCACTTATTGCCTATCTCATTGAGATACACGAAGTATCCGTCATTCTCCTTGATGTGGAAGAAATCGT
Source organism: Prevotella sp. (assembly GCA_024692385.1). Lineage (GTDB taxonomy): Bacteria > Bacteroidota > Bacteroidia > Bacteroidales > Bacteroidaceae > Prevotella. Next base: position 6,807 of record JAILMS010000097.1, on the reverse strand, counting down.
CGCCATCTTTGATGGAACCCGTTTCAGAACTGAGGTGATAGGCCTTAAGAAAACCTTCTTTGTCAACCACAACGCTATCGATAATCATCACTTTCTGCATTGCTGCCTTCATGCGCTCTATTCTCTCCAGACGCATCTGCTCTTCGGGAGAAATCTTTTGGATACGCTGAACCTTCTTTACACGTCGACGTTGTCCTTGTACAGGAATCGCTAACAATACGATGAAGAGAGCAACAATGAGTCGAATATTCATTAGTATAGAATTGGTGATTATAATAGGCAAAGTTACGAAAAAACCTTAAATTGGCATTAAGGAAGTGGCCACAATTAAGGATATTTAATACTCTACGAGCTTATCTTCCTGCTCCAGTGCATGCCAGACGGAATAGCGTGCCTCTTTGTTCAGCTGCTCTAATTGTTGGAATAGTTTTTGTGCAGTGGTGCGGTTGGTAGCCTTCTCGTAGGGACATTGTTTGAGTTGCTTCTCGTAATGCTGCGCTTCGGCATACTGTTGGATGTCTGCTTCCTGACACAAGCACAAAGGACGAATAATGGTAAGGGGCATCTTCTTCATCTTCAGTTTGGCAGGCATCGTAGAAAACTGTCCTTGGAAGGTGAGATTCATTAAGGCTGTATGGATGATGTCGTCCTGATGGTGACCGAGAGCTATCTTCGTGCAACCCAACTCTTGCGATACATTGAAGAGCTGCTTACGACGCTGCCATGAGCAGAGGAAGCAGGCGGGCTTCTCTTTTAGTTGAGAGTTGATAGATGAAAGTTGAGAATTAAAACTGGTGGTGACGATGTGGAGGGGGACGGCGAGACGGTCGCAGAAAGACTGCAGATAACTGGTGTCTGTTTCGTAATGGACATCAGCCATACGGACATGTAAGGCCTCGACGGTGAAGTGGGGAACGTTAATCTTGGAACGACGGGCGAGGAATTCCAACAGGCAGAGCGAGTCTTTGCCACCAGACAAACCGACGAGGATTTTGTCGTCCTCGTCGATGAGCTGGTATTGTCCCAGGGCTTTATTGAATGTCTTCCAAAGTCGTTCGTCCAGCGTCATTTACTTATCCATAAATACTAGATAGACGGCACAAATGATAAGGAAGAATGCCAAGATGTGATTCCAATGCAGATGGGTACCTTGGAACATTATGTTGGCAATAATACAGAATACGGCCAGCGAGATACACTCTTGTATGACTTTCAGTTGGATAAGGTTGAAGGGACCGCCATTCTCAACGAAACCGATACGATTGGCAGGTACCTGGCAGCAGTATTCCAGAAAGGCAATACCCCACGAGAACACAATCACGCCAAACAGTGGCCAGTTGCTACTAGTGCCTGACTCCTGTAACTTTAAATGCCCATACCAAGCGAGCGTCATGAAGACGTTGCTTAGTATGAGCAGTATGATGGTATAAAGTCCGTTCATTTCTTCTGAAGGAAATTGTCCATATTCTGAGCAGCACGACGACCATCACCCATGGCGAGGATTACCGTAGCGCCGCCACGCACGATGTCACCACCTGCAAAAATTTCCTTGCGGCTCGACTGCATCTCTTCAGAAACGGCGATGGTGTTCTTACGACCCAGCTCCAAGCCCTCGATAGACTTGGGAACCAGTGGGTTGGGCGATACACCGACGGCAACAATTACCTGGTCGACATCGAGTGTAACGGTCTTGCCCTCAACGGGAACAGGACTGCGACGACCAGAGGCGTCAGGCTCGCCAAGCTCCATAACCTGCAGGACAGCCTGCTTGACAGCACCATTCTCGTCAGCGATATACTCAATAGGATTGTGGAGTGTCAGGAACTTGATACCTTCTTCCTTGGCGTGCTTTACTTCCTCAAGACGAGCAGGCATCTCAACCTCAGAACGGCGATAAACCAGCGTGACATCAGCACCCAGACGCTTAGCCGTACGGCAAGAGTCCATAGCGGTGTTACCACCACCTACCACGAGTACGCTCTTGGCTGGGTTCAATGGGGTATCGGTCTTGGGGTTCGCAGCATCCATCAGGTTCACGCGGGTAAGATACTCGTTAGAAGACATGATGTTGATACTGTTCTCACCAGGGATATTCATGAAGTTAGGCAGACCAGCGCCAGAACCTACGAAAATGCCCTTGAAACCCTGCTTTTCAAGTGTCTCAACGCTGATAGTCTTACCTACAATGACGTCAGTCTGGAAGTGAACGCCCATTTTAGCGAGGTTCTCAATCTCTACGTCAACAATCTTGTTGGGCAGACGGAACTCAGGAATACCATATTTCAGCACACCACCAATCTCATGAAGTGCCTCGAAGACATAGACGTCGTAGCCCTTCTTCACCATATCGCCAGCGAATGACAATCCGGCAGGACCAGAACCTACGACGGCAATCTTGATACCATTGGCTGGTGCAATCTCAGGCAGCGAGATGTTACCGCTCTCACGCTCGAAGTCGGCAGCGAAACGCTCCAGATAGCCGATAGCCACAGCGGGCTCGTTCATCTTCAGGTGGATACACTTGCTCTCACACTGTTTCTCCTGAGGACATACACGTCCGCAGACAGCGGGCAGAGCAGAGGTATTTTTCAGCACCTTGGCAGCAGCCAGGAACTGACCACGCTCAATGTTCTTGATGAACGATGGGATATTGATGTTGACAGGACAGCCTTCTACACAACTTGGCTTAGCGCAGTCGAGACAACGCTTGGCCTCAGTCATAGCCATCTCTTTAGTGAGTCCGACATTTACTTCCTCAGTACGGGTAGTAGCACGATAGACGGGATCGAGTTCAGGCATCTTGACACGCTCGATGGCTGTGCGCTCCTTGGGTTTCATGCTCTGTTGGAGTTCCTTACGCCAAGGTGCATTGCGGTCGGTAAGAACTTCGATGCTGTCGTCAGTCGGATTGGCATCCATTACAACATCGGTGGTATTCTCTACAACAGAATTCTCAAAAGCATTGACGCTATCCAGATGTTCCTTGTAGTGAGCTAATTCCTCCTGCTCCTCGCGTTTGAAAGTGCCCATACGCTTGAACATTTCGTCCCAATCGACTAAAGCTCCGTCGAACTCTGGACCATCGATGCAGACAAATTTAGTTTTTCCACCAATCGTTAGACGACATGCTCCACACATACCTGTGCCATCCACCATGATGGTATTGAGCGATACTTCACAAGGAATGCCGTGCTTCTGAGCTGTCAAGTTTGAGAACTTCATCATGATGGGAGGGCCAATTGCAAAAATCTTATCGACATGCTCTTGCTCAATGAACTTCTCGATACCAACAGTGACGACACCTTTCTCGCCATAGCTACCGTCGTCAGTCATGATGATAACTTCATCAGACGACTCACGCACCTTGTCTTCAAGAATTATGAGATCCTTAGAACGACCAGCCATCACAGAGAGTACACGGTTGCCTGCAGCTTTCAGGGCCTGGATGATAGGCAGCATAGGTGCAACTCCAAGTCCGCCACCAGCACATACTACAGTGCCGTAGTTATCAATCTTTGTGGGATTGCCAAGAGGACCAACTACATCCGTTACATAGTCGCCTACGTTCAGAGAACAGAGTTTCTTCGATGAGAGTCCAACCATCTGGACCACCAGTATGATGGTGCCTTTGTCAGTGTCTGCACCAGCGATGGTCAGTGGCATACGCTCACCTTTCTTGCCAACGCGGACGATAACAAAGTTGCCAGCCTTGCGGCTTTTGGCAATCAGCGGAGCTTCAATTTCGAAAAGGAAAACCTTCTCGGAAAATTGCTCCTTTCTAACGATTTTATTCATAAGTATTTGTTAGTTGTTTTTAGTCAATGATGTCGCACCCCATGTATGGTACAAGGGCTGCAGGTATCTTGATGCCGTTCTCTGTCTGGTTATTCTCCAGCAGAGCTGCCACGATACGAGGCAGAGCAAGAGCAGAGCCGTTCAGTGTGTGACAAAGCTCAGTCTTCTTGGTCTCGGCATTGCGATAGCGACACTTCAGACGGTTTGCCTGGTAGGTGTCGAAGTTTGAAACAGATGATACTTCGAGCCAGCGACCCTGTGCCTCAGAATAAACCTCGAAGTCGTAGCAGATAGAGCTCGTGAATGACTGGTCGCCACCACAAAGCAGCAGGATGCGGTATGGAAGTTCCAACTTCTTCAGCAGACCTTCTACATGCTCCAACATCTCCTTGTGGCTCTCCTTAGAGTGCTCGGGCTTATCGATGCGTACAATCTCAATCTTTGAGAACTCGTGCAGACGATTCAGACCACGTACATCCTTACCGTATGAACCAGCCTCACGACGGAAGCACTCTGTGTATGCACAGTTCTTGATTGGCAGGTCCTTCTCATCGAGGATGACATCACGATAGATGTTGGTGACGGGAACCTCAGCGGTAGGAATAAGATAGAAGTCGTCTACCTCACAGTGATACATCTGACCTTCCTTATCGGGCAGCTGACCAGTGCCATAGCCAGAAGCAGCATTTACAACTGTTGGAGGCATAATCTCTGTGTATCCACTCTTACGTGCCTCATCGAGGAAGAAATTGATGAGGGCACGCTGCAGACGAGCACCCTTGCCGATGTACACAGGGAAGCCAGCACCTGTAATCTTTACGCCCAGATCGAAATCGATGAGGTTGTATTTCTTGGCGAGTTCCCAGTGGGGCAGGGGATTAGCGATACCCAACTTGGGATTGACATCCCAATTGCCTACAGTATCCTTATCGGTACATTCCTTCAAATTGGATTTTACCACGTGGTTGTCCTCAGCGGCAGCACCCTCAGGAACTTCGTCATAGGGAATATTAGGAATCTGACAAAGCAGACGAGTCATCTCCTCCTGTGAGTCATTCATCGTCTGTTCCAGCTGCTTGTTGGTCTCCTTCATCTCAGAAACCTGTGCCTTGACGGCATCAGCCTCGGCCTTTTTGCCTTCTTTCATCAGACCACCAATTTGAGCCGCCAATTTCTTAGCCTCGCTCAGGTTCTTATCCAACTGCTGCTGGGCCTCACGACGACGTTTATCAACGGCCAAAACCTCGTCAATAGCTTCTTTAGCGTTCTTAAAATGTTTCTTTTCCAATCCGCGAATTACGCGGTCTGTCTCCTCAGTAATGAGCTTCAATGTAAGCATAATCTTCTTTTTTAAGTTTTTGCTTGCAAAGGTAGTAAAAATAATTATAAAAAGATGCGACTTCCCTAAGAAAATCGCATCCTTTCAATATAATTCAGGTTTTTAATATACGATTCCATTATCATGGCATTCGTGTAGCCCTGACTTAGTCGAGTTTACACAATACCCATTTTCATGAGTATCTATATAACCTTGACTTCGTCGAGCTTATACAATACCCTGAGCCATCATGGCATTGGCAACCTTCATGAAGCCAGCAACGTTGGCGCCCTTTACGTAGTTGATGTAACCATCAGCCTGAGTACCATACTTCACGCAGTTCTCGTGAATGTCGTTCATGATGCGCTTCAGGTAGTTGTCAACTTCCTCAGAAGTCCAGCTCAGACGCTCAGAGTTCTGTGACATTTCAAGACCAGATACTGATACACCACCAGCGTTAGAAGCCTTACCAGGAGCATAGAGGATCTTGGCATCCTGGAAAATCTTGATTGCCTCAGGCAGTGAAGGCATGTTGGCACCCTCAGCAACAGCGATAACACCATTGTCAATCAGAGCCTGAGCCTGCTCACCGTTAATCTCGTTCTGAGTAGCGCAAGGCAGAGCGATATCAGCCTTCTCGTGCCAAGGACGCTCACCAGCGTGATATACTGCGTTAGGATACTCCTCTGCATATTCCTTGATACGTCCGCGCTCAACATTCTTCAGCTCCTTAACATAAGCCAGCTTGTCGAAGTCGATACCATCTGGATCGTAGATGTAACCATCTGAGTCAGACAGTGTCAAGGGGATAGCACCCAGCTGGAGACACTTCTCTGCAGCATACTGAGCAACGTTACCAGAACCAGAAATCAGCACCTTCTTACCCTTCAGCTCGATGCCGCGAGTAGCCAGCATAGAGGTCAGGAAATATACGCAACCGTAACCGGTAGCCTCAGGACGGATGAGAGAACCGCCGAAGCTGAGTCCCTTTCCTGTCAGAACACCCTGGAACTGGTGAGTGAGCTTCTTGTACTGTCCGAAGAGGTAACCAACCTCACGGCCACCAACACCGATGTCACCAGCGGGAACGTCCTCATCAGGACCAATTACGCGATAAAGTTCATTCATGAATGCCTGGCAGAAACGCATCACTTCAGCGTCGCTCTTGCCACGGGGAGAGAAGTCTGAACCACCCTTAGCACCACCCATCGGCAGTGTGGTGAGTGAGTTCTTGAAGGTCTGCTCGAAAGCCAGGAACTTCAGGATACCCAGGTTCACGCTCTTGTGATAACGCAGACCGCCTTTGTACGGGCCAATGGCGTTGTTGTGCTGGATACGATAACCCATGTTGGTCTGAACCTTTCCCTGGTCGTCAACCCATGTGATGCGGAATTCGCAAACACGATCGGGAATGCAAAGGCGCTCAATCAGATTGGCCTTTTCAAACTCGGGGTGCTTGTTGTACTCTTCCTCAATAGTAGGAAGAACCTGAGAAACTGCCTGGATGTTCTCCGGCTCATTCGGGAAGCGCTGCTTCAACTCCTCAACAACTTTTGCTGCATTCATAATTCTTTTCTTTTTTAGTGATTATAATAATAAGATAATTGCTTCTATGTTTTCTGCTTGCAAAATTATAACAGAAAATGATAAAAACCAAACATTTTGCAAGAAAAATAACGAAAACGCTTACGTTT
>JAILMS010000087.1 GCA_024692385.1 Prevotella sp. | reverse complement strand
GCACAGTTTAGCTGGGGTATCCAGGCTGGTCTGAACATGTCAAATGTATCTGTAAAAGAGGCTGTTGACGATGCAGGTGGCGCAGTAAAGAGCCGCACTGGTTTCTTTGTAGGTCCGACCGTAAAGTTCACACTTCCCATCATTGGTCTGGGTATTGATGCTTCTGCACTCTACGACCAGCGTGAAGGTAAGTCAGGTGATGAGACTATCAAGTCACAGTCTCTCCAGATTCCCATCAACGTACGTTATGGCGTCGGTTTGGGATCTATCGCTGAGGTATTCGCTTTCGCAGGTCCTCAGTTCGGTTTTAAGCTTGGTGGTGATGAGGACACCAGCATTGGCGGAACTAAGGTTTCTGAATGGACACTGAAGTCTTCTAACCTCAGTGCTAACATCGGTATCGGTGCTACCATCCTGAGCAAGCTGCAGGCTAAGCTGAACTACAACATTGCACTGGGTAAGACTGGTGAGTACAAGGAGAATGTCAATGGTGTCATGCAGGAAATCAGCAGCGCTAAGTTCAACGCTTGGCAGGTTTCTCTGGCTTACTTCTTCTAAACAAATTTTTTTGAAGCTAACAATAATATAATAGGTAGAGAGCAATTCTCTACCTATTTTTCTTTGTATTCTCATAACTAATCGTTACCTTTGCAGCAAACCATCTAACAATAATATGCAAACTAAGACTTATGGAATGAAAGAGGGCTTCTTGATAGGAGGAGCCTTGATTTTGACAGGACTACTGCTACAGTTAAGTATTGGTTCAGTGGATTGGGATGCCTTCCACTGGCCCGTCAACGGAATCGTTTGGGCAGCATTCCTTGCGCTCATCGCTGTCTTTTACCTACTAAGAAACAAAGCACATTGCCTGCTGTTTATCAGCACTTACAAGGCTGCTATCCCCGCACTGGTATATGTTGTTGCGCTAACCATCGTGATGGGACTCATTCGACAAGACGAGCAAGGCACTTGGCTGCACCACATGCTATCGTTCTGGCCCTTCGTACTTGTCTATGTCTACAGCTCCCTGATTCTCGGTCTTGTCATTCTGCGACAGCTGACAACATGGGCAGCCACCAAGTTCTCCATCCGCCATTTCCCTATTTCCTTACTTTCTCACTTAGGACTCTTCCTCGCCATGACCGCTGGCACGCTGAGCACTGCCGACATACAGCGAGTAAAGATGATAACAGTAAAGGATTCACCAGAGTGGCGCGCACTGACGGCAGACCAACACATTGTAGAGATGCCCTTCACCATCAAGCTGAAGCAGTTCCACATGGAGACCTACGAAAGCGGTAAGCCCAAGCGCTTTGCCTCTGACATTCATATTCTCACGCAGTCTGGCCAGCATATTGACGCCACCATCGACGTCAACAAGCCCATAGAGGTAGATGGCTGGAAAATCTATCAATATGGTTATGACACACAGATGGGAGCGATAAGCCAGACATCCATACTGGAGTTGATTAGCGACCCATGGCTACCACTGGTATATGCTGGCATCTACATGCTGCTAGGCGGTGCAGTCTGCTTTATGCTGCTCTCCATTCCTTGGACTGGAGCTTGGCGACAGTCAAAAAAGCATCCTAAAGGGGCATTGGCAATTACCCTATTAATAGGTAGCGCCTTCTTCTGCGTACACCACTTCATGCCTATTCTTCACTCCGACACACTGGTACCGGCGCTGCAAAGCCCGTGGTTCAGGCCCCATATCATTGCCTATATGCTGGCCTATACGTTGATGGCATCAGCCACCATAATGGCTATATATAAGCTCTTCACTCACAGCACTACCCTCACCTCAATAGATATCATTGTCTATGTAGGTCTCTCGCTCATTACTATTGGCATGCTCTTTGGTGCTTTGTGGGCTAAAGAGGCATGGGGCCACTACTGGTCGTGGGACCCTAAAGAGACATGGGCAGCCATAACGTGGTTTGCTTATCTGGTGTTTATTCATTACCGACAAATCCCCAGCCACAAGCCCAAGATGGCCCTGTGGATATTAATCATATCATTTGCGCTCTTACAGATGTGCTGGTGGGGCATTAAATTCTTGCCCTCAGCACAAGAAACCAGCGCGCATGTCTATTCTGCATAAAAGCACACCAACGGAATAATCATTAAGCAGTATGAAGAAACTTTTGTTATCAGCACTGATGCTTGCCATGACGCAGCTAACGTGGGCTGAAACTGTCCCCTTCGGTAAAGGACAGCTTATAGTGAAGTATGTGGCAAAGAATGCCGTACGCATCCAGTATAGCGAGGGTGGCACGCTACCCGAGCAACTCCCCGATTGGAGTTATGTGAAACACGACGAGGTTGCCAATAGCGATGTCAGCGTAAAGATAGATCAAAAGCGTCAGCTGCTGCAGGTGAAAGACAAGCAGGGACGTGTGGTGTTCACCGCTACCCGTCACCAGATGCAGGGCGAACAGGCTACGCTGACGTTCCAGTCGCCCAAAGACGAATATCTCTATGGCCTGGGACAGTTCCAGGATGGCTATACCAATGTTCGCGGACTATCGCGCCGCCTCACGCAGGTCAACACACAGATTTCGCTACCTATGCTGCTGTCGAGCAAGGGCTATGGCGTGCTGTGGAACAACTACGGCATGACGGAGTATAACCCCAGCAGTGAGAGCATTGCGCTGAAGAAAGGCCATGGCGAGGGAAAGAGTGAGGAGGTCAACATCACCACCACCGAGGGTGGAAAGAAGGAGGTGCGCCAGCGTAACATCTTCAGCGCTGAGTTGCAGATTGCCAAGGAGGGTGACTACAGTCTGCTGCTCGACGTGGGTCAGCAGATGGCTCGCCGCCACAATCTGGAGATTGACGGTAAGAAGGTGATGGATATGCAGAACCTATGGCTGCCTCCCACGAGTTCAGCCATCGTACATCTGAAGGCGGGCAAGCATCAGGTGACGTCAGAACTCACCAAGGACGATAAGCCCGTACTCTACTACCATCTGGTGAAGGATGAGACAACGTTCCGCTCGCCCGTAGCAGCCAAGGTAGATTATACCGTATTCATCGGTTCTGCCGATGAAGTCATCGCCACCTACCGCGAACTGACGGGTCCCTGTGCACCAATGCCCTCATGGGCGTTGGGCTATATCCACTGTCGCGAGCGCTTCCACTCGTCTGACGAGATTCTGCAGACCGCCAACCGCTTCAAGAAGGAGCACATCCCCGTAGGCATGCTGGTGCAAGACTGGCAATACTGGGGTAAATACGGCTGGAATGCCATGCGCTTCGACGAGGATAACTACCCCGACCCCAAAGCGCTTACCGACAATCTCCACCACATGGGCATCCGCTTCATGGTCAGCGTATGGTCCAAGATTGACAAGACCTCTGAGGTGGGCAAGCAGATGCTCGCCGGCAACTACTATATCCCCAATACCGACTGGATAGACTTCTTCAACCCTGAGGCTGCTGCCGCCTACTGGAAGAACTTCAGCGAGCGACTGGTTCCACTGGGCATCGATGCCTGGTGGCAGGATGCTACAGAGCCTGAGAATGACGATCTGGCAGGACGTCTGGTCAATGCTGGCCGTTGGCGTGGCGATGCAGTACGAAATGTCTTTCCGCTGCTCGTCAACAAGACCGTCTATGAGGGTCTCAAGGCGTGTGGTCAGCAGCAACCCTTCATCCTGACACGCTGTGCCTTCCCTGGCATCCAGCGCTATGGTGCTGCCGTATGGAGCGGTGATGTAGGCAACGACTGGGAGACGCTGCGCCGTCAGATTACCGCCGGACTGGGCGTACAGGCTGCCGGTATGCCTTGGTGGACCTACGATGCTGGAGGCTTCTTCCGTCCGCAGAACCAGTATCAGGATCAGGCATACATCGATCGCATGCTGCGCTGGATAGAGTTGTCAGTATATCTGCCCCTGATGCGTGTACACGGCTATATGAGCAATACAGAGCCTTGGAACTACGGCAAAGAGGCACAGGCTGTCATTGCCAACTGTATCAAGGAACGCGAGGCCCTGCGCCCCTATATCGAGGAGTGCGCCCGTCGTGTCAGCACTGAGGGTTATACACTGATGCGTCCTTTGGTCTTCGACTTTGCCGACGACCCCCAGGCTCTGGCTCAGAAATATGAGTATATGTTTGGCCCTAAACTACTCGTCAGCCCCGTCACTGAGCCTGATGCTACCGAGTGGAAGACCTATCTTCCTAAGACCCGTGGCCGCTGGCGCGACCGTCATAGCGGAAAATATTATGAGGGCGGTCAGACTGTAACCACCCTCATAGACAAAACGTTTATTCCCGTTTTTGAACTGGAGAAATAACGCATCATTTTTTGATTCTATAGATGCGGAAGGACATGGCGGGCAGCTGATCGTTGATGACGCTCTGCTTCTTGCCAGCCTCTACAGCGATGGTGCCTTGCTTCGGGGTAATGAGCTCGGGGTGCTGGATGCTATTCTCGTCGTCCATACTCTGATGGCTCAGCGTGATGGTTTTTGCCGTGGCGGCTCCCGTCAGATCCTTCAGATTCAGCGTGATGGGCTGCACGGTCTTCGACGTGTTGACCACCTTGACGATGACCTCGGCGGCATCCTTGTCGTAGGCTGCTGAGGCGAAGAGTCCATGCTGTCCCTCCTGATTAGCTACGGGTACTAGCTTCTCACCTCTAGCTTCTAGTTTCTTAGTAGTCAACTGTAGCACATTAGTACCCTTGTTGGTGGCATACAGCTGCTGCACATAGTAGCTGACGGTCTTGAACATCTGCGTCTGGTCGTACCATATCTGGTCGGGGCGCCACTGCCAGCCGTCAACATGGGCGAAGAGCGGCGCAGGGGTGGTCATGTGAACGATGTCGGCATTGCGCTCAAAGCCCGTCATGTGGGCAGCCTCCAAGATGGCAGCCTCGTAATGGTTCCACTTCTTACCCTTGCCGTGGCAGGCATACTCGCCAGCAAACACCTTGGGACCCTTGCGGTCGTACGAGTCGTAGCGCAGACCATGAGAGAGGAACCACTGCTCGTCGCGGTAGTAGTGCTCGTCGTAGAGATCCACCTTCAGCTCCTTCATGCGAGGCTGCAGTAGGTCGAAGTCCCAGCCCTCAGAGTTAGGACCGGTGGTACCTATCAATTTCAGCTTCGGATATTTGGCGCGCAGGGCATCGCTGAACTTCTTCAGACGCTCGGTGAATACGGGGCCATAGCCACCATGAGCCTCATCGTAGTCCCACTGCTCGTTACCCACAGCCAGGAACTTCAGGTTGAAGGGTTCGGGGTGGCCCATGTCGGCACGCACCTTACCCCACTTCGTGGTGACGTCACCATTGGCAAACTCCACGAGGTCGAGTGCATCCTGGATGTAGGGGCCGAGGTCGTCGAGTGCCACATGTACGCCAGGCTTCGTGGGGTCAGGGTTCTGGAACTGACAGCTCAGTCCACACGAGATGACCGGCAGCGGCTCTGCACCGATGTCCTCTGCCAACTGAAAGAACTCGAAGAAACCCAGACCATACGACTGGTAGTAGTCGGGGAAGTAGCGGTGGTCGAAGGTGTACTCCCAGCGGTTGTGGTTCAGCGGACGGTTCTCCACAGGTCCCACACTGTTCTTCCACTGGTAGCGCTCGTCGAGCGAGCTACCCTCCACGATACATCCGCCAGGGAAGCGGAAGATGCCTGGATGCAGGTCTTCCAGAGCCTGCGCCAAGTCACGGCGCATGCCATTCTCCCTGTTCTTATAAGTATTCACGGGGAACAGTGATATATGCTCCAGACAGACGCTGTTCTTTCCTTGCAAGAAGATGCGCAGCTTGGCATGCTTCAGTGTCTTCGTCGATGTCAGCGAGAGCGTATATTTCTTCCAGTCGGTAGATGTCACGTCGAGTCTCTGCTCAGCAAACTCCTGACGCTCCTCCATCGTGTTCTCGTCAATCAGCTGTACACGGATGGTCGCCTTGTCCTTGGGAGCCTTCGCCCATACCGAGAAGCGATACTGCTCGCCCTTCTTCACACCGATGCCGAAGTAGCCCTCGTTCGTCAGACCCGTACGGCGGTCGTTATGTCCTGGGTCGCTCAGCACCACATAGTGCGGACAGCGCTGGAAGGGACCATCGTCCTTCACGTCCACACAGCCGAAGGCCTGCCAGCCCATCAGATGCTGCGGAAACTCAAACGAGCGGTTCTTCACCAGTTCACCATACAGTCCGCCATCAGCAGCATAGTTGATATCCTCAAAGAAGATACCGTACATCGTCGACTGGATGGGTGCCCCCAATTTCTTGGTGTTGACATCCATTGTCAGCTGTGCCCACGAGCTCAGTGCGGTGCCCATGACGACAGCCAGTGCCATTAACTTTTTCTTCATATATCTATCCTTTTAATATTTTATAGTTTTCTCACTTTGCAAAAGTACAAAAAAATGTGCACATCTAAGCTATGAACTATGATTTATTAACTAAAGAGGTGTTTCTTCCCAACGGAATACGGCACCATTGCGACGTGCAGGATCGGCACCCGTAAAGTCCATAGAATAAGGACTGCCCGTAGTGGGACTCTTGCCTACATAGCGGTGGGTGCGCATAGACAGGAGCATGAAGTCGTGGTCGAGATAGTCCTGCCACATGAAGACCTCAGCCTTAGAGATGTCTGTGGTCAGACGGACATCGCCAGCCAGTCCATAGCCTGAGCAGAACACATAGCGTCCGTCGAGGCACTGCAGAATGACTTGTCCCTGACCACGGTCGATGAGATGGAAACGAGTCTGCTTACTATTATCTTCAGCATGAGTATCGTACAATAAGCCATGCTCCAAGGCAATAGCAGGATGACCCGTGGCCTTATTAATGATACGGAACGTCTTACCGTAAGGGATATTCTGGCTGCGGTCAGCCTTAGGTTCCACGACGGTGAAGTTGTCGAACTCCGCATAGCCACCCTGCTTGCCCTTGTGATTGAAGGCGAAGAGGGCGTGACGCGAACCTTGGAAGGTGACGAGCTGGTAAGACAGCGGCATCATGCGACCCAACGTTTGGAAGTTGACACCATCCAACGAATAGGCATATTGCGCCTGGTCGTTGTCGTAGTCGCCTATGCAGCGAAGCCACAGTTTATTCTGCGGTAATTCCACATCTATATCTACGGTATCGTTGGTGAGTTGCTCAAAACAACGAAGGCGATAGGTGTTCCCCCTCTTTTTGGAGGGGGATAGGGGGAGGCTCACCCCTATCCACGAGCAAGGCACATTGATATTGCCCAGTCCACAGACGTCGCCATCCTTCATACCCTTGGTGTAGAGTTCGACGGTGGTGATAGAGGTAGGACCAATGACACGCTGTGTGAGCGTATTGCGAGCCCACATCAGCTGTTCGGCAGGCATCGACTGCAGGCGCAAGCGACCCTTCTTTAGGCTCCACTTGGTATCGTCAGGGTTGTGGTTCCATTGCCATACACGCCCGAGCGCTTTGCCATTGAAATCCTCGTTTCGATAATAGGGGGCATGAGGAGCCACAGACGTCACATTGGGCTTAATCCACGTACGAGGTGCACGACCAAGGTTACCCTCCAGACCCAGCATGGGCCAACCATCTTTCCATGTGATGGGAGCCAGCGTCACCGTACGACCGATGGAGTGGAAGTCCATCATGAGCAGTGCCCACCACTGTCCGCTCTGGTCTTCGACAATGCCACCTTGATGGATGTTGGTACATGCCGTAGCATCCTCATCAACAGTAGGAATACCAAAGCACGTACCATCCTCACCAATGCGGTACTTCACGTCGCTGGGAATCTGCGTCAGTGGTGCGGCATGGTAACCAAAGGTCTCGTCTGCTGTGATGGTGATGGTCTCATAGGGGCCCCAAATACTTTTGGAGCGAGAGCAGAGCGTACGACCATTGGGCTTATAATCGGTAGAGATGAGGTAGTACATGCCACCTATCTTATAGATATGGTGACCCTCACCCACGGCATTGCCCTCAGGGATGATGACACGTTCGGTAGCCTCGACAGGACCACTCATATCCGCCTTTAGCTCCGTACACTTCACCTCGCCATAACCATGGATGGCGTAAATCTTACCATCGTCGTCGAAGAGTACAGAGAGGTCGTAGATACGTCCCTGCATGTTGTGGTGCGTCCAAGGTCCTCGGATATCTTTAGCGATATAGCACTGTAAACCCTTGCCATTGATATTTGAGAAGAGGTAAAACTGTCCGTTGGCATAGCGAATAGCTGGTGCCCAGATGCCCTGACCATATATCTCCTGATGGTTTTTCAGTGAGAAGGCATCGTCGGAAAAGTCGAAACGGTCGAAGCAGTAGGCAACATTCTCCCAGTTGACCAAGTCCTTGGAGTGCAGAATGACGAGGCCAGGTACCGAGTGCATGGTAGTCCCAGCCAGATAGTAGTCATCACCCACCCTCAGGATGTCAGGATCGGAGAACTCGTCGTAGAATAACGGATTGGTGTACGTGCCATTTCCATTATCTGCCGTCCAGGAGGTCTGAGCGGCAGATAAAAGGGGGAAAATGGTAGTTGTTAGAAGTATGATAAGAAATCGATACATAACTCTAAACTATTACTCTCTAAACTAAATGGAGGGCCATCCGTCAGCCGTCCAACAGATAGTACGCTGCACCAGGATGCTGGCACCCTTATGCTGGATGCTGTAACCATGACAGATGAAGATATCCTTATTGCCCCGATGATAGACAGCACAGTGGCCAGCAGCCTCAAACTGTTTCTTGTCGCCTTCTATGAAGAGCGTGCCGCCTCCCTCGCGCATATCAACACCGTTACGGTCGAGGTAAGGACCATCGACGGTCTTGGAGCGACCCACCGCTACGCGATAGTTGCTCTGAGCACCACGACAACAATAGTCCCACGCGACAAAGAGATAATACCAGCCTCCATGCTTGAAGATGAAGGGTGCCTCGATGGCGTTGGTACCTGCATACTTAGAGGTGGGGTTCTCGGGGACATTCTTGGCACCAGGGGCATAGCGACGCGCAATGGTGCGAGGACCTTGTACGTTGGTCATATGCATTGTGCTATCAAGGGGAGCAATCTGGATACCATCCCAAAAAGAACCCCAAGTAAGCCAAGGCTGGTCATTGTCGTCAATGACAAAACACGGATCAATGGCATTCCAATTATCGCGATGTTCACGAGAGGAGACGATGCAGCCCTCATCATTCCAGACGGGTGCGGAGAGCGACGGCGTACTGAGCAGTCCGATAGCTGAACCGTTCTTGCCGAACGTAGAACAGCTATAGGCCAGCCACCAGCGGTTGTGCCAGCGTATGACGTCGGGCGCCCACACATGGTGCTCGAACCCAGGCACCGAGTCGCGTGTCCACTGTGGCATCACGGTCATAACGGGTGTGGGGTCTATCGTCCATGTGCGACGATCCTTGGAGGTCATGTGCTGGATGCCGATGCCTGTACAGTAGAGGTGATAAACATCATCCTCAAAAGCCATCACGGGGTCGTGCACCATAGGATTGTCGGTGGTAATCGGCACCATACGGTGTCGATTACCCTGAGCCATTGCCGACTGTCCGACAATTACCAGCATCACAAATAATAGAAGCCTTCTCATGCTGTGTATATTACTTCTTCAAGACCTTGCGGCCATTTTCAATAACGAGACCTTTGTAGTCAGCGGTCACCTGCTGTCCGGCGATGTTGTAGCGCACGGTCTTGCCGTTACTGACAGTCTTGACACTCTGGATGCCAGTAGGCAATGCATTCACGATTGCCTGAATCTCTTCCTGTGTCATGGCAGAATTCTTTACTACAAGCTGTGCGAACTTGAAGGGAGCGTCAAAATCATTCCAATCCCACGCCTGGTTACCACCAAGGCAGATATATTTCAGTTCTCCGCCATTGCTGAAAAGACCGCGCTGATATTGTCCATCAGAACCATCAAGATTCCATTCGTTAGCAACTACGCCATCAAAATAAACCTTGGCATTATCGTTGTGGAGGACTACTGTATAGTAGTGCCATTTCTTGTCGGCAAGCCAATCTTTCTCTCCATTGTAAACCGCATTAACGCCACTGACATTCTGTGCGTCTACATAGTCAGTCCATCCTGCACAGTTTGTCTGGAGCACTCCACGATACTGACAAACAAACATTGGCCAAGAATTTGGATTGTTTTGCTGTGCATATGCTGTAAAAATTGGTGCCCAGTCGTAAGTTCCAGATTCTGCTTCACCAGCATTTACCCAGAAACCAATAGAGAGAGCCTTTGAGGTTTGAGAGTGCGCCAGCAAATCCTCTGGCAAGAGCAGGTAGTTTGATCTCACAGCCGTTGCAACATTCTGGAATACCGTACCAAAAGTATCGTCGCTTACAAAAGAGCCACTACCAACAATACTCATACCTGCCTCAAGTTGGGACAAGTCGGCTGTATAAGTATAGGTCTGTGCCATTGCCATTGTACTAAAAAGTACAGCGGTAATAAAAGTAAAGATTTTCTTCATTGTAGTTTGTTTTTAGTTTGTTATAGATAAAAAGATTATTTAAAAAGTACCTCTCTCCTCACCCACTTCATCGAGCAAGGAGAGAGGTGAATAGACTGCTTATTCAGTAACCTTGTAACCCCAGACGGTGATACCTGTTGCCTGGTTCAGACAAGTGAAGGCGGGTACCTGCTTGCTGGTGGGCTCTAAGGTCTGGAGAACCATGACACCCTTGTATTCGTCACCACCCAACTTGATGGTGAAGTAAGACTTGCCCTCGGTGGCGCTCCATGAGCCAGTACCGGTACCAGTGACAGTGCCGTCAGCGTTGAGCGTGATGTCAACAGGAACAGCCACTTCCTTCTTGGTGTGGTCGAGCGCATAAGGGTGAGCCAACAGCTTGTAGTTGCCTGCAATCTGGTCGGTAGCAATCAGCTGCTTAACGGCAATGTCGGCAGACTTAGCTATCTCGCCAGTGTACTCGAACGGAGCAGCAACGAGCCATCCGTCAACATTCTGGAAGAGCTGGTGTACACGTACTGCATGACCTTCACCCTGCTCCTGGAAGCGAGAGTGGTAAACCAGGTAGGCACGACCGTCAGGAGCGGCAATGACAGAGTTGTGACCCTGTGAGCGCTCTGCCCATGCACCAGAAGCCTGGATATCGCTGCTTGACCAGTCATAAGCACCGAAGATGTTGACGCCACGGTTGCCATCGTTCTCGCCAGGACCGAAGTTCAGTGCATAGCTGGTGAAGATAGCGTTGGCATTCTTGCTGTCAAGGTATGGTCCGTCAGGATTCTCTGAACGGAACACGCGCATCTGGTAACCACCATTGTTGTAGTCTGTGGGAACGCCACCTGCTGTCAGTCCGCCGTAGCTCATGAACAGATAGTAGTAACCACCAATGTACTCAATATAGCTGGCCTCGCCAGAAGCGTAGTGACCGCCGGCAATCTTCTTACCGAAGTAAGGATCAGAAGTCTCGCTCTCAGCATAAGTCACGTCGTAGTCGCGCAGACCGGTCTTCTCGTCCAACTCCAACATAAAGATACCACCACTCCATGAACCGTAAGACATCCACAACTTACCCTGTTCGTCGTAGAACACGCAGGGGTCGATGGCGTTAGGCCAGTGGTTGCCATAGTTGTCGCTGGGAGCATAGCGGCTGGGCAGCGACTCCTGAGCACCAAGAACGATCTCAAGATCGGTCTTCTTGTAGGTATCGCCAGACTTGAAGCCACTGATAACAACAGGAGCCTGATAGGTGTAAGGACCAACGATGAAGTCGGAGGTCAGCATGATGATGCTGGAATACCAGCTGTCACCATTGATGCTGAGGTACATGCACCACTTCTTCATCTCCTTGTTGTAAACCACGTCGGGAGCCCACATGTTGCCGTCAACGCTCCAGTCGGGATTGGCTGTGCCCGACCATTCAAAAGCATTGAATGCAGGCATGTCAACCTCAGCGCCACCTTTCTTTACCTTGGTGACCTCAGGTTTCAGGAATGCGACGTCGTTGCCAACGCCAGTGACACCATCAGCACCCCAGGGCACTGCGACAGCTGTCCATGTCATCAGGTTGGGTGACTTGGCATAAGCACGGTGTGAACCGAAGATGTAGTATGACCAAGAAGAGGGGTCATAGACTACGCTGGGGTCGTGAACGCTAACGCGCTGCAGGTTGCTGGGCCACAGAACCTGAGTAGTAGGTTCTGTGGGAGCAATAGCTGCTGGTGGCGTGGGAATAGAGTTGTCAGGGTACTCGTCCTCTTTACAGCTTGTGACTGTGGACAGCATGCCTACACAGGCAATTCCCATCATCCAGTATTTCATATTATTCTTGTTCATAATTACTTGTCTTTTTAGAATGTTCATTCAATTGATTACTCGAATACAAGGTGAGCCTTTTCCATACTTAGTCTGAATCCGAAGTCATTGGCATCAATGTTCTTCAAACCTTTATAATTCTGGGTATAGGTGTTGCCATTAGAGCAAACTGCAACAGCTTTCACGTCAGCAGTACCATCACCGTTATTGGTAATGTAGGTAGTCACCTTTGCTTCATTGATATTGGTCTTAAAGTTCGTCCAATCCCAATCGCATGTCTGACAGCCATCCCAGTAGCAGTCACCAGTTCCCCAGTTGTCTGCACGTACGAAACCGTATTCAGTACCATCGGCCTTGTAGAGGGTGATGATGAAGTTGTTCCAGTTTTCTGCTCCATTGGTGTAGTTGATGAATCGGTTGACAATTGTCCTTCCGGCAGGAACGGCAATAAAGTCAGTAGCATCTGCACGGAATGCACTGGAGTTGTCTTCAGCACCGATAACTTTATCGAACTCAAGATGTGCTTTCTCCATACTTAAGTTGAAGCAGAGGTCGCTGGCATCGATGTTCTTCAAGCCAGTATAGCTCTGTGTGTAGGTGTTACCATCAGAACCGAGGACTACAGCCTTCACGTCAGCGGTACCATTACCATTGTTGGTAACGTACGTTGTCACCTTTGCACCATTCAAGATGGTCTTAAAGTTTGCCCAGTCCCAATTGCATGACTGACAGCCATCCCAGTAGCAGTCACCGGTTCCCCAGTTGTCTGCGCGTACGAAGCCATACTCAGTGCCATCGGCTTTGCAGAGTGTGATGATGAAGTTGTTCCAGTTTTCTGCACCATTGGTATAGTTGGTGAAGAAGTGGACATAAGTCTCACCAGGAGCAACCTTGAAGTTCTCGGTCTTTTCCTCACGGAAGCCACTGCTGTTATCAGTCTTACCAATGCATGTGAACATCTTGTCAACAATGTTGATGGTCGTGGTACCGATAACTGGCTTAACTGCAGCTTCTCCCTTGAAGGTTTTGTTGTAGACAGCCACCAAAGTTTTTGTACCAAGTGTTTCAAAATCGGGAATGACTTGTAGCTCTAACTCATCAATACCGACAGTCTTTGTCATACCATCTTCAAAGGTAATCTCAGCGGTGAGATTGGCTATTGCTTCGTCGAAAGTGGTGCCAAGGAGTGCCTTAGAAGGTAAACCATTCAGCTTCAACGATGCGGGATTGCTATCGGGAATGTCAACAGGTACACCGAAGACAATGTGGCTATGATCAACAGTGAATGACAGATAGAGATCCTCAGGACTGTTGTTGATGTCAACGTTCAGATAGTTTTGCGAGTAGCTTACACCATTGGCACCTACCATTGTAATCTTAACGTCAACGGTAGTAGGATTGGGAATCACTGTTATCATGCACTGTGCTCTGCTCATGGCTTTAGCCCATGCGCCCCAGTCGCGGCTGTCTGACTCCATACTCTTGTCGAAGTGACCTGCACTCTCTTCGCCTGTGTAGCCAGTACCCCAGCCCCAGTTGTCAGCGCGAAGTACAGCATACTCATAGTCTTTTGCAGCATTTCTCAGAATAATGACAAAGTTATTCCAGTTGCTGGCACCACCATAGTTCGTCAAGGGAATCTGGTAGGTCTTACCTTGCTCAAGTTGTACGTCGTCAGTAAAGACAGACCACCAATCCTGTGAATTATCTTCAGCACCAAGTACTTCTGGTGTTGGAATCAGGGTTACAACTTTTGCTGCCTTTGCTGCTGCAATAGAGTCGACCTTATCAGAAATCCAGTCGGGAGCTCCTATAGAGTACAATTCGCTGCCCTCACAGCCTGTGAGCGTAAGCATTCCTAAGGCTGCTGCGCAGAAAGCAGTTGCTATTTTCTTTAGATTTTTCATAATCTTTTCTGTTTTCGGTTGTTGTAAATAGTCTATTCCTTAGTTATTAGTAGGAACCTGGTGAATGGTCCAACCCTTACTGCTGAAATAGCTGGCATTGCTCGTGCTCTTGTTGGCAGAGTTACCTGTGAGGTTGGGGTTGTCGTTCAGAGTGTTCTGGTAGATAGGCAGGAACTCGTGGCCCTGTACATAAGAGTTGAAAGAGCTCTTGCTGCAAGAAGAAGGATCAACGGGATCTTTCGGCGTGTAGGTGTACTTGCCTGCATCGAAGTCAGCTTTCTTCCATACGTTGAAGGCACCATGGGCTTTCAACTGATTCAGACGGTCGCCAGCATAGAAGAAGCCCCAGCGGATGAGGTCGAAGCCACGGCCAAACTCGCAGCCGAACTCCTTAGGACGCTCCACATTGGCAATCTGCTCGAACAGCAGGTCCTTGGTGTTGAACTTGCTCTGATCCAGGTTGGCCAGCTGGGCACGGTTGCGCACCTTGTCAATCCACTTGAAGGCGTCGGCCGTAGGACCATTGATCTCGTTTTCGCACTCAGCAGCGCGCAGCAGCACGTCAGAGTAGCGCATCAGGCGGAGGTTGATACCATCGTGCAGACCTGTAACCACCTTGTCGTACAGACCTGTGCGAAGGTTGGTGTTCTTGGCGATGGGCAGACCACCATTGTCATTGTTGGTAACAACGATATCGGTAGCAGTCATTGTTGTAGTGTAGCATACATTGCCGAGGGTCATGGGGTTGTTCTCCCACTCAGGCTCGTATGTACCGATAGTCCAATAGAGACGGGGGTCGAGGCCACCACCTGTGGTACGCTCAGCCTTGAACAGATTGTACAGCCAAGGAGAGGCAGAAAGGTCAGCCCAGCCACCAAAGGCACCAGGACCGTAGTTACTCTCGATAGCAGAACCCTGTGTAGCGTTAGGACTGGTGTTTACTGGTGTCCACTCGTCATCAACACCCTGTGTGCCATAGTCCAGGAACTGTACCTCGAATAGACTTTCGTCATTGTTCTCATATTGTGAACCTTCACGGAAGTTGTCACCATAGTTGGTCATGAGTTTGTAGGCGCCGTATTTCTCATTACCACCATCAGCAGTGCTCATAATGTCCTTCAGAACGGTCAGAGCCTCTGCATACTTGTGGCGAACCATCAGTGTACGTGCATAGTAACCGGCAGCAGCACCTGCTGTAGCACGGCCCTTAGCCCACTCACCACCTTCAGTCTTTGAAGGCAGCAAAGACATAGCTTCCGTGAAGTCAGCCTCTACCTGGTCGAGTACGCGGTCGTACTGGGCATTGCCGTCAGCATCGCCGTCAGCGTGGTTGCTGGCATAGAGTCCGTCGAGTGTACCATACTGTGAATAGTCGGTAATCAGAGCAGGGTTCTGATAGTAACCGGCGAGGTTATAGTAGGCCAAGCCACGGATGAAGAGGGCCTGTCCCTTGATGTGCTGCATCTTCGTACTGAGTGAGCTGCTGTCACCACTGGTGTGCGACAGGATAAAGTTGCAGACGTTGATGGTGTAGTACCAGTCACGCCATGACCACTGATTGATCTCGTCTGTAACGGGGTCGTTCAAATCGTCAAAAGGCAGGTACCATACCTGTGAGGCGTTCCACACCTCATCGCCACGAGTGACATCAAGATTGTATCCGACACGGGCATAGGTGCCCTCCATGCGGATGTGGTTGTAGGCAGCAATGACACATTCCTCGAGCTCGTCGACAGTGTTGCCGAAGGTCTCTGATGTCTGCTGGTTGGGGTTGCTGATATCCAACTTGTCATTGCAAGAGGTTATCATACCAAGGCCCAGAATCAGGGCGAGTGATAATTTATATAGTTTCATAATTCAACTTCGTTTTTTCAGTTTATAATTCTTCAACCTAATTAGAACGAGAAGAGTACACCTGCCATGAAGCTACGAGCGCTGGGGAATGAGCAGAAGTTGTAGCCAGGAGTGAAGGGGTTAGCGGTAGAGTAGTCTACGTTGTAGCCCTTATAGCTGGTAAAGGTGTAAAGGTTCTGGGCTGATACATAGACACGGGCACCGGTGATGACACCTTTGAAGACCTTGTCGGGAATGTTGTAACCCAGTTCGATATTGGCAATCTTCCAGTAGGCAGCGTTCTGAATCTTACGATCGCTGAACAGGTCGTTCCAGCCTAAAGTAGCATTATTAGTATAATAGGTACGCGGAACATCAGAGAGGTATTCCTTACCGTCTGCAGACCACTGGTTGGCACTGAGAACCTTGACGTCCTTGTTGCCAGGACCATAGCTGGAGTTCAGACTATTATAAATATCATCTGTTACGTGGTAGTTCAGTGCACCATAGGTAGAGATAGCCAGGTCGAAGCCCTTATACTCCAGACGAGCACTGATACCGAAGTTCACCTTTGGCATACCACTGCCCAGAACCGTCTGGTCTTCTGCGTCAACCTTACCATCGTTGTTGGTGTCGTAGTACCAGCAGTCACCGATGTTGGCACCTTGCTGATAAGACCACTCACCCTCTGCATAGAGATCGGGAACGTATGTGGGATTAGCCTTCTGCTTCTCCATCTCGATATTGTTGTGGGTAACACGACCGGCCTCGTTCAGTGCATTCAGCTGGCCCTGATTGCGGATAATACCACCATACTGCCAACCATAGAATTTACCGACTTCCTCGCCAACCTCTGTGATGCAGAAGCCCTGGATGAGGCGCTCGGTACCGAAGCCAAGAGAGGTAACCTTGTTATTCAGAGTGCTCAAGTTACCGCTAACCTGCCACTTCAAGGGATGGTCGTTGTTACGATAGGTTGCAGAGAACTCGAAACCGCTGTTCTCCATCGATGCAGCGTTCATGGTCACTGAGGTGTTGGCTACACCAGCATTGGCAGGAACGGGAACGTTGTAGTGCAGTTCCTCAGACTTGTTCTTATAATACTCGGCAGTGAACTCCAAGCGGTTGTTGAACATAGCGATATCGATACCAAAGTTGGTGGTCTTCTTCTTCTCCCAAGCAATGTTGGGGTTGACGAAGTTAGAGATTGCAGAACCTGTAACGGCATTGTTGCCAAATGAGTAGGTCATGTTATTACGGGCCAGTGTTGCCAGGTTGGCATAAGGAGCAACAGCCATCACGTTACCCAGCTCACCATAGCTGGCACGCAACTTGAACATGTTGACGATGTCGCGGCTGATGGGGAAGAAATTTTCCTTATCGAAACGCCAACCTACTGATACAGAGGGGAAGGTGTCCCAGCGGATGTCCTTGGAAAGCAGTGAGCTACCATCGCGACGTACGACAACAGAGAACAGGTACTTGCCATCGTAGTCGTAGTTCAAACGACCCAGAAATGACGTGATAGCGGTCTTGTCCTCGTAAGAACTGGAGAAAGTCTCTGCACCATTCTGCAACTGCAGATAGTAAGGCTCAGAGAAGTTGACACCCCAACCGGTAATGTTGTTGGTATGGTTCTCCTGATAGGTAATACCACCCAAGAGGTTGATGTGGTGCTTGCCGATGGTTCCGTCGTAGGTCAGCGTATTTTCTACCAGGAACTCGGTATATTCACGTGTACCCTTGGTCAGTTTCTCGTTAGACTTGTCCAGATAGACACGGTTTGACTGAATCCATGCAGAAATCCATGTCTTGTCGGTAGCGTGTGTCTTGCTATAAGAAAGGTTCAGACGATAGGTCAGATTGTGGTTCTTGTTCTCCAGACCAATCATCTTCAGCAGGTCAACATCAGCAGAACCAGTACCAGTGATACGGTCTACTGTGGTGTTACGGGTCAGCAGGTTGTTGACCAGCAAGGGGTTAGAAGCAGAGATATCACCATGGATGGTATCGTAGTAGACACCATATCCGTAGGCATCGTAGTGGTAGCTGCTGGCAGAACCTACCTTGTCGTCGAGTACCCATGTGTTGGCGTCGTAAGCCTTGATAGTAGGCTGCATCAGCAGAGTACCACGCAGCACGTTAGTGACGTCACCATACAGGCCCTGTACATACTCTGAAGCGTTCGACAGACCCATACCGTCCTGGTCAGAGTGCGAGTAGACAAGGCTGGTGCGGAACTTGACGAACTTCGTATCCATAGTATTATTCACGCGCGCGGTGAAACGCTGGTAGTTAGGACCTGCACCTTCCAAGGTTCCCTTCTGTTGGAAGTAGTCGAGACCTACGTTGTAGGTGCTTGATGAGCTACCACCACTCAGGTTGATGTTGTGGTTCTGACGAGTACCGGTCTTGAAGACCTCGCTGAACCAGTCGGTATCGGTGTTGTCCTGGAACTGATAGCGGCCTGTGGTAGGATTCAGGCTGTAGCCACCTGCCAGAGCAGTGTTTGAGTTGGCACATGCCTGACCTAAGTACTGGCTGTACTGACTGGCATTCATCACGTCATAGACGTCGCTGGACACCTTGTCTATACCGAAGTAACCCTTATAGTCCACCTTCAGAGGCTGGTCTTTCTTACCGCTCTTGGTGGTAATAATGATCACACCGTTAGCAGCACGAGAACCGTAGATGGCGCCTGCAGAAGCATCCTTCAGCACCTGGATGGTCTCAATGTCGTTTGGTGAGAAGTCGCGGATGGTGGTTCCTACGGGTACACCGTCGACCACATAAAGCGGTGCGGTGCTACCGAATGATCCGACACCTCGAATGCGCACCGTCGGGTCTGCACCAGGCTGACCGTCGGAAGTAATCTGTACACCAGCGACCTTACCTTCCAGCATTGAAGAAATGTTGGAGTTAGAGACACGCTTCAGTTCTTCGGCATTCACGATAGAGACAGAACCTGTCAGGTCTGCCTTCTTCTGAGTACCGTAACCGACAACGACCACCTGTTCCAGCATGTTGGTGTCGTCTGCCAATTGAATAGTTTCAAGGTTTGCGCGCCCGCGTACAGCAATCTCGCGATCCTTATAGCCTACGTAGCTAATGACAAGAACGCCGTCGGAAGCGACATCGATGGTGAAGTTGCCATCAAAATCAGTAACAACACCAAGTTTTGCATTCTTTACCTTGACGGTAGCACCAATAAGTGGCTGTCCGTCTTGATCCACAACCTGACCACTAACTTTAATAGTCTGCGATTGTGTCACTGATGCCATAGCTTGAGAGGGGAAGGTGACAAGACCTCCAGCAATACCTGCCATGAACATCATCGAGAATAACATTTTCTTTCTCATGTGTAACGTTTTTAGGTTATGTTAAATTGTAGTGTAATTGAATTTCAACTGCAAATATACAACTCTTGATATAAATCAAGGTGGACAAAATAACAATAAAGGTGGACAAAAACGTCCACCTTGTATTTTGTCTACCTAGAAACCTTATACGTACTCGGAGAAGTGCCGTATAAAGAGGTGAAACAGCGGGTGAAATATTTGGGATCGTTGAAGCCAACCTTGTAAGCTATTTCCATAATATTACGGTTGGCATAGTTCTCAAGAATCAGTTCACGGGCAATGCTCAGACGGTAGTTTCGGATAAACTGACTGGTACTTTGACCTGTCTCCTCCTTGATACGTTTGGCGAGCAGACTTTTGCTCATGCCCATAGCGTCAGCAAACTCGGTAATATCGAACTGACTATCCATATAATGATGCTCCAAAATATCCGTAGCACGCTCCATGAAGCTCTTAGTAGGTTGCGTCTGCTGCTTATCAGTTTCTACACTACGATGACGGCTCTCCTTCATACGTTCATGGTGGTGCAGGATATTCTGGATACGCACTTGCAGAGCTTCAGGTGCGTCGGAATCCTCCAACACCTTTTTGATAGGAATAAGTAATTTCTCAGCTTCCTGTCGACGAAGAATAGCTAAACGTTGCTTAAAGAAAAACACGGAGGCAACAGACAGCATAATGAAACACAACAGCAGGAACCACCAACTCTTCCAAAAATAAGGAGTTATTACCACTTCTATGCTGATGGTCTGTCCTTCCAATCCAGCCTCAGTACTGTTTTTCACCTCAAAAACATAGGTGCCAGGTTTCAAACTGGTATATCTCACCGTATGCTCGCCAGGTTTCAGCGCTATCCATTCATCTTCAAACCCCTTTAATCTATAGATGTAATGTTGCGTTTTACCAGCATAGCTCAACGTAGAAAAGCTGAGTGAGAACGACTTA
>JAILMS010000047.1 GCA_024692385.1 Prevotella sp. | reverse complement strand
TGGGATTATCTCTCACGCTATTATGACAAGTTCAGTGAGGGAGGCTTCCGTCGGCTGATTACCCAAGGATATAGTTTTGACAACTGCCTGATTAATTATCTGCCAACGGTGACATCCATTGGTCATACCAGTGCTTATACGGGTACGACCCCAGCTTTTCATGGTATCTGCGGTAATAACTTCTTTGTCAATGGTCGCGATACCTATTGTACATCTGACCAGTCAGTAGACCCTGTTGGCTCTGACAATCGTAAGGCAGGCTGTATGTCGCCCATCAACCTGTTAAGTACCACCATCGGCGACCAGTTGCGTCTGCATACAGACTTCAAATCCAAAGTGATTGGTGTCAGCTATAAAGACCGTGCAGCCATTCTTCCCGCTGGTCATTCGGCAACTGCTGCCTACTGGTTGGATACCAAGAACCGTCAGTTTATTACCTCTACCTATTATATGAATGAACTGCCTCAGTGGGCTAAGGACTATAATAAGGAATTGGCTAAAAATAAAGAGTTTAAGCAGGTTGGTAAGGATGTCGGACTATATCCGCTGACAGGACATATTACTACAGATATGGCCATTGCAGCCCTGAAGGGCGAGCGCCTCGGACAGGGTGATGAGACTGATATGCTGTGTGTCAGCTATTCTCAGACCGATGTTATTGGTCATAAGTGGGGTACGCGCGGTGAGCATACCGATGAGGCTTATATGGAGTTGGATAAAGACCTGGCTCGTTTGCTCTCTGCTCTTGATGAGCAAGTTGGTCGTGGCAATTATCTGGCTTTCCTGACTGCCGACCATGGTGCAGCCCATAACTATAAGTTCATGCAGGATAATAAACTTGCTGGCGGACAGTGGCTCTCTGATAATGTAAAGGAGGAACTGGAAAAATATGTCGCTCAAAAACTGGGTAATAGTAAACCAGTTTTGTTGGGAATTGTTGACTATCGCTTCTTCCTCGATCATCAGGGAATTGCTGAGCAGGGGCTGGAGTTGCAGCGCGTTAAGGATGTCGTAGTAGATTTCTTGCGCCAGTATCCCAACATTGCCTTTGTCGTTGATTATGAGAAGGCTGCTACTGCTCCTGTTCCTGCCTTCTTGCGTGAGCGCATCCTCTGCGGATATAATTTCCGTCGCTCTGGCGACATCATTGTTTGTGTAGAGCCTGGATACTATGAATATGCCGGTTGGTCATCGCCAGTAGGTACCACTCATGGAGAGTGGAATCCGTACGACGCACATATTCCTTTGCTCTTCTATGGATGGAAGGTTCCGCATGGTGCATCTCCAAGAGAAGTTCACATCGTAGATATCGCTCCAACAGTCTGTTCGTTGATACATATTCAACAACCTAACGCCTGTATTGGCGAAAGTTTGCAATTTTAGGACATTTGCAAAAAAGAATTCAACAATAATGTGCTGACATATTGAGATATATTTCATACCTTTGCAGCCGAGATTATACCAAAAAAGAAAAAACTAAATCAAGACTGCAATTATGAATATTGGTAAGCACATCGAGGAGATTCTTAGAAAACAGGGTAGGTCAGCTGCATGGTTAGCAACGCAAATTCCTTGCGAGCGTACAAATGTATACAACATCTTTAAACGTAAGAGTTTGGATGCTCGACTACTGATGAGAATCAGCGTTATATTGGAGTATGACTTCTTTAAAGAACTCTCTGAGGAAGCCTTTCCGATGGTAAAATAATCAAGGCCGTTACCTGTAAAAGGTAGCGGCTTTTATTTTTTTTCTGTTTTTATACAAATTCTTCTTTCTTCATTCTTCATTCTTCTTTTTTTTGTGTACCTTTGCAGCCGCTTTTGAAGCATACAATATTGTAATTATATAAATTTTATGAACTTTACTTTGTTAATCACCGTCTTGGTGACGGCTTTGACATTGGTGGTAGCGGCTTACGTAGTAGCCAAGCTGATAGGACCTCGGTCTTACGCGAAGGTGAAGGGTGAGCCGTATGAGAGTGGTATCCCCACACGTGGCAGCTCATGGCTTCCCGTGTCGGTAGGTTTCTATCTCTTTGCCATCTTGTTCCTCATGTTTGATATAGAAACAGTATTTCTGTATCCATGGGCGGTAGTAGTGAAGGAGTTCGGCGCAGCAGCGTTGCTGAGCATCGGCTTCTTCTTGGTGGTTTTAGTATTAGGCTTGGCATACGCTTGGCGGAAAGGAGACCTGGAATGGAAGTAAGAAAACCGCACATCAAAAGTATTCCCTACGAGGAGTGGAATGATAACGCCTCGTTAGAGAAGATTGTTGACGAGCTCCATGAGGGTGGCGTCAATGTGGTTACGGGTACGCTTGACCAGTTGATTAACTGGGGACGTTCAAACTCACTTTGGTCACTGACCTTTGCCACTTCATGCTGTGGTATCGAGTTCATGGCCTGTGGTTGTGCCCGTTATGATTTCGCTCGCTTTGGTTTCGAGGTTACGCGTAACTCTCCCCGTCAGGCCGACTTGATTATGTGCGCCGGCACCATCACTCACAAGATGGCTCCCGCTTTGAAGCGTCTGTACGATGAGATGGCTGAGCCTAAGTATGTGATTGCTGTCGGTGGTTGTGCCATCAGCGGTGGTCCTTTCAAGTCGAGCTACCATGTCGTAAAGGGTATTGAGGAGATTGTTCCCGTGGATGTGTTTATTCCTGGTTGTCCCCCACGTCCAGAGGCTATCATGTATGGCATGATGCAGTTGCAGCGTAAGGTGAAGATTGAGAAATTCTTCGGTGGTGCCAACCACAAGCAGACCGCTGAGGAGGCTAAGCTGGGCGTTTCTAACGAGGAGCTGACCTTCCGTTCAAAGCATAACGACCATCGTCGTGAGCCGATTGTGGTAACGGAAGTGCCTCAGGAGTTTGTTGAAGAACTAAAGTCTGCTCAGGCAGAAGCTAAAGTAGAGGAGGAGAAGGCATGAAGTTAGAGTTTTTATCATTTGATTTCGACAAGTTCGCACAGGAGATGCAGAACTTGAAGGACAAGAAGGGCTTTGACTATCTTGTCACTATCGTCGGTGAGGACTTTGGAAGTGAAGAGGGCCTTGGCTGTGTATATATCCTTGAGAATACAAAGACTCACGAGCGTTGCTCAGTGAAGATGATTGCCAAGACTCAGAAGGATACTCCTTATCTGCCTACTGTATCTAACATCTGGCGCGTAGCCGACCTGTTAGAGCGTGAGGTTTATGACTTCTACGGTATCGTATTCCTCGGTCATCCCGATATGCGTCGTTTGTTCCTGCGTTCAGACTTCAAGGGTCACCCCTTCCGTAAGGACTGGCAGTTCAACGATAAGTACACCTTGGAGGATGATGCAGAGCCCGACTACGGTCTGGAATACTACCTCGATAAGGATGGTGTTCTGCAGTCAAAGCAGAACCAGCTGTTTACCAACGATGATTATGTTATCAACATTGGTCCTCAGCACCCTGCTACCCACGGTGTGCTCCGCTTGCAGACTGTTCTCGACGGTGAGACTGTGAAGCGCATTTATCCACACCTTGGCTACATCCATCGTGCTATTGAGAAGATGTGGGAGGGTATGACCTATCCTCAAACACTTGCCTTAACAGATCGTCTTAACTATCTGGGTGCTATGCAGCATCGCCATGCACTGGTAGGTGTTATCGAGGAGGCTATGGAGGTAGAATTGACCGACCGCATCAAGTACATCCGCACCATTATGGATGAGTTGCAGCGTCTCGACTCTCACCTGCTTTACACCTCATGTGTTGCTCAGGACCTTGGCGCTCTCACTGGTATGCTTTATGGTATGCGTGACCGTGAGCACGTGCTCAATGTCATGGAGGAGACCACTGGTGGCCGTCTGATTCAGAACTACTACCGTATTGGTGGCCTGCAGGATGATATTGATCCTAACTTCGTAAAGAACTGTAAGGACCTCGTGAAGTACCTGCGTCCTACCATTCAGGAGTATATGGACATCTTCGGTGACAACATCATCACTCACAACCGTCTGGAGAACTGTGGTCCGATGAGTCTCGAGGATTGTATCAACTATGCAGTTACTGGTCCTGCCGGTCGTGCTTCTGGTTGGAAGAACGATGTTCGTAAGAACCACCCATACGATATGTATGATAAGGTAGAGTGGGAGCAGTGCACATTGACTGGCTGCGACTCTATGGACCGTTACCTCGTCCATATCAATGAGATGTACCAGAGCTTGAACATTATCGAGCAGCTCATCGACAATATTCCTGAGGGTGACTTCTATGTGAAGCAGAAGCCCATCATCAAGTGCCCCGAAGGACAGTGGTACTACTCTGTTGAGGGTGTAGCTGGTGAGTTTGGTGTTTATCTCGACTCTCGTGGTGATAAGAGCCCATACCGCATGAAGATGCGCCCAATGGGTCTCTCGCTGGTAGGTGCTTTCGACCCGATGCTTCGTGGTCAGAAGGTTGCCGACCTCATCGCTACTTGTGCCGCTATTGATGTAGTAATTCCTGATATTGACAGATAATAATATGTTCGACTTTTCTATAGTAACACAATGGTTCGACCAACTGCTGCAGTTGACACTCGGTTGTCCTGAATGGTTGGCGATATTGATTGAGTGCGTGCTGGTGGGTGCTGGTATCCTTGTAGGATATGCCCTCATCGCTATCGTACTGATATTTATGGAGCGTAAAGTTTGTGCCTACTTCCAGTGCCGTCTTGGCCCGATGCGAGTAGGTTACTGGGGATTGCTTCAGGTGTTTGCCGACGTATTCAAGATGCTCGTTAAGGAGATCTTCATCGTCGACCGTGCCGACAAGGTGCTCTATCTCGTTGCTCCGCTCTTGGTGATTATTGGTTCTGTAGGTGCCTTCTCGTTCCTTCCCTGGAACAATGGTGCTACAGTACTTGACTTCAACGTAGGTGTATTCCTGCTCACAGCTATCTCTTCGATTGGCGTAGTAGGTATCTTCCTTGCCGGTTGGGGTTCTAACAACAAGTACTCAGTGCTTTCTGCCATGCGTGGTGCTGTGCAGATGATCTCTTACGAGATGTCACTGTGTCTCTGTCTGATTACTGCTGTAATCCTGACAGGTACTATGCAGATGTCTGGTATTGTAGAGGCACAGACCGGTCCTTGGAAGTGGCTTATTTTCCAGGGTCATATTCCTGCCATCATCGCCTTCTTCGTATTCCTCATTGCAGGTAACGCTGAGGCTAACCGTGGCCCGTTCGATATGGCTGAGGCTGAGAGTGAGTTGACCGCTGGTCATCATACCGAGTATTCAGGTATGGGCTTCGGCTTCTTCTATCTCGCTGAGTTCCTCAACCTCTTTATCATCGCAGGTATCGCTGCTACCGTATTCCTCGGTGGTTGGGCTCCTGTGAACATCGGCATTGCCGCTTTCGATCAGGTGATGAACTACATCCCCGGTATCGTATGGTTCATGGGTAAGGCCTTCTTCCTGGTATGGATTCTGATGTGGATTAAGTGGACATTCCCCCGTCTGCGTATCGACCAGATTCTGAAGCTGGAGTGGAAGTACCTGATGCCGCTGGCTCTCCTCAACCTCGTGATTATGACTGTTGTTGTGGCCCTCGGCCTGTATATTAAATAAGGTATAGCAATGGAAGATAACAAAACATATTTTGGAGAAATCGGGCACGGCTTGAAGACGCTGGCTACCGGTATGAAGACCTCTTGGAAGGAATATTTCAAGGACTTCTTCACCAATAAGTCAACTGAGCAGTATCCCGAGAATCGCAAGACCACACTCCACGTGTCTAAGCGTCACCGTGGCCGTCTCGTCTTCAAGCGCGATGAGAATGGCAACTACAAGTGTACTGCCTGCACGCTGTGTGAGAAGTCATGTCCCAATGGAACCATCAAGATTCTGAGCCACATGGCTGATGATCCTGAGACAGGAAAGAAGAAGAAGGTGCTTGACGATTATCAGTACGACCTGGGCGACTGCATGTTCTGCCAGCTCTGTACCAACGCCTGCAACTTCGATGCCATCGAGTTTACAAATGACTTTGAGAATGCCGTATTCGACCGCTCTAAGCTGGTGCTTCACTTGGACAAGGAAGTCTATAATGGTGGCTCACTGCCTAACCTCATTGAAGGTGGCGCTGAGTGGCAAGTCGGTAAGTTTAATACTAAAACGAAGTAACGCATTATGGCAAATACAATCATGTTTATTATTCTCGCGGTGATCATCCTCGGCTCTGCGCTGTTGTGTGTGACCACTAAGAGAATCATGCGAGCCGCAACATTCATGTTGTTCGTGCTCTTTGGTGTAGCAGGTATCTATTTCCTGCTCGACTACACCTTCCTGGGCGCCGCTCAGATCTCGGTATATGCCGGAGGCGTTACGATGATCTATGTGTTCGCCATCCAGTTGGTGAGCAAGCGTACCCTTCAGGGCTTGGAGGAGCGTGTCAAGTCTAGCAAGATGATTGGTGGCGGTCTGGCAGCTTTGGCTGGCTTGGTCGTTGTCACTCTGATTATGCTGAAGACTGGTTTCTACACGCTGAATCCCAGCAATGTAGAGGTTCCTATGAAAGAGATTGGTACAGCCCTCGTAGGTGCTGGCAAGTATCAGTATGTGCTCGCTTTCGAGTTCATCTCACTGTTCCTGCTGGCCTGCATCATCGGTGGTTTGGTTGTTGCACGTAAAGAAAATAAGGAGGATTAAGCTATGGTACCTGTAGAATGTTATTTCGCACTGAGTGCGCTGTTATTCTTTATCGGCGTCTATGGCTTTGTGACTCGTCGCAACCTGATTGCCATGCTCATCTCTGTCGAGCTGGTGCTCAACGCCGTTGATATCAATTTCGCCGCCGTCAACCGTCTGCTCTATCCACAGGGCATGGAGGGTATGTTTATGACACTCTTCGTGATCGGTGTAGCAGCTGCTGAGTCGGCTGTGGCTATTGCTATTATCATCAATGTCTACCGCAACTTCCATAGCGATAGCGTTGACAGTATCAAGAATATGAAATGGTAAATGGTTATGGAAATATATAGTTATTCATTTCTGATCCTTCTGCTGCCTGCGCTGTCCTTCGTGATTCTTGCGCTCGCTGGCATGAAGATGTCGCATAAGACTGCTGGTCTTATCGGCACGACATCATTGGGACTGGTTACCGTGCTCTCTTACCTGACGGCCTTCGCCTATTTCACGGCAGACCGTACGGCTGATGGCACCTTCGCCACTATCGTTCCTTATAACTTCACCTGGCTGCCACTGGGCAATCTGCATTTCGATATGGGTATCCTGCTGGATCCTATCTCTGTAATGATGCTCATTGTCATCTCGACAGTCTCTCTGATGGTACATATCTACTCTTTCGGCTATATGCACGGTGAGAAGGGCTTCCAGCGTTACTACGCTTTCCTGAGCCTCTTCACCATGTCAATGCTCGGACTGGTTGTTGCTACCAACATCTTCCAGATGTATACCTTCTGGGAGTTGGTAGGTGTATCATCTTATCTGTTGATTGGATTCTACTATCCGTTGAAGCCCGCCATTGCTGCCTCTAAGAAGGCATTCATCGTGACTCGCTTCGCTGATATGTTCTTCCTCATCGGTATCCTGCTGTTTGGTTACTACACCGATTCGTTCAGCTTCTCATTTGCTGGCGACATCGTGATGGGCGAGGGCACTACACCATTCATCGCCGGCAATGCTGCCAAGGCTGTTGCTGCAGGTGCTTTCATCCTGCCTACCGCTCTGGTACTGATGTTCATCGGTGGTGCTGGTAAGAGTGCTATGTTCCCCTTACACATCTGGCTGCCCGATGCCATGGAAGGTCCTACACCTGTATCTGCGCTGATTCACGCTGCTACCATGGTTGTTGCCGGTGTGTTCCAGATTGCCCGTATGTTCCCCCTCTGGGTTGAGTATGCTCAGCCTCAGATGAGCATCGTGGTCTGGGTAGGTGTCTTCACCGCTTTCTATGCCGCTGCCGTAGCTTGTGCTCAGAGTGACATCAAGCGTGTGCTGGCCTTCTCAACGATTTCTCAGATTGCCTTCATGATGGTTGCCCTCGGTGTTAGCCTGCCTGGCCACCACGGAGTACTCGACAACCACGCACAGCTCGGTTTCATGGCTGGTATGTTCCACCTGTTCACCCACGCTATGTTCAAGGCTTGTCTGTTCCTCGGTGCCGGTTGTATCATCCATGCCGTTCACTCTAACGAGATGTCAATGATGGGTGGTCTGCGCAAGTATATGCCTATCACGAATATCACCTTCCTGATTTCGTGCTTCGCCATCGCTGGTATTCCTTTCTTCTCGGGCTTCAGCTCAAAGGATGAGATTATCACCGCTTGCTTCGCTTACAGCCCTGTAGTTGGTTGGATTATGACGGGTATCGCTGCCATGACCGCCTTCTATATGTTCCGCCTGTACTACGGTATCTTCTGGGGTACAGAGAATGTAGAGGCTCACGAGCACCACACTCCTCATGAGGCTCCTCTCACGATGACTGCTCCTCTGATTGTGCTTTGCGTTATCACCATGGGTGTAGGTATCTATTCTACCATTGCAGGTTTCGCAGGGTGGGGTGGCAGCTTCGGCCAGTTTGTCAGTGCCGAGGGTACCAACTACACCATCCACTTCGATACGCAGATTGCTGCTACTTCTACGGTAATTGCTATCCTGAGCATCTGTCTCGCCACCTATATCTATAAGGGTGAGAGCCAGCCCATCGCTGAGCGTCTGTATAAGACGTTCCCCAAGCTGCACCGTGCTGCTTACAAGCGTTTCTATCAGGATGAGATTTGGCAGTATGTTACCCACCGCATCATTTTCCGTTGCATCTCTAAGCCTATCGCTTGGTTCGACCGCCACGTCGTTGACGGCACGTTCAACTTTGTGGCATGGGGTGCCAATGAGGCTGGTGAGAGCTTGCGTCCTTGGCAGAGTGGCGATGTCCGCCAGTATGCCGTATGGTTCCTGACAGGTACTATTGCATTAACATTAATCCTGCTTGCAATCTAAATCGAAAGTACAATTATGAGTATATTAACATTATTCGTAGTAATTCCCGCCCTGATGCTCCTCGGCCTTTGGCTGGCCAAGAGCCTGAATCAGGTGCGTGGCGTGATGGTGGTTGGCGCCTCTTGCTTGCTGGCCCTGTCCGTATGGCTGACCATCTATTTCGTTCAGCAGCGTGCAGCAGGTAATACTGATGTTATGCTGTTGACGGCTTCTACCCCTTGGTTCAAGCCTCTTAATATCGCCTATTCTGTTGGTGTCGATGGTATCTCTGTAGTCATGCTGCTCCTCTCGAGCGTCATCGTCTTCACCGGTACCTTTGCCTCTTGGCAGCTGAAGCCCATGACCAAGGAGTACTTCCTCTGGTTCACCCTGCTCTCTACGGGTGTCTATGGCTTCTTCATCTGCACCGATATGTTCACCATGTTTATGTTCTACGAGGTAGCCCTCATCCCCATGTACCTGCTGATTGGTGTCTGGGGTTCAGGTAACAAGGAGTATGCAGCCATGAAGCTGACGCTGATGCTGATGGGAGGTTCTGCTCTCTTGATTCTCGGTATTCTGGGTATCTACTACTTCAGTGGCGCTACCACGATGAACGTCAACGAGATTGCTGCCATGCACAATATCCCCGTAGACATTCAGAAGGTGTTCTTCCCCTTCATCTTCATCGGTTTCGGTGTGCTGGGCGCTCTGTTCCCCTTCCACACATGGTCACCCGACGGTCATGCTTCTGCCCCCACGGCAGTCTCTATGCTCCACGCTGGTGTACTGATGAAGCTGGGAGGCTACGGCTGCTTCCGTGTAGCTATGTATCTGTTGCCCGATGCTGCTAATGAGCTGGCTTGGATCTTCCTGATTCTCACCACCATCTCAGTAGTCTATGGCGCTTTCTCAGCCTGTGTTCAGACCGACCTGAAGTACATCAATGCTTACTCGTCAGTGTCACACTGCGGTCTGGTGCTCTTCGCCCTGCTGATGATGACCAAGACCTCTTGCACTGGTGCTATCCTGCAGATGCTCTCTCACGGTCTGATGACGGCCCTCTTCTTCGCACTGATTGGTATGATCTACGGTCGTACCCACACCCGCGACATTCGCTATCTGGATGGCTTGATGAAGATTATGCCTTTCCTCGCTGTGGGTTACGTTATTGCTGGTCTCGCCAACCTCGGTCTCCCTGGCTTCTCAGGCTTCATTGCTGAGATGACCATCTTCGTAGGTTCTTTCGAGAATCCCGATACGTTCCACCGTGTGGCCACCATCATTGCTTGTACCTCTATCGTTGTGACCGCTGTCTACATCCTGCGTGTTGTTGGTAAGATCCTCTATGGTGAGGTGAAGAACCAGCACTTCCTGGAGCTGACCGATGCTACTTGGGACGAGCGCTTCGCCGTTATCTGCCTCATCGCATGTGTGGCTGGTCTCGGTATGTTCCCCCTCTGGGCAAGCAATGTTATCAATGACGCCGTAGGACCAATTCTCTCTAACATTATTAAATAAGGAGGACCAAAGAAATGAATTACGGACAATTCCTAAATATGATTCCCGAGGCACTGTTGGTCCTCGCACTGCTTCTCGTATTCTTTGCCGACTTCTGTCTGCATAAGAGCGAGCGCAAGACATCGGTATTGGGTAAACTGACAGCAGCACTGCTGCTCTGCCAGACCATTATGCTGACCACTGTCGGCCCTGCTGAGGCTTTTGGTGGCATGTATGTCGCTTCTCAGGCTTCACAGGTGATGAAGGTCATCCTCACCTTGGGTACCTTCATCGTTGTTGTGATGGCTCAGCCTTGGCTGGAGCGCGAGGCAGCGAAGTATGCTGGTGAGTTCCACCTGTTGGTGCTCTCTACCTTGCTGGGTATGTATATCATGATGTCAAGCGG